>JALDAG010000035.1 GCA_022729255.1 Candidatus Nanohalarchaeota archaeon | reverse complement strand
TGGAAGGCCTGCGATAGTGCTGGATTGAAGTCAGTACTTCTTGAGAGATTCCTCAAGATCAACATCTTTGAGGTGTTTCTCCTCCTTTCTGACCTTTCCAAGAGCCTTCTCTATCCTTTTAAGTCTTCTATCTAATCTATCGATTCTTGAAAAAAGTTCGGCCATACCAACCCATATCTGTGCCGTTGACTCATACTTCGAGTTTTTGTAAGCCTCTTCTTCGGATTTAACTCGTTTCAAGAGTTTCTCAAGTTTCCTCTTTATCTCGGGATCGAGCTCCTCTCTCCACTCGGTCTCCTTGAAGATTTTTCTTATGGAATCCATTACTTAATAATGACGACAGTCAATTATAAAAGGGTTTTTGAGTTAAAAACTTTCAAGTGGTAAAAGTGGAAGACGGAGAAGTAGTTGAGATTAATTACGTGGGAAGAATCAAGAGCAGTGGAGAAGTATTCGACCTGACGGACAAGGAAACCGCTGAAAAAGAAAACATTGAAACCGAGAACATGAACCTTGGACCTGTAAAAATACTTCTAGGAGAGGGTTACCTTCTAAAAGGTTTAGAGAACAGGGTAAAAGAAATGAAAGTCGGTGAAGATAAAACCATCGAAGTACCTAAGAGAGAAGCTTTCGGTTCAAGGCAGAGCAGTAACATAAAGACTATCTCGGAGAGAGAATTCAAAAAATACGATGTTACTCCGAGAAGAGGCATGCCCGTTGAAGTCGATGGGAAAAGAGGAAAAATACTGACCGTCAACAACGGAAGAGTCAAGGTAGATTTCAACCATCCTCTTGCAGGAAGAGATCTTGTGTATGATGTCGAGATTTTGAGAAAAGTGGATGATCTTGAAGAACAAGTTGAGGCCGTACTTGATTTCCACGTCAGTAGGGAATACGAGATAGAACTAGACAGTAAAAACGTAAAAATTGTTTTTGAGAATGAAATAGATGAGAAAGTGATTGAAAAGCTTGAAGAAGAAGTTGAGAAACTTGAAAAGGTTGAAAAAGCCGAAATAAGTTTTCCAGACCCAGATAAAGTAGAAGAATCAAAAGAAGATAGTGAATGAGTTTCTGGCCTGAATACCTTTAAATAAATTTATATAAAAAGTGTTTACAGACCATAAAACTGATTTCACCTCATTCGAAAAAAACGTGTCAAATTAGGAGATAATGATGGAACAGATGATTGATGAATCTAAAAAATCGGAAGCGGGGGATTTACTTCCTTCAGAGAAAAACCAAGAACATGCAGTTGATGAAGAACTTAGAAAAATAATAGAAGAACGAAAAGCTGATATAAAAGTTGTAGGTACCGGAGGTGCTGGAAATAACACGATTTCCAGACTTATGCAAGTGGGTATCACCGGTGCTGAAACCGTGGCAGTCAACACGGACGCCCAAGATCTTCTTTATGCTGCTGCAGATCACAAGGCTCTAATAGGTAAAGAGCTTACAAGCGGTCTTGGAGCAGGTGCTGACCCTTCAGTCGGACAACAGTCCGCAAAAGAAGATAAAGGCAAAATTAAAGATCTTGTAAAAGGTTCTGATATGGTATTCATCACATGCGGACTTGGAGGAGGAACAGGTACCGGTTCAGCTCCTGTTATAGCCGAAGTTGCTAAAAATGAGGACGCACTTACCGTCGGAATCGTGACGCTTCCTTTCAAGATGGAGGGAAAACAGAGATCTAAAAATGCTAGAGAAGGACTCGAAAAACTTGAATCAGTTGTTGACACGTTGATAGTTATACCTAACGACAAGCTTCTTGAAATCGTTCCGGATGTTTCCCTTAACACAGCTTTTAAGATCGCGGACGAGATCCTTGTGAATGCAGTCAGAGGTGTAACAGAACTGGTCACAAAACCAGGACTTGTTAACCTTGATTTTGCAGACATAAGAGCAGTGATGGGAGAAGGTGGAATCGCTATGATTGGTATGGGTCAATCAGACACCGAGTCAAGGGCTACAGAAGCTGTTCATAAAGCTCTTTCCAACCCGCTTCTCGATGTCGATATCGAGGGAGGAAGTGGAGCCCTGATCAATGTTTCAGGTGGAAGCGACTTGAGCTTGAAAGAAGCACAGGAAGTTGTTAACACAGTATCAGAGAAATTAGATGACTCAGCAAAAGTTATCTGGGGAGCTCAGGTACTTGAAGACCTTGGAGAATCCTTAAGATCGATGATAATAGTTACAGGTGTGGAAAGTCCACAGATATTCGGTCCTGAGGAAACTTACAAGGAAGAATACACCAAAGAGATTGAGAAAGAACTGGGAATCGAGTTCGTCTGATTTCCTCTTTCTTTTCCTTTAACTATTTTTCATATTTTTCAAATAGTTTAAAAGAGTTGGTGTACTAAAAGTTATTCGGCCTCGGTTGAACTGTTCCAAAGGAACAGGAGAGGACAGTCTAATATTAGAGCTGTTTCTCTCAAAAAAAATCATTGAGGTGAACCTATGAAAAAACTAAGAAAAACTCTGAAAAGGTACATCAGAGTACTGAAAATCACGAACAAACCATCGATGGAAGAATTCAAGATGTCCACAAAAGTTACGGGCATAGGTATACTGCTAATCGGTCTAGTAGGATTTTTGCTTTACTTGATAGGGAACATCATAATCTACTAAGAAAGGGTTTCAAAATGCCAATTTACACATTGAGAACAACAAGAGGTAGGGAAAAAACCGCTATAAAGTCTTTAAGAGCGGCCATAAAAAATGAAGATTATGCTATACAGGCCATACTGTACCCTCAAGATCTAAAAGGGTATCTTTTTGTTGAGGGCGACCAATCTGATATAGAAAGGCTTGTGAGAAACGTTAGGCATGCTAAAGGTCTCATAAAAAAAGAGGTTGAGATAGATGATATAGAGAAGTTTATCTCGGACGAGCCTCAGGAGATAAATATAGAGATAAATGACAGGGTCGAGGTTATAGCCGGACCCTACAAGGGAGAACCTGCAAAGGTCGAGAGGATTGATGAGGCTAATCAGAAGGCCACAATAAAGCTTCTGGAAGCGGCCGTCCCTATCCCTGTAACCATAGATATTGAACAGTTGAGAAAAAGGAGTAGTGAGGAATAGATATTATGAGTGAGAAAAAGATTTCAGCACTGGTATCCGCGGGAAATGCATCGGCAGGTCCGCCTCTAGGACCTCAGTTAGGACCTTTACCCGTGAATATCGGTCAAGTAGTCAACGAGATAAATGAGAAAACTTCGAAGTTCGAGGGAATGGAAGTTCCCATCGAAGTTATTGTTGATGAGGAAACAGGAGAATTCGAAATAGATGTCGGTATACCTCCAATGGCTTCTCTAATAAGGGAGGAACTTGGGATAGAAAAAGGTTCGGGAGAGCCCAACAAGAACAAGGTTGCTGACATGTCTATTGAACAGGTTAAAAACGTAGCAGAGATGAAGATAGGCGATCTTCTCTCATCAGATGTTAAAGCTGCTGCAAAAGAAGTTATAGGCAGCTGTGTATCTATGGGAGTGACAATAGATGGAAAAGACGGAAGAGAAGTACAAAAACTTATCGACAAAGGAGATTACGATGAACAGCTCGGTGATAACTGATGAATGAATTTGAAGACAAGATCATAATGGCCAAGGAGAAAGCTAAGGAAAGGAACTTCACCCAGTCAGTTGACCTTATAATCAACTTAAAGAACGTGGATCTCAACAATCCTGAGAACAGGTTTTCAGAGCAGGTTTCGATGCCTTACACTGTTTCAGAAGAGACAAAAATAGCTGTGATAGGAGATACTTTGAAAGCTGATAATGCTGACAAGATGATATCTCAGAGCGAGCTTGAGGATCTCTACGATGATATGTCTGAAGCCAAAAAGTTGGCAGATGAGATAGATCATTTCATTGCGGAGGCTCCTCTGATGCCTGATATAGGTAAAAATCTTGGACCTGTTCTTGGACCAAGGGACAAGATGCCGAAACCTTTACCTCCTGGCAGTGATGCTTCAGACAAGATAACTTCTCTAAAGCAGACGATATCAGTAAAGGTAAAGGAGGAACCCTCTGTAAAATGTAAGATAGGTAACGAGGCTATGCCAAATGAAAACCTAGCTCAAAATGCAGAGACTGTTGTAAACTTCGTTATAGACAATCTACCTATGGGCAAGCACAACATCGATGATGTCTACTGTAAGCTCACAATGGGTCCTGTAGTGGAGTTGATGTGAAATGAGTCTTACCAGAGAACAAAAAGAAAAGATTGTAGAAGAGTTGAAAGAGAAGATAGAAAAAAGTAACGTGGTTGGAATACTTGACATGCATTCGCTTCCAGCCAAGCAGCTTCAGCAGATCAATATGGAGCTAGGTGACAGTGCAGAAAAGAGGATGGCAAGGAAGACTCTCATGGAAATCGCTCTAAAGAAGGCCGAAAAGGAAAACATCGAGAAGCTTATGGAAAACAAGGCTATCCAACCTGCTTTCATATTCTCGGATTCTAATCCTTTCAGTCTCTACAAGACTATTCAAGATAAGAAGTCTTCAGCTCCTGCTTCAGGCGGAGAGATAGCTCCGAATGACATAGTGATTGAAAAAGGAGACACTGGCATCGGTCCAGGTCCTATGATCGGTGAACTTCAGAAACTTGGTGCGAAGACCAGCGTGGAAGAGGGTAGCATAAAAGTTACCAAAAGCTCTGTAGCAGTGAAAGAAGGAGATAAAATATCTTCTGATGTGGCTTCAGTGCTTAACAAACTGGGAATGAAACCGCTGAAGGTCGGTCTTGACCTAAAACTGGTCCACGAAAACGGTGAAATCCTTGAGAAAGAAGTACTTGCTATAGACGAAGAAGAGTACATGGAGAAAGTTGAATCCGCTGCTGCAAGAGCTTTCAACCTTGCAGTCAATGCAGGATACATCAATGACACAACAGCAGAGACCATCTTCGTTGAGAGTATAAGGAAAGCCAAGAACCTCGCAGTCAATGCGTCCATCTTTGAAAAAGATGTGATAGAGGATATCTTGGCCAAAGCTCATGGCCAGGCAGAAAGTCTGAACTCCGAGTTAGATCTGGAGTCAGGCGGTTCAAACGATGAAGAAAACTCAGAGGAATCTGAGGACTAATATTTGGAGGTGAAAAATATGGAATACGTACACACAGCGCTTTTGCTTCACTCAGCAGGAAAGGACATAAATGAAGAAAACATCGAAAAAATCCTTGAAGCTGCAGGAATCGAACTCGATTCAGCAAGAATCAAGTCTCTAGTAGCAGCTCTTGAAGGAGTTGATATCGAGGAAGCAATGAACAAGGCAGTTGCAACAGGTGCAGCGCCAGCTCAGCCTGCAGAAACTGGATCAGCAGAGGAAGAAGAAGAGGAAGAAGAAGAGGAAGAAGATGACAACAGTGAAGAAGAAGCTGCAGCAGGTCTTGGAGAGTTGTTCTAGCTCTCCCCTTGATCCCTTATTTCTTGTTTAAACCTTTTTTTATTGTATCAGTCATCTAATGTTTTTACTTCTTCATCCATTCTGTGCCTCAGTTTATCAAGTATAAAACCGATTATACCTCCAATTATACCGCCTGTAAGGGCTCCAGCAGGTCCTCCGGCATATGCTCCTCCAGCACCGCCTACGCCTAGACCGCTTAAAGTCATCTTTGATTTCTTTTTTCTTTCCTTTATCTCTTGAATTTCTGTCATGGTAAAAAAAAAGGGCTTTATACCTAATAATTGTTTGGGTTTGTCTACATCAGGGAAGGAAACTTAAACATTGTAATTGAAACTTTCACCATGTCAACTCTCGACGAGTTAAAGGAAAAGGTAGGTAAAGAAGCTTCAAAGAATCCTGAAAAGTTTTTCGCAGTCAAAAAACTAAAAGAACACGGTTACAAGCGATATAAATGCGATAGCTGTGGTAAATTCTTCTGGACGGTTGATAAGAAAAGAGAAGTGTGTGGAGAACCCTCCTGCGACAGCGGGTATACCTTTATAGACAGTTCACCTACCGATAAAAAGTTTTCTTTTGTTTCAGCATGGAATGAATTCAGTGACTTCATGGAGAAAAGAGGTTATACACCTATAGACAGGTATCCTGTGGCTGCAAGATGGAGAGATGATACAGAGTTTGTAAGAGCATCTATCTATGACTTCCAGCCCTACGTTGTTTCTGGAGAAGTCAAACCTCCGGCAAATCCTCTTGTTGTTCCACAGTTCTGTCTAAGGTTTAACGATATAGAAAATGTGGGTTTCACGGGAAGACACTACACGGGTTTTGTCATGGTGGGTCAACACGCTTTCACATCTCCTAATGAGTATGAACAGGAAAAATATTTCGAGGATATGTTAGAGTGGGTTCTAGAAGGAATGGGGATACCCAAGAAGAAACTTGTTCTGCACGAAGATTCCTGGGGAGGAGGCGGAAACCTTGGGGCTTGCATGGAGTTTTTCGTTGACGGTCTAGAACTTTTCAACCAAGTATACATGTTTTACCAGATAGATAATTCGGAAAAAGGCTACTCTGAACTCGATACAAAGGTTCTTGACATGGGAATGGGTCTTGAAAGGATTGTATGGATAACCCATGGATCTGAAACTTCTTACGAGGCTAATATGGAGAAAGTTGTCAAAAAACTTTACGAAAGAACGGGTGTAAATCCTGATAAAGAGATATGGAAGAAATTTTTACCTTATTCAAGTCTCCTTAACCTTGATGAAGTCCAAGATATAGAAAAGACTTGGGAACATATAGCTGAAAAGATAGGGGTTGAAAAAAAAGAACTAAAGAAAGAAATAAACCCTGCAGCAGCCCTTTATTCAATAGCAGATCACTCTAGAAGTCTTTTATTTGCTCTATCCGATAAGATACTGCCCTCTAATAGCGGTGAACAGCATTCATTGAGGGTGATAGCAAGAAGAAGTTTCGATTTTATCGATAAGTATTCCTGGGATTTGGACATCAAAGAAGTAATGGAATGGCATGCTGAAGAGATGAAAGAAATATTTCCGGAACTTGAAAAAAACATAGAACATGTCAAGGAGATAATGGAGGAAGAGGAGAGAAAATACGGAAAAATGAAGGATAAAGCGCAAAAGCTTGTTGAAAAAATGGATGATGTGGTCGATGAAGATAAAATGCTGGCGCTTTACGAATCAGAAGGAATATCTCCAGAGATGCTTGAGAGAATGGGCATAAAAGTTGATATCGGTAAAGATTTTTACTCCAAGGTTTCGGAAAAACATAAAGAAACGAGTAAAGACGGAGATGAAGAAAAAGGAAAGATAGATTTAGAGGGTGTGAATGATACTTCTATAAGATACCTTGAAGATGAAAAGAAATTGGAGTTCACTTCGGAAGTTTTGAGGATTGTTGAGAAGGATGGGAAAAGCTACGTCGTTCTCAAAGAAACGTATTTTTATCCCACAGGTGGAGGTCAGCTACATGATACAGGCAGTATTGAAAATAATGTTGTGAAACGTGTTTTCAAACAGGGAAAAGTGGTTCTGCACGAATTAGAGGAAAAACCAAGCTTCAAAGAAGGCGAAAAAGTCTTCTGTAAAATAGAAGAGGACAGACGAAAACTACTGATGCAGCATCACTCCGCAACACATCTGATAAATGCTGCTGCTAGAGAATTGCTAGGCGAACATGTGATGCAGGCAGGAGCTAAAAAGACAGATGAGAAGGCTAGACTTGATATAACTCATTACAAAAATATCTCGGATGAAGAACTTGACATGATAGAGAAAAGAGTCAACCAATGGATAAACGAGAATTTAAAGGTTGAGAAGCAGGTGATGGAGAAGTCCGAGGCTGAAAAGAAGTATGGCTTCTCAGTCTATCAGGGAGGTGTGCCGCCTGGAAGCAGCTTGAGACTTGTCAAGATAGGTGATGAGATGGATGTTGAGGCTTGTGGAGGAACTCATGTCAGCAACACCTCAGAGATAAAGAAAGTTGTGCTTGTTGGTTCCACAAAAGTGCAGGACGGTGTTATCAGGTTAGAATACAAGGCAGGTACTGCAGCTGAAGAGTACAAGAAACACAGAGAAGGCTTATTTAGGGAACTGAATCAGTGGATCGACGCAGATGATTACAGCCTGAAGCAGATATCCGAGATCTTTGATGTTCCTGTCGATGAGCTTTCCGGTGTAGTAGAAAGGTTTGTGGATGAATGGTTTGAGAGAAAAAAGGAGATAGAGGAGTTAAAAGAACTGGTGGGCGTAGAAGGTTATAATTACGATAAAAGGCCTGAAAACCCTGAAAAGCTTTTTGAACAGTGGAAAAAACAGAAAAAAGATATTAAAAGCCTTGAAAAGCTATTTGAATCCAAATTAAAGGAAGAACTGAAGGAAAATGGTAGCAAAATAGTTTTCAAGGAGGTTCCTATCGATGATGTGGGTGTTCTGATAAGGATTTCGCAGGATGTTGTAAGAGAAGAAAAAAACATGTCAGTTGTTCTAAAAGGCGAGAAAGCAGTTATTGGCTGCAAAGGAGAAGATTCAGATGAAGAAGTTCGTGAAAAAGTCGAAGAATTTGCAGAGGTAATACAAGTCCATGGAAACCTTGTCAAAGGCTTCAAACTGAAATGACAATCTATTTATTCACCATCTCTTCTGCTGTTCTCTGGATATTTCTCATTACGCTGTTCTTGACAGGTATCTTTTCTATCTGTTGATCTGTCAGCCCGATCAGGTCCTGAACTGTCAAGATATCTTTTTTGGAAAGCTCGGTTCTAACATGCTGAGGAGGTCTTAAAATAGTTACAGGATATGCTTTATTTCTTTCAACTAAAGAATCCAAGCTGTAGTCCTCATTAGAATATTTCCAAGCTGTCATCCTGATATTTTTGCATTCCGCATATCTTTTTGCGTGGTCGGAAAGCTTTGTATTGACTATGACCCATGCTTCATCAGCCTTAACAGCGTTATTTATTCCGTGTTCGTACCCTCTCTTTAGATCCTCAAGTCTTGACCACTGCCTCATGGGTATATCTAAACCTGTAAACCTGTGGTGATGGTAGTGGTGTTTGCATTCTATCATGTATGTGGTTCCGTGTTGTTCCGCTACCACGTCTATTTCATGTTCGATGCATTCTCCTCTTGGCTTCGGTCTTGGAGACCATTCAGCATCAAAACCATCAATCCTTAATACCTTAGTTATGTATTTTTCAAACTCCGAATAGTTGGGGTTGAGCTCTGCTATCGCCTCTCTCAACCGGAATCTAAGTGCAAATATCTCATTCCTGTTCTTCATTTCGCTGTAAACAATTGAATGGAGTTTTCTAGTCGTTATTTCATCCCATGCTCTTTCAAAGACTCTTGACTCTATCTCTTCAGCTGTATTATCGTCAAACCCTGCTCTGGTGCAAGACCGAATTATATGTTGTCTGCTGTACTCCTTCAGCCCTCCATGTACGTCCTTTACCCTCATAGATATCATTTTATCAATCTTGTTTATATCTCTTTTATCATGTCTCGGACAATTTTTGAAAAACATTTAAATCTTTTTATTCACATAAACAAAAAACGGTGTTACCATGATCAGAAGAAAAGACCCCTTCAAAGATATGCATGAAAAGATGTCCAAGATGTTCGAAAACATGACTGAAGCAGGTTTCAACATGTACAACGTACAACTTCCTGTCGACATAAGAGAAACTGATGAAAAGATAATCGCAGAGGCTGATATGCCTGGAGTGGATAAGGACAACATACAGGTAAAGGTAAAAGATAGGTCTCTTCACATCGCTGCTCAAGGAGACAGAGAAGTCAGAGAAGAAGGAAAAAACTATGTTAGACATGAAAGAAGTTCAAAAAGTTATTCAAGAACCATACAACTTCCAGAGCCTGTTAAATCCAGCAGTGCAAAGGCAAAGTACAAGAACGGTGTTTTGACAGTTGAGATGGAGAAAAAGGAAAAAAGCAGTGATTTCAACGTTGAGATAGAGTAGAGGT
>JALDAG010000043.1 GCA_022729255.1 Candidatus Nanohalarchaeota archaeon | reverse complement strand
TTCTGGTACTCCTGAATCTATCATTTCTTCTTCGCATCTCTGCTGTTCTTCAGTACACTCAACCCATATAGGATCCACTACATCGTAACCTCCGAAACTTTCAGCAAGCTCAGTACAATAAGGACACCACTCAGCACCGTATATTTTAACATTGCTGTCATCAAGACATTCTATGAAACTATCCATTTCTCCAGCTGCTATGTTACCGGATGGTGTATCCTCTTCTGTTGTAAAGTCTCCGAAATAAGCTATAGAACCTATAAGTAGAACCAATACCGCTACAATAAGCAGATTTTTTTGTCGATTTTTCATCTTATCTTTTTTATAAAATAATAACTCTTATAAAATCTTGTAATCAGTCGTTTTGTTTACAAATTTAAACCTTATAAAATCAGTTTTTAAAGAAAAGTTTATGGAACTAAAGGAGATTTCTAAAAACATCTATGAGATTGGAAGAGAAGGTGGTATGAACGTCCCAGCAAGAGTTTTTGCATCTGAAAAACTTTTGGAGGATATAAAAAAGGACAGAGCTCTGGAACAGGTGAAAAACATAGCTCAACTTCCTGGTATCGAGAAATATTCTATGATGATGCCGGACGGACACCAGGGATATGGATTTCCCATAGGAGGTGTTGCAGCTTTTTCAACAAGAAACGGTGCGATAAGTCCTGGAGGAGTTGGTTACGATATTAATTGTGGTTTGAAACTGTTGAAAACAAATCTGAAATATTTTGAGGTAGAGGATAAAGCTGAACAGCTTGCGAATATACTGTTCCAAAAGATACCATTGGGACTAGGTAAGGGAGGAGTAAAACAGTTCAAATCCCAGAAAGTTTTCGACAAGGTTCTTGAAAAAGGAGTTGAATGGGCTGTAGAAAATGGATACGGTGTTGAGGAAGACATTGATTACTGTGAGGAAAACGGGAAGATGATCGAGGCTGACAGTTCAAAAATTTCTTCAAAAGCGAAGCAGAGAGGTATGAAACAGCTTGGTTCATTGGGAAGTGGGAACCATTTTTTGGAGGTTCAAAGAGTAGAAGAAATTTATGATAAAGAAACCGCTGAAAGATTCGGTCTTTTCAAGGACCAGGTTTTAGTTTCCATCCATTCAGGATCCAGAGGCCTGGGACACCAGGTATGTTCAGATTATCTGAGAAAAATCGAGAAAGAACATCCTGAGGTCTTGGAGGAACTACCTGATAGAGAACTAGTATTTGCACCCGCACAGTCTAAACTTGCGGATGATTACTACAAAGCGATGTGTGGTGCAGCAAACTTTGCATGGACTAACAGACAGTTGATAGCTCACAGGGTTAGAGAGTGCTTTGAGAAGATTTTTGGAAGTAGCTGGAAAGAAATGGAGATGTATCCGTTGTATGATGTTGCGCACAACATAGCAAAAAAGGAGAAACACATGATTGACGGAGAGGAAAAAGAGTTTTTTGTACATAGAAAAGGAGCTACAAGAGCTTTCCCAGCCGGAATGAAAGAGGTTCCTAAAGCTTTTAGGGATATCGGTCAACCTGTAATTATACCGGGTTCTATGGGAACTTCTTCCTATATTATGAAGGGAGGAAATAAGTCGATGGATCTTACCTTTGGATCAACAGCCCATGGAGCTGGTAGATTGATGTCTAGAACAAAAGCAAAGAAAACTTTTCAGGGTAAAAGAGTTCAAAAAGATTTGAAACACAATAAAATCATTGTTAAAGCGCGTTCAGGAGGTAATATTGCTGAAGAAGCACCGGGTGTTTACAAAGATGTGGATGAAGTGATAAAGGTTTCAGATGAGTTGGGTATCGCGGAAAAGGTAGCTCGCCTGGTACCGATGGTTAATGTGAAGGGTTGAAGGAACAATTTCTCTATCCAATAAATAAAAGGGATTTATAAAAGTTGTTTTTTTACAAATACGACACGTATGGGGGAATACTGTTTTGTGATAGGGAACGGTTCCGAGATCGACGGTTATGTTGAGGATATAACCGAGAAACTTGGAGAGGATCATGTCGATATATTCGATCCGAATAAAGAAAAATCATTGAGAGAGTTTTCTAGAGAATTCAACACAGTTGTTGGGTTGGGAGACCTTGAAGATTATGAAAAAGATTTAAAGGATATCTCAGGCGACAGGTTTGTGATAACTGAACGAAAAATCGGTGGTATACCATCTCTTGATTACAAGGAAAATATTATTGACACCCTCTATAAAAATATTCTGAACGTTGATGAGGTCTACAGGGCTAATGAACTCATGGAAAAAATAGATGATTATGAAACACTTGGAGTGGTCATACATGATAGTCCTGATCCGGATGCGATCTCTTCTGGACTTGCATTACAGTACCTAGCCGAACAAAAAGACACAGAAGTAGATATAATGTATTCTGGTAGTATAAATCACCAGGAAAACAAAGCGCTGATAAACAGTTTTGATCTTGATTTGAAAAGAGTGGAAGTTGATAAAAAAGAGGAAGATGGCTCAACTATATATGATACGGTTACTGAAAATGGAGCTATTTCTTTGGATGATTATGATGGAATAGCACTGCTTGATACATCGTTTACTAACACTAAAATCATGTCAGCATACCCTGATAAATACGTTGATATCGTTATCGACCACCATGAAGGTTGGGAGGATTTAAATGAAAGTTTGGTAGGTTTCAAAGATATCAGGACTGAAAGGGGAGCGGTTGCATCCATGATGACGGATTATTTCAGAACACTTAACATCGAACCTGGAGAGGTAATTGCCACTTCTATGGCTCACGGCATTTTAACAGATACACTTGACTTTGACCCAAATTCACGGGAGTTCTCAACTAGAGATTTGGAGAACCTAGCATTCCTGTACGATTATATAGATAAATCATCTCTTGAGGAGATAAAGAAAACAACGATAAGTTTACAGACTGCTGATATTCTTGCAAGAGCTATAAACAACAGGCAAATCGAAGGTACAAACATATACGCATATCTTGGAAAGGTCGAAGATACAGATGCTATACCTCAGGCAACTGATTATCTGAAGAAGCTTGAAGGGATATCGACTTCGATAACATATGGACTAGTGGAAGATAGGATAAGGTTAAGCGCCAGAAACTCTGATATCAAAATCAATATCGGCAAGGAGCTGGAAAGGGTTTTTGAGAACGGTAGGTCATATGGAGATTTCAATTGTTCGGCAGGAGGTTCCTCAAGAAAAGGTGGTGCAACTATACCTTTAGAAGCTATGGGTATGATAGGTGAGGCTATCAAGGATGGAAGCGACCTTGAACAATATGAGTCAGCAATCAAGAGCACCATTGAAACCATGCTGAACAAGATAGGAGCATCATAAAAAGGGTTTTCTCACTTTTTCCTAAGAACACCTATTTAAAAGTTGAGGGTTAACAGATGTTTGTCGTCCAAGATTCTTGGACGGGTATGCCTCGTTTGAGGCCTCTACGAAAAGTTTGAAACTTTAAGAGTAAATGCTGTAAAAGGGTTTTGAAATGGCAAAGAAAAGTAGACCTAGGAGAGGATCGCTGGCATATAAGCCTCATAAAAGGGCTAACAGAATTTATGCTAGTTTGGACAATGTAAAAAATGTTGGTAAGCCTGAAGCTCTTGGTTTTGCAGGTTACAAAGCTGGAATGACAAGGGTTTTAAGGATAGAAGATAAGGAGGACTCTGAATTCAAAGGACAGGAGGTAGCTGATGCTGTTACCTTGATAGAATGTCCGCCTTTGAAGACTTTTGGTGTCAGGTTCTATAAAGACACACACGAAGGTAAGAAAGTTTTCACAGATATTTTGACAGGAGACCATGACAAGAGGCTCGAGAGAAAAATAGATCTTCCGAATGAATACAAGGATATTGAAAGCGCCGAAGAGTTCATAGAAGATATTACAGATATCAAATTTTTGGTGCACACACAGCCTTACCTCACCACGATCGGAAAGAAAAAGCCTGAAGTTTTCGAACTTCCTGTTGGAGGAGATGATGTCTCAGAGAAGTTTGAATACGTGAAGGAAAAGATCGGGGATGAGATAATGATATCCGAGATTTTTGAAGAAGGAGAGTATCTGGATGTAGTGGGTATCACTAAAGGTAAAGGTTTTCAGGGTGCTGTAAAGAGACACGGAGTTGCACCACTACCTAGAAAGTCTCAAAAAGTTTCTAGAAAAGCAGGAAACCTAGGTCCATGGCATCCCGACCATACTTCTTGGAAGGTGCCTCAGGCTGGACAGATGGGTAATGCAAGGAGAACAGAGTACAACAAGAGGCTTTTAAAAATAGATGATAATGTAGAAGAAGTAAACCCGGATGGAGGGTTGAAAAAATATGGAGAACTCAGGAATGAATACTTATTGGTCAAGGGATCTGTTCCAGGTCCTGCTAAAAGACTGATTATGTTGAGGTCTTCAGTTAGAAAGGACAACTACCCTTCAAACCCAAAAATAACACACATAAAACGATGAGGAGATCAAGGTGGCAAAAATTATAAATAAGGATGGAAAAGAGGGAGGAAGCATAGAACTTCCTTCTCAGTTCGATGAAAGAGTTAGAGATGACATAGTTAGAAAAGCTGTTCATTCGATTCAGTCAAAGAAGAGACAGCCATATGGTTCAGATGAAAAAGCTGGTCTAAAACACGTCACCGATTGGGTTCAGAGAAACAGAGCATATCGTTCAAGAAGAGGAAAAAGTTATCCGTCTTCTAGGACTCCTAGAAAAATTACTTTTAGGAGAGGTATGCAGATGAGCGGACCTGGTGGAAAAGCTCCTCAAACAGTGGGAGGAAGAAGAGCCCACCCTCCAAAGGCTGAAAAAGATTTTACAAAAAACATAAACGATAAAGAGAGAAAAAAAGCCATTAGAAGCGGTATTGCAGCTACGAAAGATCTTAACAAGGTGACGAATAGAGGTCACAGGGTTGAAGATATCGAATTACCGCTTGTAGTAGAAAATGATTTTGAATCATTGGAGAAAACAAGTGAGGTCAAAAAGGTTTTGAAACAGTTAGGTCTGGAGGAAGAACTTGATAGATGTAAGGAGAAGAAGATCAGAGCTGGGAAAGGCAAGATGAGAGGCCGAAAATACAAGAGAAAGGTTGGACCTCTGCTTGTCATCGGAGAAGATAACGGTATCAACAAGGCTGCAAGAAACGTTCCTGGAGTAGAGGTTGTTCGAGTAGAAAACTTGAATGCTGAACAACTAGCACCTGGTGGTGTACCGGGAAGACTTACCGTATGGACAGAAAACGCGATGAAGAAACTTGACGAGGATCTCTTTAACTAGAGGTTGATTATTATGGATTACTGGGATATCATAAAACATCCACACCTGACAGAAAAATCTGTCAGCATGGTTGATGAAAAGAACACGCTTGTATTCGTAGTGGAAGATAAAGCTACCAAGCCGATGGTAAAAGAAGCCGTAGAAAATCTTTTTGATGTAGAAGTTAAAAAGGTCAACACTCAAAACTCCGTAAAAGGCGATAAAAGAGCTTATGTAAGGCTAGGTCCTGACTATGAGGCTCTGGATGTTGCCACAAAACTTGGTATGTTTTAGGTGATATTACATGGGTAAAAGAATAATATCTCAGAGAAGAGGAAAAGGAAGCAACACGTACAAAGCGAAGTCTCATAGATCAAAATCAAAAGCTGAGATGCCGCATAAAAAAGAAAAAGGTGTTGTTATCGATTTAGAGAATGATCCAGGGAGAACAGCTCCTATAGCAAAGGTTGAATTTGAAAGTGGAGGAGAAGAATATATATTAGCTCCTGAAGGCATATCGGTGGGAGACAAGATAGATCTTACAAGAGAAGCACCGCTTGAACCAGGTAACTGTCTTCCTATGAAAGAAATACCAGAAGGTGTTCCTAT
>JALDAG010000026.1 GCA_022729255.1 Candidatus Nanohalarchaeota archaeon | reverse complement strand
TAGAAGTCTTGTCCATTCCTCCAACAACAAGGAATCCGTCAGAAGAAAAGAACCACCTGAACTTCTCGTACCACCTCTTCTTTTTCCTCTTGTCCTCCTTGTTCTTGAAAGCTTCTGAAATATCTATGTCCTCCTTGTTCCTTTCAAGTTCTTCAAGTTTTTTCTTGGTTTCTTTAAGAGCTTTTTTTGCTCCTTTTAACTTATCCTTAGATTTTTTGTACTTTTGATAGTACTCCTCAGCGTTTTTTTCGACTGAGAGCTCCACGTCTATAACAGCATTGTATTCTCCCAAATCCACAACAACCTTGGACATACCGTCCCTGATATCCTCTATTATCTGGGCTTCCCTGACCCCTTGAGCCTTTTCGCCTGTTAGTTTCTCCCTCACCTCTTCTTCAGAATAGTTCTTCCTGGCGCGTCTCAAAGTGTCTATTATGTCTTCAACAGTTCCATAGTTGTGGTAAATCAGGTCTCCTATCTCTTTTTTCTCTTCAAGAGAGTTTTCCATGCCTTTTATCTTCTGTTCCTGTTGTTTCTTCATCCCTTCAAGCTTGTGCTTTTTCTTGCGGTAGGCCTCCCTTTTCTGCCTTCGATATTCGGCTTTCTGCCTCTCCGTAAAGTAGGTGTCAAGAGCTGAGGAAAAACTCTTGAAGGTTTTTTTGTCGAACTCCCTATATTTCTCCATTATCAAAGGCGCTACGTCCACAGGATCTCCTTTTTCATCATAATATATCCTGGGTTTCAATCTCCCGGAAGACATCTGAGCCACCAAATCATTCATCTCGATGTATATCTTTTCCAAGGATTTTTCTCCCAACCTATCGGATCTTTCTTCTTTATCCACCCCTGCTCTTTCAAGTATCTCCTCCGAATAAACGCCTCCGAGACCTATGTCAGACGCTAAAACTTTAACTATCTGTTTGGAGGAAACAAAGTTTTTCAGAGTGTCTATGTCTCTAGGATCGGTTCCTGAAGGAGGTGGGACGTACTCTTCGCCCCTGTATATCTTTCTGTCGCTCCACTCCTGAGCATCCAGGGCTTGAAGTATGACGTTGCCCTCTTTCTTAACGAGTATGTAATTGCCTTTGCCGAAGAGCTCGGCCACCAACATTTTATCATCGGTGTGGAACTCTATAACACGGTCAAGATTCCTCTGTTCTATCCTTGTGATCTTAGAACCTGAAAGGTGTTTTCTTAACATCATGCAGAAATTAGGTGGTTTCTCCGGGTTGTCCCGCTTGTAAGAAGTTATGAAAGACTTGCCGGGCGCTAAAAAAATCCTGTACTTCTTGTCACCAGGGTTGTAAACATGGATGGTTAGTTCCCTGTTTCTCTGGTAAACTTTGTCTATCCTGGCGCCTTCAAGCTTCTTCAATTCCGTCTTCAAAGCAAGAAAATCCAGGCTTGTCAGCTCGTTTCTCATACAATTAGTGTTTTAATACTCAAGAATTTAAATTCACTCTTCGTCTTCCTGTTCTTCGTCGAAATAGTTCAGGAACTCTTCTTCGCTTATACCGACATCTCCCTTAAAATCGTCCAAGGAGTCGAGTTCAAAGTAGTCAAAAAACTCATCGGTAACATCCAAAACTTTTGTACGACCCTCTTTAGAGGAAATGATCAGCCCTCTTTCTTCAAGTTCCTTTATCTGACTGTAAGCCCTATTACCTCTTATATCGATTATCTTGGACTGTTTCACGGGAGCGTTATAAGCTATTATGGACAGCGTTCTTAGCTTCGCTTCAGAAATATCTTGGTGAGGTGCATATTCCTTGATATCGTCGATGTACTCCTCCTTAACCTGCAAAATGTATCCGTTCTTGGTCTCTATGAGCTCCAAACCTCTTTTATCATCCTCAAGATCCTTTTTGTAGCTCTCGATAAGCGTCTGAACGAATCCCTTTGAACCTATGTTCATAAGATCCGCCACGTCTTGATTATCAAGCGGCTCCTCAGATACAAAAAGCGCTGCCTCAAGTATGCCTTTTTTACCATCCATGACAAAAACCTCAGTTGTTTTCCAGTGGAGATATCCTTATCTCCCCGAAGAAATCCTCCTGTTTGCACATTATCTTCTCATCGGTTTCTAGATGAAGTATGTGGTTGAACTTCTCCAGTTTTTCCTCTTTATCCTGTCTTTCAAGTATTCTTTCGAAGGAAATATTCTCTCCCTCGGAGTTGAAAAAGTTTTCAAGTCTTTCCATCAGTTTATCAAGTTTTTCAGATATGTCCTTAGAGTTCAGATCGATGAACTCGTCCTGGTTTTCCAAACGCTCCTCCCTTCTCTTCCTCCTCTTTTTCTGTATCTCCAGTGCCTTTCCAAGGGCTTCCTTCAACTCGTCAACGCTGACCCTTCTAACAGGTCTCTTCTTCACCCTGGGTTTAACATTGTCCTCAGGCACTTCGAGTTCCTCCTCCTTTTCAACAAAATCTTCATGGAACTCGTCGAACTCTTCGAATTCCTCTTCAAATTCCTCTTGTTGTCTTTGTTCTGCACCCACTTCGGAAAGCATATCAGCCTTCATCCTGAGCAAAAAAGCACATATAAAAACCATTCTGGCAGGTATCTCAAGATCGTATCTTTCAAGTTGTTCCACATACTCCCTGAATCTTTCCGCTATCTTAACTATGTCGATAGCCCAAGGATCCATGTCCTGAGAGAACCTGTCAACTATATCCCTCCAGTTATTAGAATGAAGATCTTCAAAGCTGAAGCTGTCTACCTCTAAACCTTCCGGGGGGTCTACGACCATATTTTGAAAATTGTATGTGCAGGTCTATAAACATTTGCCCTGAGAATACATAACCGGAGTTCCTGATGCGTAGATAGCGGTCGATATCATTTTTTTCTTTCGATGTAGCCTTCAAGCTCTTTCAACCTTCCCTCTATAAACCCTTCTTCCTCCAGGTCTTCCATGTGTTTTTCTATAAATTTCTCGAGATTATGAGCTAGTTCGCTTGCCTCCAATTTAGAGGTGACGCTGCCTTCGTGGATAAAGTATTTCACAAGAGCTTCTTCCAAAACTACCGGTTCGCCAAAACAATTAATAACTCTTATGATCAAATCAGAATCCTCCCATATAGACAAATCAGTGTCAAATCCTTTTATTTTATCAAAAACTTTGTTTTCAAAAACTGTTGCGGTTGGTGGCACCGTGTGCCCCTTCAAAAGAGAATTTTTAACTGATTCGCCCTCAAAAAAAGGTTTTTCAACTTTTTTTGTTTTTTCAACCACGTTAATCTTTTCAAAATAAGAAACCGAAAAACTTCTTTGGTTCTCCTCCAAAACCCTTATCTTCTTGCCCAGGTTTCCGGGCAGCCAAACATCATCTGAATCAATAAAAGCTATGTATTTCCCTTTGCTTTTCTCAACACCAAAATTCCTAGCCTCTGAAACACTTGTTCCATGAACAAAATACTTTATCCTTTCGTCTTGAAACGATTCAACTACTTTTTCGGTTCCATCGTTAGTTCTCTCATCATCAACGATCAGAATTTCAAAGTCATCGAATTCCTGGTTAAGAACCGATGAGATGGCGCGAAAAATCTCTTTTTCTCGATTATAAGTGGGCAGGATCACAGATGCATGTATCTCAAAGTTCAATGCTCCTCACCTTTGACACCCCATCCTGAATACTGACTCCATATGCTCTGTCAGCGTGTCGAACGGTCTGTTCATTGTGAGACACCATTATAACCTGTGAGTTTTCGGAATATTCTCTTATAAGGTTTGATAATATCTTAGAATTTTTCTTGTCGAGCGCTGCATCGATCTCGTCCATAAGGTAAAAAGGAGACGGATCGTACTCCTGCACAGCAAATATAAATGAGATAGCGGTCAAGGTTTTTTCTCCTCCGGAAAGAGAATCTATTATGTGAGGGTCCTTGTCAGGAGGACAGGCTTTAAGAAGCAAACCAGAACTTATATCTCCTTCTTCTTCAAGTTCAAGATATGCGTCTCCTCCTTCAAAAAGAGTTTTGAAAACCTCTCCGAACTTTTCGGACACAAGCTCCATTGCAGATGTGAATTTTTCTTTTTTCTTGGCCTCTATCTCCTCGATCATGTCTGTTATCTCGTCCTTCTCATTCTTGATATCATTGATTTTTTCCTTGAACTCATCGTATTCCTCCTTAAACTCCTTGTATTCTTCTATGGCTCTCATATTGACATTTCCAAGTCTATTGATTTTCCTAACAGCATTTGACCGTTTTCTTTTTAATTCTGTGACCTCGCCCTCTATCCTATCAAACTCTTCTTCCTCATAGGCCTCTAATTCCTCTTCTATATTTTCCAACTCGACTTCGAAACGCGCTCTCTTCTTCCTTGCGCTACCTATTTTTCTCTTAAGTCGGTTTACTTCCTCTGCAAGTTGTTTTCTTTCCTTTCTCTTTTCGGATATTTTTTTCTTTATCTCCTTTTTCTCCTGCTTCAGCTCATCGGAAACCTGGCTTTTCTCCTCTTCCTCTTTTCTCTTATCCTCCAGTAGTTTGTTTAACTGACCTATCTCCTCCTTCAATTCCTTTATCTCGTCTTCTAAAACTTCTTTCTCCTTTTTCTTTTTCTCAGGGTTTATGGAGCTCTGAGATTTTCTCTTGGATCTTCTTCTCCTCTTCCTTCCACCCGTCATCGAACCTCCTTTCCTCATTATGTCTCCATCAAGAGAGACTGCTCTAACTCTCCCGGCTCCGGAAAGGTTCTTTAGGTTTTCACAGACAAGCGTGTCTCCAAGAACATAACTCATTATTTTTTCGAACTTTTCATCGTAATCAACGAGGTTAAGAGCGAAATCTATGACGCCCGCCATCTTAACAGCTCTCTTCGATGAAGAAGATCTTCTTCGGGAGGATATCTTGTCCATAGGCAAAAATGTGGCTCTGCCCACCTTGTTCCTTTTCAAAAATTCTATGCATTTATTAGCCACGTCCCTAGAATCAACAACCACATTGTCTATTTTTCCTCCCATCGCGGTCTCTATACCTACTGCAAACCTGTCATCGTAGTGTATTAGTTGTCCGACGGTGCCGTGAACTCCTTCTATCCCGGAATCAAGTATCTTCTTGACCGCTCTGTTGCTACCCGAGTAACCAGATATCTTCTCAAATTCGTCCAGAAGGCTATCAATATTTTTTATCCTCTCTCTATTACTCTCTATTTTATCTTTTTTCCTCTCAATTTTTCCTTTAAGCCTTTCTATCTCCGTGACGATATTCGCATCTTTCTCAGAACTTATATCTTCATCTATTTCCTCTTTTCTGTTTTCAAGTTCCTCGAGTTCTTCATCGATGCTTTCCAGTTCTTTTTCTTTTCCATCTATCTCTTTTTCTTTTTCAGATTCGCCTAGAGCCTCCATCTGACCTTTCAAAGCATCTTCTCTGGCCCTTAAAACCGAATACTTCAGCCTTCTTTTCTCCCTCTGTAGCTTTTTAAGTTCTTCAGCGTCTTCTTTCTGCTCTCTAAGCTGTTCTAACCTGTCTTTTTTCATCTCCTTTTTTATCTCAAACCTTTGAAGCTTTCTCTCTACTTCTTCAAGTTCCTCAAGGCTTTTCTCCTTTTTTGCTTCGTAAGATGCTATGCCAGAAATCCTGTCTATGAGCTCCCTCCTCTCTATAGGCGAGTTCTCTATAATCTCTGTTACCTTTCCCTGCCTAACAAAGTGGTGGCCTGAATCACTTACACCTGCCTTTTCAAGCACTCTGTTAATCTTTGATCTCTTACAATTCTTTCCCTGAAACCTGTATGTGGAATAACCGTTATTTTTTATCTTCCTGCCTATCACAACGGTATCAGAGTCTTCCTCAAGAAGTTCGTCGAAGATGCCGTTGGAATTGTCCAGATAAAGTTTTACCACCGCCTCCTCAGCAGGTTTTCTGCTCTCCCCTCCGTTGAAAATAAGCTGTGTTAGTTTCTCGGCCCGTAGCTTCGAAGACCTTCTTCCCATCACGAACCTCATGGCGTCCATGATATTGGATTTACCGCTGCCGTTACTTCCTACGATGGCCGTGAGTCCAGGGAAAAAAGGTATGGCTGTCTGTCTCTGAAAGGTTTTGAAGCCCTTCATGTAAACCTTCTGTATCAACGCGTTGTTTTTTTCACCAGCCATACCACTCCACTCCAAAAAAACTAAGGTGCAAGCCTTGAAGGATCTCTTGGGAAAAGTATGCCTTCTTTTATGTTTTCAAGTCCTAAAAGTTTCGTTACAAGCCTGTCAAGACCCATTCCAAACCCTCCATGCGGAGGCATTCCGAACTTGAACGCTTCTAGGTAGAAAGAAAAGTTTGATTTGTCCACTCCCTCCTCGTTCATGGCTTCAAGTATAACATCAAGACGGTGCTCTCTCTGACCTCCTGACGATAGTTCTTGGCCCCTGAATATTAGGTCGAACTTCCTTGACTCCATCTCGTCCTCTTCTCTATCCTGCATGTAATAAAACTTCTCGCCCGGATAACCAACAACGAAGAAAAAGTCGTGTCCTTTCTCCATGAAATGTTTTCCTAAAAGCTTCTCACCCTTAGTGTCAAGGTCTCCGCTGTCCTCAGGAACATAGTCGAACTCTTCCTTCAACAGATTCAAAGCCTCGTCAAAAGTTATTCTCGGGAACTTCTCATCGATAGATTTCAGCTCCACACCCATAGCTTCAAGTTCTCTTGAAGCATGCTCCTTGAGATAATCTATCAAGAACTTCAAACCGTTTTCAAGAGCATCCATTACATCGTTATGGTCCTCTATAAAGGATAATTCAACATCCCATTGCGTGAACTCGGAAACGTGTCGGGATGTGCCGAACTTCTCAGCCCTGAAAGACGGACCTATTTCATAAACTTTGTCGAAGCCCGCGGCCATCAGCATCTGTTTATAAAGTTGTGGAGACTGCCTTAGAAACGCTTCTTCCTGATAGTAAATGACTGGAAAAAGTGTCGCGCCTCCCTCTGCTCCACCTTTAGATATTATAGGGGTGTGTATCTCTATGTACCCTTCATCATCATAAAACTCTCTTAGACCGGTGACAACCTTGTCCCTGAAAGAAAACACGTCGAAAACGTTTTTCTTCCTAAGATCCATAAAACGCTTGTCAAGCCTTGTTGAAAGATCGGAATCAACTGAACCAGAAACCTCAAGAGGTAGTGGCGACTCCGCCTTTCCAAGGATATCCATCCTTTTTGGTTTGATCTCTCTGCCTCCAGGAGCCTGGTCGTTCTTCTCCACGGAACCTGTTATCTGAATAACATCTTCTTTACCAAGATTTTTACCGTTTTCGAACAGCTGTCTATTAAGTTCGTCCTTTTTGAAGGTTACCTGTATCTTTCCTTCTCTGTCCCTTAAAACTATAAAAACAAGTTTGCCTATGTCTCTTATCTCGTGCACCCATCCCGCTACTTTCACCTCTTCGTCTCCGGGCTTCACATCAACGGTGTATTTTCTTTCCATTTATAACGACCTATTAAAAACCTCTCTCGACCTATATTTAAATGAGTTTCTTCGAATAATAAATCTCTTACAAGTTTCAAAAATCTCCTAGGTTGGACTGTTCTTTTTTTCTTATGATTCTCCGAGCGGTGCTCCAAGACATCCTTGTTTCCTCCGGGAGTTCACCGTGTTCATGGTAAAAATCCTCAAGAAACTCGATGGTCGGCCTGTCATGAGGGTAACCGGACTTGAAATCCCTGCCGTACTTCTCTTTAAGCGAGTCTACATGGTCTTCTCTAGCGTTTTTGGCTATTATCGAAGCAGCCGATACCACAGGATAATTTTCATCAGCAGAGTGTTCCGCCACAATCTCAATATCTTTCAGATGCTCCGGTAGTTCTTCCTTTATCTTTTTGCCGAACCTTTCTCCATCGGGTTCCGGAAGGTCTATGTAAACTTTGTCTGGCTCAAGTTTTTTGATTACCTTTGCAAATCCTCTAAGCTCTATGACGTTCAGAGACATGATGTTTCTCAATTCATCTATATCGGAAGCTGTTATCTCTTCAACAAGGGTCTCTTCACAGAAACGTTCTATCTCCTCTCCTAACTCCCTTCTTTTACCATCTGAAAGCTTTTTGGAATCTTTAAGGCCCATAGAATCTAGTTTTTCAAGGTTTTTTTCGTCCACAACCACTCCGCCTATGAACATGGAACCTATAACAGGTCCTCTTCCAGCTTCATCGATTCCGCAGACTTTCTTACCCATCTTTCAGAGACTCCTTTAAGAATTTGTTTTTAAAGGTTTTTCAAGTTAGCGGAAAAGTTCTTAATCAAAGAAATTCCAGGTCCTTGTAAAAAATTCTCTTGTTCTCGAACTCCTCGTAGCTTTCAGGTTCGGTGTGTAGGAACGCCTTTAAGAACATCTTTGAATTGTTTCCAGCGACTTTTATGTCCTTGTTCTTTTCGTGAAATATTTTTTGATCTCCATAAAGCAGTTTTTTTGCTGCTGCAACATCTTCTACTTTTTCACCGCTCCTATAAGGTGTTAGAAGCGTGTTACCCTCTCTGTCTTTCAGTTCTATCTCTACTTCGATGCCTTTTTCCTCAAGGTATTCTCCAATGGTCTTTTCATGTTCTTTTATCGCTACAGGCTGACCAGGGTTTTCTATGCTCTTTCTCATTATCTCCTTGTACTCTTCATCGGTTAAAAGCACTTTTTCCTTGTCTCCAAAAAGTTTTTTCTCAGATACCTGGTAGTTATCTATACTGTAACCTATCTTAGGAACTACGCCTTCCATGTACGGCCTTCCCCTGGTATTCTCTATTTCTTCGAAATCGTAGTCCTCTATCCTGCCGACTAATCCATAGCCTTCTTCTTTTTTACCGAATAATTTTTCTAAAAACATTTTTTAGGCCCCCCCCTTAACAGTATAACCTTATTTGTAACCCTCACTATAAATAAGTTACTACTGTTCGATTACAATCTATGTTCGAAACGTTCTATTTTATATACCCCCTTACCATAATTAATTTACCGGGGGATCTAAAAATGCGTAACATAGTTATCAACGGAGTCGGCACTATCGGAAAGAGAGTTGCCGAAGCAGTAAAAAAACAGGAAGACATGAAACTTTATGCTGTGGCCGACGTGGCCCCAAATCCTGAATTAAAAACCATAAAAAAGAACTTCTTAAAAGACACTCCTCTACTGGCGACACTCGAATCGGCAGTTGAAGACCTCGAAAATGGAGGTCTCGAAGTACAAGGAACTCTTGAGGAACACATAGACAATATAGACCTTATAGTAGACGCCACTCCTAAAGGCATAGATGAAAAAAACAAGGAAAACATATACGAACCCAACGACGTAAAAGCCATATTCCAAGGTGGTGCTGATAAGAAAGTTGCAGATGTGTCTTTCAATGCTGATGCAAACTATGAAGAAGCTCTGGGGGAAGATTATGTCAGAGTTGTTTCATGTAACACCACTTCTCTTTGCAGAACTCTTTATGAGATAGACGATAGTTTTAGTGTTAACGAAGTAAATGTCAGCCTGGTCAGAAGAGGCGGAGATCCAAAAGAGGATTCAAGAGGACCTATAAATTCAATAGTGCCTGTAACAGACGTGCCTTCTCACCATGGACCGGATGTTAAAGAAGTGATGCCTGATATAGATATAACAACTCTTGCAGTAAAGGTTCCTACTACTCTGGCTCACGTACACATGGTTTCAGTCGAGATAGAGGGTGAAGCATCTGAAGAAGACATAAAAAGAATATTCGATAAAAGCACCCGGATAAGTCTTTTATCCGCCGAAGAAGGATATACCTCCACAGCAAAGATTACTGAAAAGATGAGGGACATGCATAGAGATAGAAACGATATGAATGAAGTCGGTGTATGGGAAGAAACGATAACCGTGGAAGGAGACATGGTTTACTGGATCCACATGACGCACCAAGAATCCATAGTTGTCCCTGAAACCATAGATGCGATAAGAGCGATGCTGGAGATGGAAGAAAACAAACTGACATCCATAATAAAAACGAACAAAGCACTGGGAATCTAGTTGATACAAATGCACAAAAAACCAATAACTTTATCATTCGAAGTCCATCAGCCACACAGACTAAGGACTGATGGTGTAAACGAAGAAGCCAACGACCTTTACGACAGGTATTTTGACGACAGGATGAACGAACATTTTTTCAAAGATGTTGCGGAGAACTGTTACTTTCCCGCAACTGACAGGTTGCTTGCAGCTGCAGAACACTTCTTGGAGAAGGACAAGCAGTTCAAAGTAAACTTTTCCATATCTTCTTCCTGGATAGAACAGGCTAAACAGTTCCACCCGGAACTTATAGATCTTCTCAACCGTTTTCCGAAAGACAGCATAGACTTCATAGGTCAGAGCCACTACCATTCACTAGCAGGCCTTTTTAAAAACAAGGAGGAATTCAGGTACCAGTTGAGAAAGCACTCTTCGATAATAAAGGAGGAGTTCGGTGTAAAACCTAAGGTGATGACTAATACAGAGCTGATATACCACAACGGAATAGGGAAGATATCCGTTGAGGAAGGTTTTGACGGGATATTTACCGAGGGAGTTCCTAGAATACTTGAGTGGAGGTCTCCAAACCACATATACACCCAGCCACACATGAACGGAGACGGGAACGCTATTCTTTTAAGAAATAGAGAGTTAACAGACGATGTTGGATACCGGTTCTCGGCTGACTGGTGGGATGAGTTCCCATTAACCGCAGGAAAGTATGCGGCATGGCTTTCAGCAGAACCTGGAGAAGTAATAAACCTTTTCATGGACTACGAAACTTTTGGAGAGCACCACTGGGAAGGAACAGGAATACTTAGCTTCCTGTCGGATTTCCCTCACAAAGTGCTTGCAAGGGAAGATCTAAGCTTTGAAAAGGTTCGAGACGTCACAGATATAGATCCCGTGGGAAGTTTCGATGCTTTCGAGTTCAACACGGTTTCATGGGCTGACCAAGAAATGGACGAGACCGCTTGGCTCGGTAACCCTGTACAGAAAAAAATATTCGAGATGCTTGAAACAATAGAGGAAAAGGTCAAGAAAGTTGGCAAGGACAACGAGGAATACCTAGAAGTCTGGAGAAAGATGCTTACATCCGACCACCTTCACCACATAGCAACAAAGACGTACGACGATCACTCCGTCCACAACTACTTCTCTTACTTCGACCATCCACACCAGGGATTCGCAGTTATCTTCGATCATCTGATGGATTTCAGGCTGAAGCTGGAAGAAGAATTGAGGAAGTGAGAAAAAAAGGCGAGTTACTTTATACCTACCACGTATCCGCTTTCCATCCTCCTTAGATCGTTGGCTGTTTCATGGAGCTTCACATGTATTTCTACTGTTTCACCAGCTTCCGACACAGCCACTTCACGAAACCCTGTTTTTCTCATCAGATTAACAACTGTTTCCGTATCATAAACCCATTTATGCCCCCATTTATGTAGAAAAAACGCCATCAATTCTCCATAGGTCTCAGGCGTATGGTCATAGACCTGCTCAACTATATCCGAGTACTTGTCGAAAAAATCCTTTTTCCCCCTTATATAGTAATCAACCGCCTTTCTGAAATCCGGAAACACAACCCGGAAACTTCCGCCTCTCTCCAACAAATCATAACATCTCTGGAAAAACTTTCTGCCGTCTTCAAACCCCAAATGTTCTACCATGTGACTAGAATAAATGAATGAAACCTCTTCTTTTGATACAGGTAGTTCCTCAAAAAAATCTTGGTTCAAAACCTTAGCGGTGCCTCCCTCAACATCCCTCTCCACTATTTTTCCTTTCTTCAGTTTCGTTGTTCCATCGGTGACCTCTTCTGAAAAAAGACCTATGTTAAGAAAACCCGGGAAAAAATTATCCCCGCCTCCTACGTGTAGCTTCAATCCCGGCATAAAAACTGGTTTAGTTCAGTTGCTTAAAAAATTAACAATTCCGTGATACTTATCACTCTATGGCTCTTGCATAGACATCAGAAGTATCATCAGCTACCTTGTCCCACATGTAGTTCTCCTCCACATATTCTCTGGCGTTCTCCCCCATCCATCTAGCCCAATCAGGGTTACTAAGAGCCCTAGAAACCTGTTCTTTTATCGATTTAGGGTCTTTAGGATAGGTGTGTAGGCCTGTAAATTCGTGAACAATTGTGTCCTTCATGCCTCCTACAAAAGAAGCTACTGGAGGTGTGTAACACGCGGAAGATTCAAGAGGAACCAGTCCAAACGGCTCGTAAACTGAAGGCGCTGTAGTAACAAGAGAATTTTTCAGCAAAGAAACCAAGTCTTTTTCAGGTATGAACCCTGTGAAATGAACTTTGTCGCCCACAAGGGATTTAGCCATCGATCTGTATTCATCCAGGTTTCCGCTTCCAGCAAAAATAAACTTCGTGTCAGGATGTTCATCCAATATCCTCGGCATCGCCCTTATCAGATAACTTGGGCCTTTTTGAGGGTATAACCTTCCAAGAAAAGTAACTATGTTCTCGTGTGGAAGAGCGTAATCCTCTCTTTTGAAATCCTTGTTCCCTTCTTTAAACCTGTTCAGATCTACTCCGTTAGGTATATAATGTATCTTATTTTCGGGAACTTGATAATTATGTCTTACCTCGTTAAACAAGTCTTGGCCAACCGTTATGACCTGAGAAGCTTCATAAGTACCGTACCATTCAAGCCTCTGGATAACTCTTTGATACTCGCTTGTTATACCGTCCCTTCCGGACTGCGTGGAGTGAACGGTGAAAGCCATGGGTTTGCCCGTGGATTTCTTAATGCCCGTGGCTCCGGGAACCGCCATCCAGTCATGTGCATGAACAAAATCGAATCCGTCTTCCTTTTCGAGCTGAATAGCTTTTCTCTCAGCCTCAAAACCGAACTGCATTGACCACGACAAAGTATTAGGAGCCTTATTATTCGTTGTTACCCTGTGGATCTCGACGCCATCCCTCTTTTCGAATCCAGGTGTTTCTCCCTGAGTAATAACTACGGGTTCGTGTCCCTGCTTAGCAAGATGCGTTGCAAGGTCTTCACAATGGTTTGCTATGCCTCCAGCCTTTATAGGCGGGTACTCCCATGTCACAAATAAAGGTCTCATTTAACTGTTCACCTCGTCAAGATAGATATTTCTGGTTTCCTCCTGCCAAGTAGGTGAGAACGGATTTATGACATCTATCTTTTGTTCAGGAACCTCAAGATCGAAAAGAAGGGAGTTCTTAGTATCTTCTTTATTCACGATTATTCTGTTAGCCTCGTAACCACCCTTCCATTCCATGTCAGAAATCACGGCGGAATGCTGAGCCTGAAAACCTCTTTCATTTTCAGTTGAATGTAACGTAACCACAAGAGGTTTATCAAGGAAATTTGAAACCGTTATACCTGAAGGCAAACATACCCAGTCATTGACGTGCACCAGATCGAAACCTTCCTGTTCGAAAACCTCTCGAGAAACTCTTTTCATCTCGTTATTCATTATCATGGCCCAGTCGTATATGTTCTCGGCTTCAAAATTAACATCGACTTTTTTTACCTGCGCCCCTTCTTTTGCATCGAATTCAGAGCCATCATTAAAACCTACTAGAAATACATTATCGCCTCTGTCCAAGAGGTATTCCGAAAGATTTTTGCAGTACTCCGAAACAGCCTCTCCGTTACTTAAAACCCTTGAAAGTATCAAGACGTTGATATTAATCACCTTTGAAACGTTTTTGAAACCCTATCTCTTTGCTTTTCTCAACATCAGGCTGGTTAAAAGGATTTAAACCTCTTAAAACAGCGCTGTAGTAAGCCAAATACTGCATAAACGCTAATAATTCGCCGCAAGTACTTGGTCCTATCTTATCAAGTTCGATGTCGATTAAAGGCTTATTATCGATTTTTAATGCTTCTTTTACACCTTTAAGCTCCGAAAAAAGGGAATTACCCAGTTCAAAACCGTCAAAATCGGTCAAACTTTTTCCCCTAACGGTTATACCATTAAATTCTTTTCCAACC
>JALDAG010000038.1 GCA_022729255.1 Candidatus Nanohalarchaeota archaeon | reverse complement strand
AGGATTTTGTAACGTATCCTGAACCCAATGCTAAAACCGAAAAATACCTTTTCTTCGTTGATGGTCGTTCTCCTGAAGTTCTGCTCGAACATCCGGAAGAAGGAAGAGAAATCGACATGGAATCAGAAAACATCAAGATACTTTCTTGGGATACAGGGGTAGGAATAAGAGAGGATAACGGCAGGAAAATAGGTAATTATTACCATGAAGGAATCGGCGAATGGAGTAGTTTTAGTATTAACGAGTCTTTCTATCCTTACTGGGATGAGATGGAAGAAGGGGAAAGAGAGATCAAAATAAGGGTTGAAGACAAACTCGGTAATGTTGAGGAAAAGGAATACTCTTTTACTCTAATAGGTTCTCCTCCAGATATAGGGGAGATAGAAGTAAACAGGTCTTTTGCAAGGTCGGACCATGATATAAAGGTTTCAACCGATGTTTTCCACGAATATTCTGAGATAGACACTGTTAATATGGTTTTAGAGGATAAAAACGACGAAATAATAGGATCAAAGGAAATGGAAAATATTGAGAATGATCGATACGGCACAAGCATCAATATAGCTGAAGAGTTCGGAAACCCTGAACTAGAACCTCAAAATGTTTCCATAACAGTTGAAGCGAATAATTCAGTAGGTTATGAGGAAAAAAGATCTACCGATCAGTTAAGAATAGATGACGAACCACCAAAAAGCAGCGAACACGAAATACATGTACTTAACGATCCGGAAGAGGAAAGAAAGATATACAGAAATCAAAAATTCGAATTCAGCTCCTTGGTTGAAGATTCCACAAGGGTTGAAGAAGTTTTAGCAACGATAAAAAGCCCCGACACCAAACAAAACGTTTCGATGGAGTTAAAAGAAGGTGATAAAGAACAGGGAGTTTGGAAGACTGATTTCAACCAAACAGAAAGGACAGGCACATATGAAATAACGGATATTTATTCGACCGATCTTGTAGGGAATTTAGATGCTAGAGAAGTCAATAAAAAAATCTATGTCGTTAATCACACCATTAAAACCCTTTTGAACGATGACAACAAGACTCATGCCGCTCATGAGGAAGACATAACGATTGTAAACGACTTAAACAAAACCCTTAAAGATCCTGAAATAACTTTAGATGCTCCCAGTTATCTTAACCCTGTAACAAATCAAAAAGAAATGTTGTATGAAAACATTACGGAGTTTGAATGTTTCCTAAATAATGAAGATGAAAGCTGCAGCATAACTTATTTCAATAGTTCTAAAGGAACTATAACAGTAAAGGGCGATGGAGAAGGAGACAAGATTAATTTAACTTCTAAAGTCACAGCTCCTGCAACTGAGAAAGATGAAAAGCATACATGGCGATCTATAAAAGCAGGTAATATAGAAAAAACTGAAACAAAGGTGTTTGCACCAGATTTACGTATCGAAGAAATATACTGTGATGGAGAAACGCTTTGTGAAGGAGCACAGGGAGAAAAAATAGAATTTATTATACAGGTCAATAATGAAGAAGGGGAAAACCACTCCGGAAACATCGACACAGATGTTTTCCTTACGTCTTTAGAGGACGAAATTTTTTACATCAATTCATCCGAAAAATACATCAAATCAGGAGAAAACGTTAACTTTTCTTTCGATAAAAGGGTAGAAGAGGCTGGAAAAATCGGTTTTTTAGCAGAGGTTATGGATAAAACAAGAAGTTATCATCAGGATAAAGAGACAGTACTGACGATAGAAGACACTGAAAAACCTAGACTGGATTTTTTCGAACTTGAAACAAACACAACTATTGTAAATACCTCCATAAGGTTTGGGGACATCTTAGCAAGAGATAATAAAAACATTAATGAAGATGACGGTATAGAAAAAATCGAGGCTTTGGTCGAAAACCCTGAAGGTGAAGCTGAAAACGTGACTGTAAGCGAACAGTTGACGGAAAGATATGAAGAGTTAGAAGTATTAAGCTACTGGAGACACGACTATAAAAACATTCCATTTACAGGGGTTTACAACATAAAAAACGTTTACATAACGGATCACGCGGGAAACACCAAAAAAGAGGAAATAAACAAGACTTTCCAGGCCGTGGATTTAGATTTCAACGTTACTTCTCTTCCTAACACCCTATCAGTCGAGGAAGAAGTTGTGATAGGAGCTAATGTTTCAGGTGCAGCTGCAGGAATAGAGAATATCTTCGCTAATGTTTCTCGCCCGAGAGAAGAAAACGTTTTGCTTGAATTAGAGCAAAGCAAAGAAGGTAAAACAGATTATAAAACGGTTTTCCAAGATACTGTTATGTCGGGTCAATACAACATAAATGCGTCTTTAGTGGCGGGCCCAACAATACACGATCAATCAGATTTCCACGTTGCTTATGGTTCGCCATCTACAAAAAATGCTAAAGGTAACTCCACACACATAGTACTACCAAAAGACCATATAGATGATAAAATCAACTTAACCTGGAGAGTAAATGCGTTAAAAGGAGATATTGAAGATGTGACTACATCAATCGAAACTGATGATCTTGTTGACGTCCATGGACCTCAGGAGAAAAACATAGGCGATATATATTATGAAAAAGGTTATGAACTTGTTAGTTATGAAATAGAGCCTTTATCAACAGGAAACGGGGTTATAAAGTTTGATACAGAAACGGGAGATCACGAAAAAACTCATGAAATCTCTTTATTGGTGAGAGACGAAGATTATGATTCTCCGTACATCAAAGAATTTGAAGAAAGACCTAAAGAGGTCAACAAAGGAGACGATGTAAACATATTTGCCAACATTTCTGACAGCGGTCCCTTGAAAAACGTTGATATAGTGGTGGAGCACCCTGACGGGTATCAGGAAGATCCTGAAGACATGGAGTTAATAAAACAAGACCTATACAGACACTACTTTGTTAACACGACAAAAACAGGTGTTTATAGTTACACAGTGACTGCAGAAGATTATAGTGGAAACGAGGACACCAAGGTTTCAAATTCCTTTAATGTTACAGAAAGATACGATGTAGATGTGGAAACAGATCATGAGATCTACATGAAAAATGAAGAAGTCAATGTAGAAATCGATGTCATGGACGTTAATGAGAGAAAAGTAGATGGTTTTGAAGCAACAGTCATATTAGACAATTCAGAGGAAAACATCACTTTGGCAGACCAAAAAGTCACAGACACCCTTAATTACTACATAGATAAAGATCATCCTCCTTCAAGTGGAGAAAAAGCAGAGTATGAACTTTATGTTAACGTCTCAAAGAACGGAAATCACGGTTTTTCTACGGAAAAGTTCGAAGTGTCCAACATGTTGGACATAGATGTTATATCTCCAGAACATGAAGAACACATAGAGGACGGAGATGAAGTCTATGTCAGGGCGCAAATCACAAATCAGAGAGGTGATCCTGTTACAAGAGGATACTACAGCGCAGAATGTGTTAATTGTGCTGAAACGAATAGTAGGCTTTTGCCTGTTTCAGGACATCCCGGTGTCTACCATACAACCTTTAGCGAACTGATGGACAGTAGTCCTGTTACTATTCGTGGAAGCGACCTCAACGGCAATTCCGTACTTGAAGGCCTTTATGTTTATTCAGGTGAACAAGAAGAAATAGCTGAAGAAGGTGGCAATGGAGCTGCACCTCCAGAAACTGCTTCTCTCGAAATAGAACAACTTTCTCCTGATTTCACATTACCCAGCCATATTGATGAAGCCAACATCACGGTTGAAACAGATCAGGACGCTGAATGTAGGTACGGAAAGAAATTAGAAGAAAGCAACTACTCAAAAGGAGTTCAGATGGAAACTGAAGACAGTAGAATACATACTTCAATGGTTCCTTTAGACGGTCCGGGAGAATACCATTACGATGTATTGTGTGAAGCAGAAGGCGAATTTGAAAGCGAAGTAATAACATTCATTCTTGAAGAAGCAGACATAGAAGACTTTGAAATTTCTTTAATGGATCAAATAGGTCCTATACAGCAGGGAGAAGAGGTTAGCAGTGCTTTCTCAATATACAACAGCGGTACAGAAACAATTTACGTGGACATAAACACAGATTCAGATTGCTGCGATACCTGGGTGGAGAGAAACAATGAAATAACCAGAGAGATGGTTGTGGAAGAAGGCGAACAAATCAGTCATGAGTTAATTGTCGACGTACCTCTAAAAGCCGAAGAGGGAGCGCACGACATATATATCACATTTGTTACCGGTGACGGACTTACTAGGGAGACAAGTGTGGTGCTCATAGTGGCGAAGAGACCTGCAATAGTACACTTAGAAGAACTCGAAAGACAAAAAGAAAATCTGTCTTCAACCCTAGAAAGATACAGAGAACTAGGTATAGATACAGAAGCTCTTTTTGAACATTTCAACAAGTTTGAAGAAGAGATAGAAAAAGCTCATGAAGCCATAGAAAGAAACGATGAAATAAGCTTGTCTCGAACTGTTGACAGCGCTAACACGATCAAAAACGAACTAGAGGCGAAGATAACCGCAAAAGAACTCGAATACAACATAAGAGAAAATTGGGATAAATGGTTATTGATGTTCGTGTTTATTTACACAGCGTTTTTCTTAATTACGATGGTTTTTATACCTTATTTCAGGCTTAAATCAGAATATATCAACACACATGAAAAACTCGATCACGCTGTGGACGCTAGAAAAAAGGCGGAGAAACAGTACTTTAACAGGCAAATTGACAGAGAAACGTTCATGAACATTATGAAAGGTCGGCAGGACGAAGTTTTGGAGCTAAGGAGTGAGATCGAAGAGCTTGAAGAGAAATTAGATAAAGGAATAAGACGAAATTTCACATTATCGAACTATTTCAAGGCGCCTGCAAAAGCAACAAGACAGATAATAAAATTTGTGCATACCTTGTCTGAAAGAAAAAATCAAAACAATAAAAACGAATAGAACGAACAAAAATTTACACAGGTGAAACATTTGAAAAAAGACCTAAGGCTTGATTCATTCAGAACGTTGGAAGAGAAGACAAAATCAAAGCTGGAATTCAAGATTTCCAACGAAACGGACAGAAAAAAATATGAATTCGTCAAGCTGTACCTCGAAACTAATTATATAGGGTTAAAATATGTTGATGTTTCGCCTGGAGAAGTTAAAAAAATATCTTTCAAAGTCGATAATACGGCTTTAACTTCTAACCCTACTGTTTATCTTACAAGACAAGACAAAGAAGAAGGAGTGTTGCTTAAAAGGCCTTATGATGCTTTCAGAAGACAAAAAGAATCTAGTACTGATAAAAAATTAGCTCCTGACAGGGAAAAAAAGCAAGAAATGCCGGAAAGACTTGAAAAAGAATACAAGGACCTAACAAAAAGAAAGAAAGAGAAGAAAAAATCTTTATTAGACTCTGTAGTGGGTTCTTTTAAGAGAAAAGAAGTGGAGGAAGACCATGAAGAGTTGGAAATTCAAGACGAAGATGAACAAGAAGAACCTGAAGAAGATCCTATGGAGCTGCTTCCTTCAGAAAAAGTCGATCGTATAACCACAGGAATAATAAATCTGGATCAACACATGCAGGGAGGTCTTGTCCAAGGAACGATGAACCTGGTGACAGGAAAGACAGGTACGGGTAAAACAGCTTTTTGTGCTTCTTTTCTGAAAGGAGGCGCCGAAAACAGAAGTCCGGGAGTTTATGTGACAACTGAAGAAAGAGAAGAAGATATAAAAGCTGACATAAGGGCTATGTTTGGCTGGGAGTTCGATCATTTAGAAGAAGAAGGATTAGTGAAGATTCTTTCCATAAAACCCATATTTCCAAGCAAGGAGATACAAAACCTTAATCGGCTTGTCAGGTCTTACATATCAAACCTTTTGGATCAAGTGATGCATGCTGTTGAGGACATCGATGCAGAAAGAGTGATAATCGATTCCGTTTCTATAATCGAGATGTTTATAAGGGACGAATACATGTCAAGGGTTGCTTTAGCATCCCTATTAAACAAGTTAAGAGAGGCTAACGTTACAGCCGTGCTTACAGGCACCGTTCCTGAGACTTCTCAGGGGCTCTCCGGTGGCGGCATTATAGAATTTTTAGTTGATACCGTCATACTTTTAGAATTCGTTCCGGTTGCTGAAGACCATCAAAGAACACTAACAATACGAAAAATGAGGCGTACTGATCACAGCGTAAACATACTTCCAATGGAAATAACTTCTGACGGTGTAAAAGTTTTCGATATCTGATTAGTGTATCAGAAACCTGTTTCTTTCGAAAGCCTTATGCCCTTATCGGTGATTTTGAAAGGATGTGTTCCCGGTACATGATTTGTTCTACGCATTTTTCTCACTTCTAAGTTCCTGAAGGCTCCTTCACCGACTCCTGTGTAATAAAGTGCTATTACTCCGTCAGCCACAAACTCTGAAACGCCAAACCTTGAAAGAGCTTTTTCGTCATTTTCAGGTATCTCAGAAGTTAATATGGTCGTAGGGCCTGCTTTTTTAACCGCTCTCATCAAATCATAAAGATTCTCTCTTTTTTTAGCCTGTGTTCCTCCGTAAGCCCCAAGCATAACAGAAACAGAATCTATAACCAGTCTTTCTACTCCTGGTTCGCTTGCAAGTTCTTTAATTTTGTCTATAAATCCTCTAGAACCTGCTGTAGGAGTTATATAAGTTATCTTAAAGTCGCCCTTGTCCTCATATTTTTTGAAATCCCATCCGAATACCTTTGCATCTTTCATTATGTCTCCGACAGGCTCCTCCAAGGAAATATACCTTGCTTTCTGGCCTTTTTTCAAACCGTGCCATAAGTATTGATTACAAAAAATGGTTTTACCGCAACCAGCACCTCCTGAAATCAAAGTAATAGATTTTTCCGGTACTCCTCCTTCTATAAGGTTATCAAGTCCTTTAATCCCTGTCTGAACTCTTGGAACATCAGTCATCTCAAATCCACCTAAACTAATAATAATGCCTCCTTGTTTATATCTTTTTTTGGATTGCTAAAAGTAAAGGATCCTGCTTTTCACCTCAAAAAATTTGGTTAACAATATCGGAGAAAAATTTATTGAAAAGCGGACCCGGAGGGATTCGAACCCTCGACCGCTCGGTATCTTAGGTACAAAAAACCTTAGTATTTAGGGATAAATACCAGAAATCGCTTGAACCCTAGAAGCCGAGTGCTCTGTCCAGGCTGAGCTACGGGCCCAACAAGCTTCAAGGCATTAGGTAATAATACGCTAATAGATTCATCGTAACCAGTCCAGCGATGAACACTATTATAGCCTTTGGGTCAAGCTGGAACTTTTCTTCTCCCTCATCAAAATATCTGACAAGCCCTCCAAAGGATGAAGGCATCTGTCCCTTGTTCTTCTTACCCATAACAAAACACCATTGTAACCTAAAACTTAAAAAGTGATGGAGTTAGTAAGCCCGCTTCTATTCAAAACCTTATTCAACTAAGCACCTAAAAGCTTGCACCGCAAAACTTGCCACGTTTCAACTATCCTCTCTGCAACCTCGGCCTTTTATCGGCCTCATTGTAACACAGAGAGAAGTATCGTTTCTGCTGCAGAGGCAGAGCTCTCGCCCTCTCCGTTTTCCGGAGTTTGCGTAATATGGAGGCGGGACTTTCTTCACCTTAAAGGCGAAAAAGGTTCAACTCCTTCACATTAAACAAAAAGAAATTTTTAAAGATAAAAAGGTTTCTGAAAATAGAACAAAAAAACAAAGAGGTCCTGTACATCTTTGATATATACTGACGCTGTCTAAGACACGGACCAAAAGATTCTAAAAGGCTCTTAGTAGTAGTCGGCTGAACACTTCGTTTCCTCAGTGCTTACACCGCTACTCTATCAAACCTGTCTTATACAGGCGCCAAAATTGGTTCTTTTTAAGGAAGGTTTCAGGCTTAGATGCTTTCAGCCCTTATCCCATAGAGCGTAGCTACGCAGCATGCCCTTTAGGACAACTGCTACACCATAGGCTCCGTTTCGGGGTTCCTTTCGTACTGTCCGAAACTTCCTCTCAACCAATCAAACACATCCAGTAGATAGCAACCGATCTGGCTCACGCCGATCTAAACCCAGCTCACGATCCGTTTTAATGGGTGAACACCCCCACCCTTGGCCGCGGCTGCACGGCCAGGATACGGAGAGCCGACATCGAAGTAACAAGCCTGCGGGT
>JALDAG010000030.1 GCA_022729255.1 Candidatus Nanohalarchaeota archaeon | reverse complement strand
TTCTTCGATTTTAAACCTGTTGGACAATTTTCTAGCCTCATTGTAAAAATCTCTGATGTTTTCTTCAGAAGCTTCGTCTTTTCTTCCAAGTATTATTTCGGGAGGAGCATTTATCAGAAAGCTTTTTGAAGGTTTAGGAATGAGCTTCTCGAAAAACTTTCTTTTTAAACCTCTGGTAAGGAGAAGACCGTGGAAAAAGTATCTGTCCATGAGAACAATTTTTTCCCTGCTCTTGATCTTGACCTCAAGGTATCTCAGCCAAAGATCCAGAAAGTAGACAGACATCCAGATCCATCCTCTCTTCCTGTAAATATTTACTAGAGGTTTTTTTACCTTTTCAGGATCTTTTCCCTCTTTTTTAGCAACTAACTTTTCCTTTAACTTTACCTTCCAACTTATAAATGGTATTTTATGGTTCTTGGATCGTCCCATGTACATTTTTTTCGGTTTCTATACCTTCCTCTTCAAGCCTTTTCTGGACTTCTCGGATTAAAGTAGATTTTCCTGCACCGTCAATACCAAAGAAACAACAAATCCCTTTATCCATTAAACAAAAAATTGGTGATAAATAAACTTAAACATAAGTTATAATTTAAAACAGATTTGGCGTATTCAAGAAACTTTGTAAAAATTTGTTATTTATTTGAATGTCGCATTCATTTTAGAAGGAAAGAAAAGTAACTAAGTAATGTCTCTATAATAATTTTACTCTATGAAAGAGTATTTTTGGAGGTAGAAATAAGAAAAGAAAAAACTATACCATTTATGAAGGATATTGAAAATCTTTAAGAAGAAAAAATCGTTCATATATTCGATACTTGGTGAATTAAATGGCTGTAGGATTACCTCTACCTGATAAAATATCTTCTGCATTGAAGAAGAACAACTTAGTTTACAATATATCTGTAAATATTTACTTAAAATATATTAAAACGCTGGTAAAGCTTAAAACTTGGTTTAAATATAACAGAAATAACTATGCCCCTATAAAACCTTTCAAATTAATATGGGTGTCTCCAATAAATATAGAATCTAGGTCCAAAAAAACCAGAGATATTGTTGATAACTTCTTTTTTCCTGAAATAATAGAAGGAAACTGGGACAAAGAAAAGGAATCGATGAAAGAGAAAACATTATTCAACTCTTTCAAAATGAGGTTTACAGAGAATAAACCATGGGAAGAAACACCCTCATACAAAAAAATGATTAAAAAAATAGAAAAAGGCGAATCCTCATCTTGGTATGGTACTAAAGAGGAATTATTACAGGTGCTTGAAGAAACAGACAAATTATACAATAACATAAGTGAAAATGGATACAAAACACAAAAAGAAATAAAATTTGGTAAAGATTATACAAAGAAGTTTAATAACTACATAGATAATGACCTAGGAATCTTTAATGAAATTATAGTAAATATAGGGAGAGATGGTGAAATTCTCTTTGAAGAAGGCTACCATAGATTTTATATCTCAAAAATCTTAGAATTAGATGAAATACCGGTTAGAGTACTTGTAAGGCATAAAAAATGGCAGGAAAAAAGGAATATGGCTGTCTTAAATCCAGAGAAACTTTCCGATGAGGAAAAACAGCACCCTGACATCGAATACTTGTTGGAAAATTAATCTCTTAGGTCGTACTCCCTGTTCGCTTTTCTCAGTCGTTCAGGAGTTCCAACATCTATGTGATCTCCAGGTATACGCATATAACCTATCTTGTCCGTTTCTTTCCTCAAAAGATCTATGGCGTCTGTTAGCTGGTACTCGTTGCCTTTACCCCTACCTATCTTTTCAATAGCATCGAATATTGATGGTTCAAAAACGTATATCCCAGCAATGCCTTCGTCTGAAGGTGCTTCTTCTCTAGAAGGTTTTTCGACCAGTCCATTCACATGTCCGTCTTCCCCATCTATTATTCCGTAGGAAGTTGGGTCGTCAACCTTGAATGATCCGATTGTTGCTTCCCAGCCGTTGCTGTTGTGGAACTCTTTCAGTTCCTTCAAAGCATCGCAGTCCGTAAGGTAATTATCTCCCAGTATAACTGCAAAGCTTTCTCCATCCACAGCATCTTCGCCTGTCTTGACCGCTCCTGCCAGTCCGTTTCTGTCGTCCTGAACCACGTAGGTTATGTCAACATCAAGTCTTTCACCAGAACCTAAATAGTCGAGGATCGCGTGCTGTTTCCAGCCAACTACAACAACTATTTCTTCTATACCTGCTTTTTTCATGGTTTCTATGACGTGTTCGATAACCGCTTTTGTACCCACCGGTAGAAGTTCTTTGGGGTAAGCCAGTGTGAACGGCCGCATCCTTGTTCCTTTTCCCGCTGCCGGAATAAGTCCTTTCATCTTAATTAAACTTTTTTTGCCAAATTAATAAATACACTGTAAAAATGGATGAGAATCTCTTTACTGATGCCCTAAAAAATAGGTCTTTTAGAAAGCTTTTAGTGTTTTTTCCAGTCCTTCACTTAAGCCGGTCTCTGGCTCCCAGCCCAGCTCCCTTTTCGCTTTGGAGATATCAGGTTTTCTTCTCAGTGGATCGTCTTGAGGAAGTTCTCTATGAACGATTTGAGAATCAGAGCCTGTCAGGTCTTTGATTTTTTCTGCAAGCTCGTTTATAGTGTGTTCTTCAGGGTTTCCCAGATTATATACCTTTCCGTTTTCCGATTCTGTTGATTTAATTATTCCCGCTACAAGGTCTTCGATGTAACAAAAGCTCCTGGTCTGTGTTCCGTCTCCATAAACCGTGATGGGTTTTCCGTTCTTTGCCTGTCTCATAAAGTTTGTCACCACCCTTCCATCGTTTTTCATCATTCTAGGACCGTATGTGTTGAATATCCTTATGATCCTGTAATCTAAATTGTTTTTTTCGCTGTAGCTTCTCAGAGTTGCTTCTCCTGCTCTTTTTCCCTCGTCATAGCAGCTTCTTGGTCCATGTGGATTGACGTTTCCCCAGTAGTCCTCTGTCTGAGGGTGCTTTTCAGGGTCTCCGTAGACCTCTGATGTTGAGGCGTATAGCAATTTAGCGTTTTTGTTATCCGCTAACCTGCACATTTTAAGCGTTCCTTCCGTGTTAGTTCTTAATGTATGTAATGGATGTTCCTGGTAATTCTTCGGGGAAGCTCTTGATGCAAAATGAAGCACATAGTCTATCTCTCCTTCGATGGAAACACCGTTAAGAATGTCCTCTTCTACCACATTAAAGTTTTCATGTTCCTTGAAACCCTCTATGTTTTTCCTGGAAGAGGAACAAAAATTATCCACAGCCACGACCTTATGCCCTTTTTTTAACAGTTTTTCGGATAAGTGACTCCCTATAAATCCTCCGCCTCCTGCAATCAAAAATCTCATTTGTTACCACTTCAAAAATCATTTTAAGTTAAAAATAACGGTTTCAACCAATGATAATAGTTTTTAGGGCTTAGGATTTTATATCATTGGTTAGGAGTAAAAAGATTTTTTTGTAACTCTTTTTTCCTTAAATTCCTGATCACTCTTATTAAATTAAATCACGATTTTTGTTTTAATAGTTATGAAACGAATAGGTTTTGTCTCGTTGGGAAGCGCAGGCACCATGGGACACTGGAGCATGATCAAAAAAACCATATCCGAGATTGACGTGGAAGGTGTAGAAATCTACGTTTTTTCAGAGTACGACTACGAAAAGTACTCTGATTGTCTGGATAAAGATGTTGAATTCGTTAAGCTCCCAAAGGTTGGAGATATGGATACACTGGCAGGTAACCTCGACTACCGTTACAAAGAGGAGTTTCTTCAAAAGGTGAGGGACAAAGAGATAACCCACATGTTTTTTTCCACCTTTTTCGACCACGAACTTGTGGAAAGTCTTGACGTCAAAAAATACCTTGTTAGTTATCCTATACGAGACACTTATATGAAGTATTTCTACGGTAAAAACTTCCAGAAACTTTTTGACAGGGTTTTTCTTTTTAACGATGTTTCGGAGATTCCTTTCGAAAAAGAATTAGAAAACACCGAGTTAGTTGAGCCGGTGCTCTACAACAAGAGAAAGGATAGTGAAAGAGACCAGGTTTTGATTACAATGGGTGGTGGAGGGCTTCCAAGCGCTAAAAAGTTTTCGAAAAAGGTTTCAGGCATGATAAAGGAGTTAAAAGACAAAAAAGGTTTAAAGTTTAAGGTTATCTCCGGAGCTTACAACGACCAAAGCTTTGAAAATCTTCCTAATACCGAAGTAACAGAGTGGGTTAACGATATACAGGAAGAATACGATAAATCTTTGTTCGTTGTTTCCGAGGCAGGTTACTGGACCGTGCATGAAATGATAGAAAACCAGCTTCCGGGTGTTCTTGTACCAGGAAAAAGGGATATCGACAATCAAGAGTTAAGAGCTGTGAACTGGGAGCTTAAGGATCTCGGTTTCTGCATGCTTCCGGGTTCAAAAGATGGAGAATTGGTTGAAAAGGTGGAAAAAATGTTTGAAAACCAGAAGATGTTGGAAAAGTTTTCAAAAAACTCTTTAAGAATTTTGAACCATAGAAAAAAAGGTTTGACCATAAAGGAAGGTATTAAAGAGGTTTTAATGTGAAAGTTCTTTACATATCCGGTACTTATTATCCTGCGACAGGTGGCGCCGAAAAAAGCGCATACACCCTTATGGAAAAGATCAATGAAAAAGAATCTTTTGAGGCAGCGGTTTTAACGGATAAAAGGTACTCAGGTAATGAATACGGCACTAAAATGTTTTTCACAGATCATGAAGAAAGAGAGGAAAGTATAGAAGATGCGATGAATGAGTTCGAACCGGATGTTGTTTTCGCCCAGCTTATGTGGTCCGATGTAGCAGTGAAAAAGTCTCGAGAGAATGGTTTGCCCTCAGTACTCAGGGTCTGTAAGGTTCCTTTCGAGAGGGATATAAGTAAAAACTCTGTGTACGGCCCCACAAAGATCGTGAGTAATTCAGCTGCAACCAAAGAGTTTGTGAAGGAGAATTTCGGAAGAAATTCAACCATTATCCAGCCCCCAGTAGACATACAAGAATTGAAGGACAACTTTAAAGGGGTTTCAGGAGACTACATAACTCTTTTTAACCCTATAGTCAGGAAAGGAGGTAATGTATTCAAAAAACTGGCTGAAGAAATGCCTGAAAAGAGTTTTTCAGTTGTCAAAGGATGGGATTCACTGAAAGAAGATGGATCCGGTGAGTTTTCTGAAAAGTACCTTTCAAGGATAAGCGAATCCATCAAGGACTACGGAGGCGAAACACCGAAAGAAGTGGATATGAGAGATCTTGAAAACGTTGATTACCTTGAACCCCGTATGAACGTTTCCGAGATATATGAAAAAACTTGTCTACTGCTAGTTCCTAGCCAGTGGGAGGAAACCTTTGGAAGAGTGGCTCTTGAAGCGATGAGTCTTGGGATACCTGTAATCGCCAGCAAGGTCGGAGGTCTCAAGGATGTCGTGGGTATAGAAGATCTTCTGGTTGAAGAGTTCGATGACCCTGAGAAGTGGAGAGAGAAGGTTAACAGAGTTTTGGATGAAGAAAATTACGATTACTTTAAAGAAAGATGTCTGGAGAAAGCTGATGAGTACTCGCTTGAAAAGATAGTCGGTAAATATGAAAGTATTTTCAAACAGGTTTGTAAATAGTATACTATGAACAAGATAAAGTTAGAGGATGGTCGGATAACCGATGGTAGCAGCGATGTTTTTTTGAGAGGTGTCTCCATACCGGATCTTCACGAGATATCGGTTAACAGGAACTATTCTGTTAAAAGGATCTTAAAAGACGTTAAAAGCAAGGGTTTTAACTCTGTGAGGATCCCTATACACCCTGGAAGGTACGACATGATAGAAGGTTATCTTGCCAAGTTCGTGGATGAAGCTGTTAAAATAACCGAAGAGCTCGGGCTCTACTGTGTATTGGACTGGCACGGCATAGGTAATCCTATCTCGGATCAGACCAGAAGACCTGGAGATTTCTTTGAGAAAAATGGGGAGAAGTATCTTTGGCACGACGTGAACATCGAACTTGCCTTTGAGGGCTGGAAGGACATATCTTCAAGGTACGGAGGTGAAAAACACGTTATATTCGAGGTTTTCAACGAGCCTGCTCCAGGAGAAAAAAGTATCGAAATTATGGATATAAAACCTCTTTTTTGGGATGATTGGAGGGAAAAACTGGAAAAAATCAGGGATATCATACGAGAAAGCTCGGATAACCTTGTCATCCTTTCTCCTGTTGGATGGGCCTACGATATCGAACACGTCTTGAAAAAACCTGTGAAAGGAGATAATCTGCTTTACTCTATGCATCCGTACCCTATCCATAAAGGTTGGAGGGAGATTATGGAAAAAGCATCGGATCTTCCATTGGTTGTCACTGAGTGGGGTTTTATGGAGAACTGTGATGAAGAGTTCATGAGTGGAGATGTAGAAAGCTATGGTAAAAAAATCCTTGATTTTATGGAGGAAAACCGTGTTCACTGGTTCGGATGGTGCTTCGATGATATATGGGATCCTAAGATGTTCAAGTCTCACAGTTATAGTAAAGAGCTAACGACTTGGGGAGAGTTCTTGATGAAAGAGATTTCCAGGATTACTTCCTAAAATCTTTTTCCTCTATAGTGGTCTCGATAGAACAGTCAGAGCATATATCCAGTTCTCTTCTCTTTATGTTTTCCCTGAATTTTTTAAAGCGGTTCGAATTCCATACCTCATACAAATCGTTGTTCCTGATGTTGCCAAGCAGATGTTCTCCCTTGTAATCCCAGCAGCAGGGCACAACGGTTCCATCCCAGTTGACAACCATGCTTTCCAGACAGGGAAGATAGTCGGGTCTGCCACCTTTTTTACGGCTGTATCTCTCGTCTTCCGGTATGAACTGTTCCTCAATGGTTTTTTCACCGCTCATGTTGTTGAAACTTTTTAGTACTGCTTTATCCGCCCCTACATTCTTTGAGTATTTGAAGAACTCTTCTTTCTGTTCCAGGTTTTTTTTGTTGACCACCATCTGGAGCACCATTTCGGTATCAGAATCCCTGGTTATTTTCACCGCTTTTTCCAGTCCTCTGACAGCTTTATCAAAATCTCCTTTCTGGTGGTAGTTGTATGTTTCTCGGTCAAGACCATTGAAAGAGATTATGAGTTTATCAAGGTTCAGTAAAAATTTGAGGTCTTCAAAGTCTTCTATAAGAGCTCCATTTGTACTTAGAATCGTCTCCGCACTTATTTTTCCCACAGTATCCAGAATTTTTTCTATTTCTGGATTCAAAAGAGGTTCGCCGTAGTTCCAAAGGTATGTCTTTTCCAAGCTGTTTTTCATCTGTCGGGAAATCTTTTTGAACAGCTCTAAATCCATGTGTCCTTTGCCTCTTAGAAGTCTGTCATCTGAACTCGGGCATCCAACGCATCTGTAATTGCAGTGGCTGGAAAGCTCGATGTTCATCCTTTTTAGTTCATAATCCATTTCTTTTCTTATCCTCGGCTATGATTTCTTCTATATCCTTGCTTCTTCTTTTTTCCTCGATTTCTTCGTTTCTCTTCCACATATCCGATGAGAAGTATCCTTTGGGATGGTCGAAGTGTATAACCTCGTATTTTTCTTCTTCAGGTATCAGATGGATTCCGTATTCTTCCTTGAACTTGTACTGAAGATCTGAGTCCTCGCATCCCCAGTTGATAAATTTTTCGCAGTAACCTCCGACGGATTCGAACTCTTCCCTTTCAAAAAATATTCCTCCGCAGTACCTTGTCTCGTCCCAGAACATCGGTTCCTTGCCCTTCATTTCAGGGTCGTTCACGTATCTTTCGAAATCTTTTTTGAACGCTGTAAATGTTTTTTCATAATCAAAGTCCTGACCGTCCTTTTTAAACGTCTTCAAAGCCCATTCCTTTGTTCCTAAAGTGGCTAAGTACTGTTTCGACATATCAAGATCTTCTTCAAAGGTTTTATCTATCCCTTTCTCCTTTATTTTTTGGTATACTTGTTCAAATTCTTCTTCAGGTATCCTTCTCATTGGAGGTCTATAAAGAACTTTTCCAACTTTTTCTTTAAGTTCCACAAGGTTTCCAAGAAACTCTGGGCTTTTCATGAAAATATCGGCATCGTTTGAAAACACGTATTTTCCTTCAGCTCTTTTAACTCCGTCGTTCCTTATTTTACCGGTGTTGTAGTCACTTACCTCTTTTGAAGGCGTGAATTTGTTGAAAACGTATTTTATCTCCGTTTCTCCATCATATATTTTTCCAGGTTCGAACCTTGGTTCGGGTCCCTGTTCCGAAACTATTATCTCCTTCTCATTTTCCTGTCTTAGAGCGGATTTTATGGACGCCATAAGCCTTTCAACTGCGAAATCCCCGTATATAGGGTATACAACGCTTACTTTTTCTTCGCTCATTCTAATAATTCCTCCAAGACCTGTTTTTCGAGCTGGTCTTTTGAATGAAATTCTATGCTCTTGAATTTTAGTTCCGGTAGCTTGTCCTTTATCTCTTTTTCAAAGTATCCTTCGCATGTTTTTTTAGTTTCAAGCATCTCTTTAGGCCATATCTGGTTTTCGATGGTTTTTAGGGCTTCTTCATAACTTATAGTTGATATATCGATTTTTTCTTCTTCAGTGTAAGAAGGTATGATGATTTTGTCTATGGTGTGTTCTTTTAGCATTTCAACACCAAGTCTCTCAGCGTAAACTTCCCTTGCCATGGTGAAGCTAGCGTCTATATCATCTCTTCCAGAGGCCTGTATCTTTTTTATTGCGTCCGTGTCAAGTATCTGGGTGGTATATGTCATTTCTAGGTTTGTGAATAGGTCGTGCAAGTTGGAGTGAAGCAGAGGATAAAGTCTTACGTGTATGGGTTTAATCAGGTAGTGGCCGTTTATCCTGTCTTCCTTGTTTTCCAGCAATGTCAATCCCTCTGAAACCATGTTAGCCCCTATCTTTTCGATCATCGATATCGCCAGAGTTGTCTTACCAGCTCTCTTCGGACCTGTTATAAGCATTCCTTCCCCGTTGTTTACAGCGAGGTTTCCATGGATCAGCATGTTGTCATCGTTATTCTTGAAATAATAATCGTTGAAACACGCTATGACTCCACGATCATCGTTTTCTACGTATGTGTCTATCAAGTAATTTTCTCCGTTGTACCTTGTTGTCCTTACCAGCGTGTTGTACCTGTAATAATCAAGCGAGTTTTGTCTTTTCTCTATTCTGCAGTAAGGTCTGCTTTTGTCCTTCACTATCGATAGATAGTCTTTCTGGTCCACGTTTATGAAGCAGTCAGGATATTCCATGGTGGTTTCGTCGAACATCTTAGATATACTTTCATATATGTCTCTGGGAGCTGCAAGTTCCAGGACTTCTCCCCTGTATTCAAATCTTTCTATAATCTTCTCGGTCATTTTTTACAACTTCGTATATGTCTTTTTCCTTCCGTTTATCAAGATTCTTCTGGTTTTCCAGCCATTCCTCCTTTACAAAGTATCCTCTTGGATGGTCCTGGTGGATAACCGGGATTTCTATGTATTCCCCGTTCCAGAAGTGATCCAGTTTTTGGTTTATATCATCGTCTTCGCATCCCCATCCACCGTATTTATGGGAGAAACCTCCCACAAATTCGAAATATTTTTTTGGAACCACTAGTCCTCCTCTGTGAACGTTTAAAGTCCAGTAACGTGGTTCATTTCTGTCCCTGTCGCTCTCCAGATATCTTTTCAGATCCTCCTTGTCAGCGATCTGAACCTCTTTAACACCGTTTTCCTCCTTTGTGAAGACCTCTATCTCCGATTTTTTGTCAAGTGTTGCGAGGTACTCGTCCATCACCTCTATGTTTTCCAGTGTTTCCCGGAAACCGTGTTTCTTAACCCTTGAATAAAGGGTTTCGAACTCCCTTCTGCAAAACCTGAGCATTTTTGGAGAGGTCAGATAAAGGTTTTTTCCTTCTTCGATCCTGTCCTGAAGTTTTTTAAGGTACTTCGGATCCTTGAAGATTATGTCAGCATCGCTGAAGTAAAGTATTTCGCCTTCGGCTTTTTTCGCACCGTGGTTTTTCGGTCGCGAAGGATTAAAAGAAGTTTCTGCAGGCATCAATAAATGCTTTATGTCCGAATTTAAATCCAAAGTTTTTTCATCCCCTGTCTCAGAAACGATGATTTCTTTTTCCACGGATTCCTGGTGCATGATGGATTCTAACGTTATCTCAAGTCTTTTCTTGTATGTTTCGTTGTCCGTGTAAGGAATGATTACACTTATCATTTGCTACTTTATAATAACAAACCTATGCTTTTAAATGTTTTCTTTGGTATTTTAAAGGAATTCAGTGGCTAAAAACGTTCCAAAAACCTTTCTGTATAAAAAAAACTGTTTTTGAGTTTCAGGAAGACAAAAAATCTCTTTAATTTTTAAGAAAGAATTTTTCGGGAAAAAATCAGAAAAATAAACATTCTAAAAAATGTCGGAAAAAAACTTAGATACATGAAAATATCCATAATAGGGACCGGTTACGTGGGTCTACCGGCAGGAGCTGGTTTGGCTTCTAAAGGACACGAGGTAACTTGTGTTGATATTGACGAGGAAAAAGTCGATAAGATAAACAAAGGAGAGTGCCCTATATTCGAGGAAGACCTGCCGGAGCTTCTTGAAGAAGTTGTGTCAGAAGGAAAGCTGGAGGCAACTACTGATACTTTTGAAGCGGTTAAAAATTCTGAAGTTACTTTTTTAGCGGTTGGAACTCCTATGAAAGAAGACGGTAGCATAAATCTAGATTACATCAAAGAAGCTGCTGAACAGGTCGGAAAAGCCTTGGAAGAAAAAAACGAGTACCATGTAATCGTTGTTAAAAGCACCGTTGTGCCCACGACTACAGAAGAAGAAATTGTTCCTATAATTGAAGAAGAATCAGGTAAGAAAGCTGGTGAAGGGTTTGGTGTCTGCATGAACCCAGAATTTTTAAGGGAGGGAACCGCTCTAAAGGACTTTCTTGAACCGGACAGGATAGTGGTAGGAGAACTAGATGAGAGATCAGGGAATAAAGTTGAGAAGATTTACAAAGAATTCAACGCTCCTATTATTAGAACCAGTTTGGGTGCGGCAGAGCTGATAAAGTACGGTTCCAATTCTATGCTCGCCACCAAGATATCTTTCATAAACGAGATCGGTAACCTGTGTAAAACTCTTGGTTTGGATGTCTACGAGGTAGCGGACGGGATAGGAATGGACTCCAGGATAGAAAGAAGTTTTTTGAATGCTGGCTGTGGATTCGGTGGAAGCTGTTTTCCAAAGGATGTCAGGGCTTTAATCAGTTTTATGGAAAAGAAACAGTGCGATCCTAAACTGTTGAGATCAGTTATAGATGTTAATAACTGTCAAAAAACAAAGCCTGTAAAGATTTTAGAAGATAAAATAGGTAGTTTGGAAGGTAAAAAAGTGGCTGTCCTAGGTTTAGCGTTTAAACCAGGTACCGACGACGTCAGGAACTCACCAGCTATAGACATGATACAGGAATTGAAGGATAAAGGAGCGAAGGTTAAAGCATACGATCCTGAGGCGATGGAGAATATGGAGAAAATACATCCTGACGTAAAGTATGTTGGTTCATACCAGGAAGCTCTTAGAGGAGTTGACGCCGGGATAATCGCCAC
>JALDAG010000011.1 GCA_022729255.1 Candidatus Nanohalarchaeota archaeon | reverse complement strand
CTTTCAGAATTTTGATGGAGGGAGCTGACCAGGCAAGGACAGTTGAACATGACTGTGATGATATTGATAGGATAGTTTTATGTGATGATGAGGAAAGATCTCAAGACATAACACAGTGTGAACCGCCTGGAGATGAATTACCGTCTGACGGTTATTCTTTCATATACCGTTTTGATGGTAACACACTTTACATGATGGTTGAAAGGGAGATAATTGATGATGGACCTTTTATTTACTATCTTTCAAGAGATGGAGGGGATCACGGTCTAAGATCGGTTAGTATATCGGAAAACATAGTTTATGAACCAGAAAATCAATATGCAGGTGCTACCACCGCTGGAGATTATGAAGGCAGGACTATAAGTTTTTCAGGTGATCTAAGGATGATAGGGTTTGATAGCGGTCTTGTCGTAGGTAACCAGACCGATATCTTCAGGTATGAAAAAACAGATCACTCTACAGAGTCAATAAGGCATGAAAAACCTATCAGTGTGCTCAACCTTGGAGGTATAGGGATGGTAAGGGAAGGCGAAATAGAGGAGGAGGTGGAGGGACAGTACTGTGGAGAGTGGGCAACAGAAGAAAATATAAGGGATATGGCAAGGATTTTATGGGTTGAAGCAAGAGGCAGAACAAGAGAATCCAGAATAGCTATAGGATATACCGTTATGAGGACGATGGTAGAGTGGGGTACTAACAGGATAGGTATTGGAGAAGAGGGTATGCCCATCACGAGGTACGGGCACGGTCATGGAGATTACAAACACATTTATTATGAAGGTACCGAGAGAAGGTGGGATGATATTCCAAGGGAGAACAATGGATACGGACAGTTCGAGGAGGTATCCAGACAAGTACTTGAGTGCAGGGTTCCAGACCTTGGTAATGGAGCTACACACTATTATTCGCCTTATTCTATGCCGGATACAAGTGGAGATACTTATGATCACATAGAAACAGGTTCCGTGGAAGAAGTGAATAGCTATTTCGATATACTGCCGAGCGATGCATGTCTTGATAGAATTGGCGAGGAAATAACTGAACAGGATCTCGTGGAAGAGATAGGAGGAAGGACAAGTTATATACCTACATGGGCTAACCAAGATTTTGGAGAACTTGAACCAGGTCACCCATGTTACGCCAACGTTTTAGAGTACGTGCCCTCTGATGTGGATGATGAGTTCTTTTTCAAGTTTTACAGAAACCCTGACTGGGAGGACTTTGAATTTTATGAGAGAGACTTCGGTGAATGGGGTGGAAACGAGATAGCATTTGTCAACGGTACACATGTAGATCAGGAAAGACAGGTTTGCATGTACAATTACCTTGATGAAAGGTCTTTGGAATGTATATCCAATGAATATGCGTGTAGAGCAGAGTTTGTCGGGGATATAGGAGATCCTGGAGATGGTACAAACAAGATATTTTTTGGAGATAACTCAGAGAACATTTACAGCTGGGATGGTGAGGGTGGAAGACATGAAATGGAGGACTGTGCTGATGAAAGCTATGAAAATATTGTAGAGTACGAGGTAAGGGATTACGAGTGCGGTAACTTTGAATCCGGAGAGACCTACGATATAATGGATATGAGCAACTTTTATGATATAACAGGGGATGGTAACAGGAATGAAAAGTTAGTTATAGCAAGGGAGCAGGAGGTAAGAGGAATGGTCAATCCTGAAAAGCATTTATCGTATATAGAGTTTGAGGATGTGTGTGGTGATGGGGACGAAACTTTGAAGCTTAACAAACTGTACACCGACAGAGAAATTGTTTCTTTAGGGGAGACCCATGACGGGAAAGTTCCTTTCACGGTCATGTCGGATGGAGAATACTTATTGAAATATTACGATATTTTTGAAGAAGAAGTTGTGGATGTTGAAGCTGCAAACGAGACTGTGAGGGTAGGCGCTTTTTCTGATTACGGAGGATGAAATATGAAAGGAGCTTCGAGGATTTTCTGGACGGTTACCATAGGGATAGCGTCGGTAGTAGTAGTGATAATAATTTTAGGAGCTCTTCAAGGGAACATACAGGCCATAGTTGGTCAATCGGATGTCGTTGATGCTAAATTAGCGGGTATGAGAATATCTCAGGCAACCGAAGCTGTATCCTTATCCGGGTCTCATGGTTACACAATAGATCTTGGGAATGAATTTGAGACCTTGGTTTTTCAGGAAGGCAAAATTTTATTCACTAATACAGGGATGGATGATGTCGAGCTGGAGGTAGGTCATGGAATCGAGGGAGACTTCTCGGATATAGAGGAGATCTGCATAAAGAGGGATGAAGACGGAATGTCTGTAGAAGAGGGAGAGTGCATGCTATCTCGCTGTGAGCCCTTTACTATTATGGGAGAGGTTACAAACTTTGAGAGTGTTTTGACGTGTTCTCACGACAATGTTTTCAGCTACTTGAACACTTCAAGGGTGGTTAATGAGAATTTTTTTACCAGACAGGAAGAAGAGCCTTACATAGAACTGGATTATTATAGCTGTCCGGATAAAGCTGAGCCGGGTTCCTCGATAATTTGCCATTTCAGCGTGAGTTACAAATGTTTTGGCGGTGAAAAAACCGAGATAGAGGTTTCAATAGGTGATAGACAGAAGGAGAAAACTTTTAACTGTACCGGAGGTTTTGAGAACAGAGATATAGTGATAGAGGAGCCGAGCATTTCTGACGACATCGTGTACAGTTTCAAAGCCGAAAGCCTACATCATATGTTTGACGACATAGATTACAGCGGCGAGGTGTTGATAAGTTGAGAAGAGGAATCATAGATCTTAGCGACACTCTCATACTGATTTTCTCGGTTCTTCTATTTGTTTTTATAGCTATAATTGCCGCCAGTATAATTATGGATACGAGCGTTGACGCTGAGATAAAATCTGATATGGCTTATGAGTTGATAACAGTTACAGAAAAAGTTATGAACTCTCCTTGCACGACAAAGGGTAGAGGAATTTTTATAGATGAAAGGTTGAGGTCAGGAAACTTCAGATGTCTTGAGATGAAAGATGTCTATATCAATGTGGAGGAAAGAAACTGTGGCTTTGACAACGAAAATCTCTGTGAAAACTTTTTTTACGTGGAAGAAGATGAGATAAAGGCTCTTGATAGGGTGAGATATAATGAGAGAACTAGATGGGAAAACGGTACAGTGAAAGGCAAGTCCTTTAGGTCTCCTGTAACTGTCTACAATAAAGATGAGAGAAACTATCAACAAGCGGTTCTTGAAGTGGTGATAGAAGAGTGAAGAAGAAAGGAGGAGTGATGACTTGGATACCGTTCTTATTTATACTCCTACTTGGAGGTCTAATATTGGCTATTATAGCTGGAATGGGTGCAGGTCTAGAAAGAATGGGGTTGCAGAGAACAGTTACTGTTGAAGAACAGCTTTCTTTTACCGTATCTTCCAGTTCAGCTCTACAGCTTCCAAACACGGTTTTGTCTACTGAAATAGAGCATCCCGGGATGGAGGGTAAGATGATAGATGTTGTTACCGAATTCGTTTACTGTCATGAAAGAGAGGATGAGATGAACTGCCCGGAAAACTACATGGACAAGAACAGAGTTATCAGACTATTGGACTATCAGACCGAGTGGATATTCGATGAAGAAAACCTTCTTGAAAAACCTTACTTTGTTAGGATAGTTAGGGATGGAGATAACATATTAAATTATGCCAGAGGAGATTTAGATCTTGTATTTAGCCGAGAAGAAGGCATGGAAGTACCACAGTTCCGAACCGATTCTACCGTTATTCAGATACCTTTAGATGATCCTTCAGGTTCTTCGGCATACATAGAGTATCATGTTGCCGTTGGCGGTCTTGAAGCAAGATCAGGGACGGGTGGTAGTCAATGAAAGGACAGGTGGAAATCGCTGTCGTGGGCATAATGATAGCATTAGTCCTGTTAGTACCTTCTATTTTGGTGTTTGGAGTATCCCCTAGACAGGATTTGGATGAACAGATAATGGATATAGAGCCTTTTATGGAATCAACAGCTCTTTCATCCACGATAAGGAAAAGCTATATTAACACGGTTCACAGGAATTCCATAGAGATGGCTTTTTCAGAGATATTGGAGGAGCCTCTTGAATACGTTGATTTGGAAGACTTCAAAGAACAAATGGAGAACAGAACGGCTGAAATAGCAGCAGAAAGAATTTTAGGTGTTTATGGTGAAGAAGAATGCCATGTTTCTGCTAATCCGGAGTTCGAAGTTAATATAGGGATAGAGGAATGTGGTTTGGAAGCGGAGTTCATAAACGTTGGTGGAGGACCCATGGAAGTTAGCTGTGAAGGCGATTCAGCTGAGTATACGAAACATGTAAGTCTAGATAATCAAATTAACATGGAAGAACTTGTCTCTTTTCAACTAGTGGAGGCCATCGAACATATAAGAGAAGATGAGGGTTTCATGGAATTCACAAGCTCCGAAAAATTTGATTTCTATGAACTTGAGAGCGAATATGAAACATTTTTCAAGGAGGAAACATGTCTGGGAGATGTGGAAGTGATAATTGATTATTTTGATGAAGACAGAATCATTTTAAATGTTTTTAAACCCGGTGAATCACTTTTTGGAGATGAAGGATTCGTCAGGAACATGGTAACGGTCATGGTTGATACGGAAGGCGACATTGTAGAGTTCAAGGGAGATTTAGAAGATATAGGGTATATCTTGACGGAATATGATGAGAGAACGCATGAGGAAGACGAGGAATTTTTCGAAGAATTTGATGAAGAATATGAAGAAGACGAAGAAGTAGAAGAAGTAACTGAGGATCAGGAAATAGATATTATAGTTGTGGATCCTGGACACGGAGGGAAAGACCCAGGGGCAACCGGGTTTGGGATAACTGAAGCTGATAAGGTCCTTGAGATGTCAGTTGAGCATATAGCTCCAAGGCTTGAAGAAGAAGGTTACGATGTTATACTTACCAGGAACACTGATGAATTCATAAGTATATATGATAGATCTTATATGGCTTACAAGAACGATGCGGATCTATTCATAAGCGTGCATCTGAACGGTTACGATGATCCTTCAGCTGAGGGAAGCGAGACACTTTACCCTGCAGGGTCTTCACCTCATTTCGCTGAAACTATTCATTCTAACATCATGGAGTATATAGAAGTACCTGATAGAGGTATAAAACCCAGGGATAATTTAGGGGTTTTGAACAGGTGTAATCAGTACGGAATCGATGCTGTGTTGATCGAACCAGCTTTTATAACTAATCCTGGAGAAAATGAACTTGTGAGACAGGAAAGTTTTCATGAAGCGGTTGCTGAAGGAGTAGTTGATGGTGTCAAAGACTACGACCAAAGTAATTGATTTCTTTGTCGTTCAACAAAAACATTGTTTGTAACTTACATTATTTTTAAAAAGTTTGTAAACACTTATGGTCTTTAAGTCAGTTCTGCTCTAAAGGCTGAATTGACTGAAAAAATATTTGAACACAAAAGGTGATTAGAAATGCCAGAAGAATCAGAGGACAACACAGTGTATGTAGGCAGCAAACCTGCTATGAGCTACGCCATGGCAGTAGTAACTCAGTTAAACGATGGTCATGACACCGTACACATCAAAGCCCGTGGAAGAGCTATTTCCAGGGCAGTGGATGTGGAAGAAATCGTGACCAACAGGTTCGTCGAGGATGCTGAGATAAAAGAAATCAATCTGGGAACAGATGAGATTGATACCGACGAGGGAGACACCATCAACGTGTCATCTATCCACATCATCATCTCAAAAGAATAGGAGTAGCCTCGGCTACTCGCCCATTTTTTTATTTTCTTCTTTATTTAATTATTTAAACCAGAAAAAGTTAACTACTTTATAGGTGGATTAATTTATGAGAAAAGGTATAAGCATGACACTGACCATCATAATCGTGGCAGTTGTGTTGATGGTCGTGGGTCTTACACTGGTAACGCTTTTTGGAGCAGGAATCGGTGATTTCTTCGATGTTGCTTCGGACACAGCGGATCAGGCACAGATAGAATCGTCTTGTGAGAACGTAAGACAAGATATCAGCGATAGAATTTGTGGAGGATACACCAATGCCGATGGAGATAGTTTTTCACCATCAGCTGATGAGACTCACAATGTTTCGTGTGTAGAAGCAGGTTGTTCTATAGACTATGAAGACGGAGAAGCCTCTTTTGAAAACTCCGATCCTGTGGATATCACGGTTCAACACAATGGAGACACTTTCAACTGTCAGGATTTCATATTCCTGCCTCAGCAGTGTCCTGTGATGTGATATTGATTAGGGGTTAAAACCCTCTAACCAAGTTTTTTTTATATTATTTTAGCTTTATCTATGGATCAGGCGTAAATATTTAAACCGGAGGAGAGAATCTTAAATTGGAGGATACACTATGAAGAAAGGTATCAGCTTTACATTGACCATTATTATTGTTGCAGTCGTTTTAATGGCTGGCGCATTAACACTTGTAACTCTGTTTGGAGCAGGAGTTGGAGATTTTTTCGGTGCAATAACCCAAACAAGTACCGAGGCACAGCTTAGAAGTCAATGTGGTAGAGTTATAAGCACTATAGATAGAGAAGTGTGTTCAAGAGTGCCTGAAGATGGAGATACTAATCCTAGTTCTTTAGATGAACTTTCAAGGGCTCCGATTCTTGGTGGTGGAGATAGTACTTGTGATGCTATAAACTGCGATTTTAGTAGTATTGTTGATGCAGGGGATCTGGGAGAAGACTTCTACATTGTAACAATCGATGGTGATGAGTATGATTGCCAGGAAGAGGGTTACATAGTTAATGAGGAATGTCCGATTTCAATGCCTTAAATTTTCCTCCTTTCTTTTTTTCCTAACTTTATTATTTACTGAACCATAATCTCTTTTTAACATATGAGAAAAGGTATATCATTCACCCTTACGGTTGTTGTAGTGGCGGTAGTAGTTCTCGTTTCAGCGCTCACACTGTTGATTATACAGGGAGACTACCTCTCTAGTCTTGGCCAGTGGATCACTGGACAAACAGATTCAGGTTTTGACAGAATCGAGAAACAGCAGTTAAGGAGTAATTGCAGGAACATGATGGAAAATCTTTGCGGAACTATGTCTACAGGAGGATGCCCATCAGATTTTGCGAGTGAACTGGATGAATCCCAGTACTGGGTTTGCAATGCGGAATTTGAAGACATTGAATGCTATAAGGCATGGGAAGAAAATCCCTCTTCAGTACCTGAATGCTGACACTCATCTGATTCTGAAGATAGGATCGCTCATTATTTTTGAACTTACGCCGTTTATCCTTAGCACTGCTGGAGCGATTTTATAAAGCTCAGGTTGTTCATCGAAATTTATATCCCAGTCTTCACAAAGTATAAAAGGCACAGGATTTTTAGAATGAGCGGTCAATGTATCTCCTTTATCATCTTTCATCTCTTCTGCATTACCATGATCTGCAGTTATCATCAAAACGTATTCAGAGTTCTTACAGTATTCATGAATTTCTCCGATACATTCATCGACTTTTTCCGTTGCTTTGACAGCAGCATCGAAAACACCTGTATGCCCGACCATGTCGCAGTTAGAAAAATTCACGAATATGAAATCGTGTTTCTCTTCCTCCATGACATCTATTGCTTTGTCTTTAATAGCTTCAGCCCTCATTTCAGGAGTTTTATCGTAAACATCTACCTTTGGAGATGGAAAAATTTCTCTTTCTTCGCCTTCAAAAGGTTTTTCCCTTCTCCCAGAAAAGAAATAAGTGACGTGTGCGAGTTTCTCGGTCTCTGCAATTCTGTAGTGTTTCAGACCATGTTTTTCAAGGACCTCTCCTAAAGTGTTTTCCACTAGTTTTTTGTTGAACATGACAGGGTTCTTGAAGTCTTCCGAGTACTTTGTCATGGATGAGAAAAACAGGTTTTCAAGCTCTTTAGTATTAAACTTATCGAAATCATCTTCGATGAACGCTCTTGTCATTTGGATGCATCTGTCAGCCCTAAAGTTAAATATGAACAGTGAATCACCGCTTTCTACTTTTTCTTCTTCTATGACGGTTGGTTTCACGAACTCATCGGTCTCTCCCCTGTCATAAGCTTCTTCAACAGCTTCTCTAGCGGAGTCAGCCTTCAACCCTTCACCCTTTACCATTGCGTCGTAGGCTTTTTTCGTTCTGTCCCATCTCCTGTCTCTGTCCATGGCATAATATCTTCCTGATACGGTAGCTATATTTCCTGTGAATTTTTCTATTTCATCCTCAAGTTCATCTACGAATTCCAAAGCTACTTTGGGATCTGTATCTCTTCCGTCAAGAAACATGTGTACGACGACGTCTTCAAAATCTTCTCTGTCAGCATATTCAAGTACAGCATAGAGGTGCTGTATAAGGCTGTGAACTCCTTTATCCGAGCATAATCCCATCACATGGAGTTTTCCATCATTTGACTCGGCATGATTTATAGCATCCTTGAGAGCCTTTTTATCGAAAAAATCTTTATTTTCTATCGATTCTGTGATAACCTTGGGCATCTGTGGAACAGGTCTGCCCGCACCTATGTGCATGTGACCTACTTCTGAACCTCCAAGCCCTCCTGGCAGCAGACCCACGTGTTTTCCATGTGCGGGTACTGATGTTGAAGGGTAGTTCCTCAGCAAAAAGTCCATGTTGGGGGTCTCTGCTTCATATATGGCGTTTCCTTTTGTGTCTTCGTTGAAGCCGTATCCGTCCAGTACTACAAGTATAACAGGGTTTCTCCATTTCATTTTTATATACCTTCTATTATCATCTCGTTTTCATCCATTATCCTGTATCCATTGTTTTCTTCAAGTTGTTGAACCACTTTTTCGAGTTTTTCCTCTTTTTCAGCGTATACTGTCATAAGGACTTCTCCTTTTTCAACCCTGTCACCTTTCTTCTTGTGGAGGTAAAGTCCGGCCCCTTTATCCTTTGGAGCACCGGTTCTAGAACCTATTTCAGCGATTGTTTTATTTTCTATGTGGTTTATAACACCTTTTCTTCCTGCTTTTACTTCCTTTTTATAGGTTCCTAGTTCAAGATCTGATTCAGAAACGGTTTTTATCCCGTTCTGTCTTTCAACAATTTCTTGGAACTTTTTAAGAGCTTTACCATTATCCAGAAGTTCTTCGGCATTTGGCTCTCTGTCACACATCTCTAAAAGAATATTAGCCAGTCTGACAGATTTTTTCCTTAAATCAGCAGGTCCTTCACCATTTAAAACCCTTAAACAATCCCTTATCTCGAGCACAGGTCCTATGCCTCTACCTATGGGTTGTTCTCCTCTTGTTATTGTGCACTCCACATCGATTTCCATGTGATCCCCTATTTCTTTGAAATCGATAGCTAGAGACCTGGCTTCGTCTATGTTACCCACTTTTGCTCCTTCTCCATACGGAATATCTATTACAACTTTGTTGGAACCAGCAGCTTTCTTTTTCGAAAGAACAGATGCAACTACCTGTCCCTCAGGATCCAGTGAAAGCGGATGTTCAGCTCTTATAATTTTGTCATCGACAGGCGAAAGCTTGACTGAGCCACCCCATACGAGACAGCCGTCAGTATCCTCAACTATTTTTTTGATTTCATCCAAAGAAAAATCTATATCGCATATAGCCTCCATGGTATCCGCCGTACCTGAAGGCGATGTTATGGCTCTAGAAGAAGTTTTAGGTATCTTTATGCCTTTTTCAGCTATGATAGGTATTATTATGGGTGTGACCCTGTTACCAGGTACGCCGCCAATCGAATGTTTGTCAGCAATTTTGTCGTAACCCCATTTGATTATTTCTCCGGCGTCAACCATTGATTCTGTTAGATCAGCCATCTCCCTGAAAGACATCCCTTTTGTGTAGATTGTTGTGACGTACGCACCCATCTCTATATCGCTCAAAGCGTTTTTATTGATGTCTTCTATTATCTTCCTTATTTCTTCGCTGTTCCACTCCTTTCCATCCATCTTCTTCTTTATGTATTCTACAGAGTCAGGTTTTGAAGCTATGGATACATCTATGCTTCCTTTCCATTTGTGGAGGCTTTTTGTAAGACCTATCTCTCCTTCCTTAACCATTTTTTTTGTTGTGTCAACAACAGCAATTGTGTGCTCTCCATCCCTATCTAGATTAACTCTATCCAATGCATGGGTACCAAGTTCTTCCGCATCTTTTTCGTTTATTATGACTATTGATGTGTCCGCTTCCATGTCAATGGGTTTTCCCTTTAGTTCCAACTAGATCACCTTGGGGAGTGGGAGCCCCACTTGTCCAAAGCTTTCTTCAACTCTTCATGATTTTCTGCAGCTTCTTCAAGAGTTTTTCCGTCCATGTAAGCATTTATAGCTTGTTTCATCGCCATGGCACCTTTATATGTTCCACCTGGGTGTCCGTGGACTCCTCCACCGACCTGCACTGCTATGTTTGTGCCAAGCTTATCGAATACCATTGGAAGAGTTCCTGGATGAAGACCTCCAGAGGCAACCGGTAGAACATCTTTTAGTCCGTGGAGATCCTTTCTAAGCCATTCATTTATACCGACGGTGTCCTCGTTGTCCAGCTTTCCAAGATTAGCTGTACCTGTGTGTATCTGGTCCACACCGATTATTCTGGAGAACTGTGCGATACATCTCATGGAAACACCGTGTGTAGGTATCCTGTCAAATGCTGCGTGCATAGCTCTGTGAGCATGGATAGCGAGGTCAAGTTCTTCACATTTTTGTCTTACAGCCTGTAACCCGGCCCATCCAGCCGTGATTATATCTATCATTATGTACTCTCCACCAAGATCTTTCACCATCTCAGCTCTTTCAAGCATGGTCTGTGTATCTGCCGTGATGTTGACAAGGTAAGATTTTTTCTCACCGGTTTCTCTTTCGGCTTTATCCCTAAGCTTGAAACTTTTCTCGATCCTCTTCTCGAACCTGTTGAATGACTGCCCTGTCAGGTTCTCATCATCTTTCAAAAGATCAAGTCCTCCTTTCCAGGCGTCATAACCAACTTGAGCGTGCTGTTCAGATGTCATACCTACCTTTGGCTTTGGAACCGTCGCAGTGATAGGTCTCTCAACATCAAATATCTCTTTTTTAACACTGCTTCCGTATTTTGGGCCTTTGAAATGCTTCACTATCGATTCAGGCCATTCTACATCCAACAACCTGATCCTTTTGACAGCTTTCATACCCATTATGTTTCCTGTGATGCATGAAAGTATCTGGGGCATGTTTCCTTCCTCGAATATAATAGGTTTGTAAGCTATTTTTATGCGGTTACCATCTATTTCAAAGGCCTGAGCGCTCATATCTTTTATCCTTTGCTCAGCATCGAGAACAGACCAAGTTCCGTTCGAGCTTTCTGAAGCAACTCTACCGGCTGCGTCTTCTATCGATAGGTCTTCAGCAGGTTCTATATAGAATTCGCATACCAGTTCATCTTCTTCCGGTTTATATCCTTCATCGTAAAAATCCTTGTACTGTATACTCGTCATTTTTTATCACCAAGAACAGTCTTTTGCAAAACTACAACAAAAGATTGGTTAGGCCGGATTTTATAGATTAGGGTGGCTGACGAAGGAGAAAACCTGTTTTTTAAATGTTCGACGGGTATAAATTAACCTCCTAGAAGGTTTTTCAAAAGGGTTTTTACCAGGCACAGGCTCTCTAGTTTTAAAAATAATTATTAACATTATCATAATTCATCTATGTTGGATGTTATATAATGAAAAAATTCTTTTCTATTCGAAAAAATCGAATTCAATGGAGAAATACCAGGATTTATGGTTGGATGCAGTGAAAAAACAAATATTTTTTGAGCTATGGGAATACCTTTCTATTCAAATATGTCGGGATAGGCATCTCTCACCTTACCCTCGAAACTAATAGGTGACACAACACCTATCTCTGTTACTATACCATCGATCAACCTTGAAGGTATCTTTTCAAAAGCAGGGTTTCTGATGTTTACGTCTTCTGGCTTTTCATTCCAAACCTCTTTCTCGTCCCGCATCTCTATTTTGATATCTTCCCCGTCAAAATACTTCCATGAATCAGTGCATACATAAACAGGAACGTTCATCTCTTTAGCAGATTCTGCTATAAGCCTAGAACCTATCTTGTTGTAAGCATCTCCTTTTCGGTTGACAGCATCGGCACCTATCAACATGTAATCAGATTTCTCAAGTGCGAACCTGGCAGCAGAGTCGATGTAATGCGTTACTTCAATATTCTTGTTTGAAACCTCTTTCGCTGTAATCCTCCCCTGGTACAACGGCCTTGTTTCTGTGTTGTACACCTTCAAATCTTTTTTCTCAGCGACTTTCTCTATTATTTTTACAACGGTATCGGAGTGGCAGTGTGTATATATTGCTTCGGCGTCCCTGAATTTTACACCACCGTTTTTCGATATGGCTTCCAGAGACCTTTCAAAATGTTTCAATGCACCCTTAAAATCTTTTGAAGTTAAGACATATTCAATAGAATTAAAAAGAGCTGGTTCTGTAGGCCTGGCGTTTTTAAGCCTCTCAGCAGATTTTTCAAGTTCTTCTTCAGACACATCTTTCTTGTATTCTTTTCTGAGAGCTTTCACACCTTCAATCGCGACATCAGTAGCTCCTTGTATCTTCAAATTCTTTATCTTTCTGATTGTTTCTTCTAGCTCCATGTTTTTTTGATTGTGGTTCTCCGAATAAAACTTTTACTCGAAAAACATAGAAATAAAGACCGGGAGTCAAAACCCGGTTTTTAATTGACGTCACTTAACAAACTTTCTGTAAGCTCCCTTCAGCAAAAAGATCCCTGCCACGAAAGGTAGTAGGAAAGTCACTATGAACAGCGCATACCTCAAAGCCGAGAGCAAAATGTTTATTATGTCGATTGGTAGCCTTGCCAGAACTGAAAGAGTGTCCGTCAGGTCGTCCAAACCTGATCTGAATTCGTCTCTTACATCATTCCAAACGTCTTCTGGCCAAACAGAAAACTGTAGATCCTGTTCGAATCTTATCTCCACCTCGGACCACCTTTCTTGTTCCTCAAGCTCTTCAATATCGTAACCAAGCTCGTTAAGATTCTTTGCCAGTTCTTTTCTTTTCTCGGTTAGATCATAGACCAGTTCCATCTCTTCCGAAGTCAACCTGTCCCTGGACCTTATATCTTCAAGCATCTCGTTGTAAATACCCATGGCATCTTCCAACACCCTTATCTCATTAGTGTGTCCCTGGACCGAAACAGTCTCGTAATGGATCTCTGTTTCCTTTACATCGTAAGTTTCTTCTAGCCATTCGACAAAATCGTCGAAATTCTCGCTTCTGACCCTGACATTTACAGTGTATGAAAGCCTTCTTAGAACTTCTCTACGACTTTCATCAGTTATATCTGCTTCGAACCTGTCCAGTTCGTTTCTAAGAATGGAGACTTCTGAGTCAGCGTCCTCCGACTCTATATGAGCACTACCTTTTCTGATCTCGAATTCGGGTTGCTCGTACAGACTACGATCCAAATGTGCTTCTTGTCCTCTGTAAGCTGCTGATTCCATTGTGTCGTCAGCAGCTAAATCAGGACTAATGAACATATTTGAAAATAACGAAAATACCGTTCCAATAATTAAAAGAAACACTAAAACAGCTATGATGATTCCTATGGTTTTCTTTTTGTTATTTTTGATACCTTTTCTTGCATTTTCGACTGCTGGCATAATTAAGAAGTTAGGGGTGCTGTAATAAAAAAGGTGGTACGATGGTTTGTCAGAAGTAACTGCCCAGGTCCTGCTGTGACTGTTTCAAAGATTTTTCAAGTTTTTTGTACGTGGAATCGACCCTGTTCTCTGAAAAATCGTGCTGTTCCACTAAAACCTCAAAGACCTTCTCTCTATCCGGGTTACCGTACTCAAAACCGATTTTTTTCTCAACAGGAGGATTTAGGAACAGTTCAAGTATCTTTTCAGGGTCGTTTTCATCGTCCCATTCAACTTTATCATCGCTCATAAGTTCCTCGAAGCTCTCGTATTTTTTAACCATTTTTATAGCGGTTTTAGGGCCTATACCTTTTATCCCGCCAGGATTGAAGTCCGTACCTATAAGGATACCTATCCAGACAAGTTTCTCCCTGTTTATACCAAGTTGATTCAGAGCCTCACCTGATTCAACTTTTTCCGGTACAATGTTTCTGTACCTCTGTTTCCCCGGTATCTTCCTTTTTCCGGTCACAGTGAGATTCTTGACGAACCTCTCAGCACCAAAAAGGAGAGAATCCCAGTCCTGACTTCCAACAGCCCATATAGAACCTTCTTTGTTCATCTGAGCTGCTTGAGCCTCCCCCTCACTAGGAGCCTGTATGTAAGGAATTCCCATGGCTTCAAGAAGTTTTTTGGCTTCTTTCACCATGTCAGGAGTTAGCTTTGAACTCTGAGTGGCTTTTTTAAAAGCTTTTTTTAATTTGCCTTCTTCTTTAAGTTTTTTCCATTCCTCCCTGGCTTTTTCCCGTTTCTTCCTCCGTTCTTTTGATTCCTCAGCCTTTAGTTCCGGTGCCTCACCATCAAAAATATATACGGGTTTTATGTTCTTCTCAAGGAGCTTGGCGTTTCTGTAAAATATGCCTGATAAATGAGATGTTATGTTACCCTGAGAATCCTTTAGTGGAGTACCATCCCTCTGTCTTATGATAGAAAGAAACTGGTAGATGGTATTCATAGCATCTATCCCTATTTTTTTGTTGAACAGGTGTTCAAAACTTATTTCCTCAGATTCTATGAGATCCCCCAGTTTTGTTCCCATAAATCCAAATGGTGGAAATATTTTAATAAAAACTTCAGGTCTTGTGTCGTTCCTCGATTAGGTCGGCTAAAAAATCTTTTTTCAGAGGATCTAATTCAACTATGTCGTTGTCATGCGTATAAAATATGTGTATAGAAACTTTTTTACCCTCAAAAATACTGTTTACAGCGTGAAAGTAAACGCTTAACTGTTTAAGATATTCTTCCTGCCTCTTCCTAGTGGTATCCGTCTTGTAATCAACGATTTTTACAGCTTTCTCATCCTCGACTAAAAGATCTATTATTCCCTCGATGACAACCCTTCTTTCACCCGTATCTATAGGAAGCAGGACAGGTCTTTCAGATGATAAATCTCCTTCAAGCTCTTCCAAAAAATTCTTAATGTTCGAAAAATCTTTTTCTTCTCCTGCAACAGCTTTTTCACCCTTTAAAAGACTTTCAGCGTAATCATGGATCTTGTTACCGAACTCGGTTCCTCTGCCCTCTTCTATGTCCAAAACTTTTTCCATTATCTGGTGTGCTGAAATCTTCAAAGGCATTTTTTTCTCTGACTTAGAAAACGAGATCGGTGACTCAACGAACTCTCTATCGACGCTCTCAACTTTAACGTCTCCGATTTCTTTCTTGTTGCTTTCAATACCTTCGAAGAAATTTGACTCGTCATCCTTCTGTGCTGTGATGAAAAGATGGTTTTCAGCCCTTGTCATGGCCACGTAGAGTAGTCTTCTTTCTTCATCGTATCTTGTCGGAAAACATTTGTATAGAAACCTGGATTTCCAGTTGTCCACAACGTATTCAAGTTCGGAACTATACTTTTTTCTCTGTCTCAAACCTGTCTCGCTCTTGTAATCTATAGGGGCGAAACCAGGATTTCTTGATGGAAAATGAGACTGATTAAGATCAGGGACGAACACAACAGGGTACTCTAGGCCTTTAGCCTTATGAATAGTCTGTATGGTTATAGAGTTTTCCGAATAATTGCTTTCAACATCGAATTCCACTTCTTTCTCGAAGCATTCCTCGACAAAACCAGTCGTCCTCTCAAATGATAGTAACCGGTCTCTGTAAACATCTTCTAATACGGAAACTATCTTGGACGTGAAACCGTTCTTGATACCGTACCTCTTGAAAACCTTCTCTGCTACACCAGGAGGATTCATATCTCCAAGAGTTTTTCTGAATTTTAACATGTTATGAGGGAACTCTTTTTTGTTTAACATGTGATCAAGTTGGTCAGGACCGTACCCAGCATGATCTAATACTAGGGCCCATCCCCTTTCCGAACTTCTACCAGAAACTATCCTTAACCAGGCGAGTAATAATTTTCCAGGATCTGTCCTGAAAAGTTTGACACCGCCTTCAAACGAAGCAGGAATACCGTGTTTTCTAGCTAGTTTTTCCAGAGCTATCCCGAATTTCTTTGTTCTTGTCAGAACGGCTACATCCCCATAATCTATGTTTTCATCTTTAACAGAATAATCTTGGTTATCCACTATCCTCTGAATCTTCCAAAGAATAGAATCTTTTTCTTTTTCACACCTCAGACATTCCACAGTTGAATCAATATTTTCTTTAGTTCCTCTTAGAGAAGTTATATCCTCCAGATTGTTTTCATCCAACATTTCATTACTTGAACCCTTCAGCGAGAAACACTGCTCCGAAAAATCTATTATTTTCTGAGTCGATCGGTAGTTTGTATCTAGGGATATCCTTTCAAAACAGGTTTCAAATTCAACTATTTCTTGTTCGCTGTTGAGGTCTTCTTTGAACTTATCAAGTTTATCCCCGAATTCAAGGATGTTATCAACAGATGCGTACCTGAAAGAAAAGATACTCTGTTTCCAGTCCCCAACAGCTGCCAGGTTACCGTTTCTCGATAATATCATGGCTATCTTGAACTGGATCTCACTGGTATCCTGGAACTCATCCACCATCACATGATCAAACCTCTCTTTTTCCCTTACATCAGGATTACTGGTTAATAGTATGTAGGAGAACATGGTCAAAAACTGGAAGTTTAGGAAGCCGTTTTCCACGGAATGCCTTATGTAACCGTAAAAAAGATCGTGAACGAAACTGAAAAGTTGTTCTCGTTCCTCGTCAAATGCGGAGTCGAAAAACTTTCTAGGAACTTTTTTGGAACCTGTAGGCCTCAAATCTCTTTCTTTAGGGGAATCCTTATCATAAAGGTTGTCGTCAAACCCGTAAAGCTTGTTCTTCAGAACAGAGTTTTTGACACCTCTTGAACCTTCAAGAGGTCTGTTTATCTCTTCGAAGATCTTCGACATTTTTTCCTTATACCCTAACAATGATCCTTCACTTTTCCTGTACCAACCATCTTTTTTTGGATAAATTCCTTTGGAACACAGTTTTTTGATAAGTGATAACAGTTTTTCTGGTCTCTTGACGGATTTGAAAAGATCTCCGTAAGAAGGTTTTTCATCCTTAAAATTGGCATAGAACCGTCTGAACTCCCTTGATTCGAATATACTTGAGAAACTTTCCACAATATTGAAACCGGCAAGGCTTTCCTCGATACCTATCAGAGAAGGAGCATCAACACCTTCTCTCTCCAGAAGATCTTTGCAAAAACTGTGGAAGGTTGTTATAGGAGCGTTTACAAGTTTACTTCTGTCATGGTCGCATGAGTTCACGATACGTTCTTTCATCTGGTCCGCTGCGTTCTCAGTGAAAGTTGTGAGCAATATGTCTCCGGGTTCACAAGAGGTTTTCTCAAGGATTTTAGAATACCTTCTGGTCAACGTAAATGTTTTACCTGTTCCAGGACCTGCATCAACAAGATATATTCCTTTGATACTGTTGATGAATTTCTTTTGTTTTTTATTGGGGCTTTTCAAATCGCGTCACCTCTTAAAACAAGATCTTCATTTTTGAGGTCTGTTTCATCGGATATGTCTTCCGTTGGAAAACCCTTCTTGATGTAGTCACGTATCTTTGAGTGCTGTCTAGAGATGAAGCCTCCGAACATCTCAGTATCGTCCTTGAAAAAAGTGGTCTGTCTTATATCAGCTATTTTTTTCAATGCGCTTTTGACCCCTTTTTTGTACTGTTCTTGTTCTTCTAGTTCTTCTAAATACCGATTCTTCATCTTTTCGGCTAAATCGCTTTCTAAGATATCTTTTTTCTCCTTGAAAAATATTTTTTCATCGAAACCTGATCCGAAGAATTCTTTGAAAACCTTGAAACCACCTCTTTCCAGAGTTTTTCTCCTTCTGTTAGATTTATTCACATCGCCGATCACTTCTTCGAAGCCTCTCTCCGTACATAAAAAGTCTCTGAAATACATTGGCTCATAAAATATGCATGTTTCTATGTTACTAGAATCGACTTCTTCGTTTTTCACCGCTTTCATGTTTTCCTCGAGGAAATGAGAAAACTTGAACACTATTCTTCCATCGATAAACTTTGAGTGGTAAAATAGGTACATAAGAGCCTGGAAATTAGGAGTATCATCTTCTTCAATAATCTCAGGTATAGCACTCATCACAAGACTTTTACTTGTTTTTTTATTACCGCTCTTGAAATCAATCAAAGTATTTTTATCAACTAGAAGGTCTATTATACCTGTTATCATGTGTTCTCTGTCATAAAATTTCATCTCCGTTGTTTTTTTAGCTAAGTCCTTACCGAACAGATCCGAAAGAAAGTTTCTCTCGTCCTTCTCGTAAAACTTGTATGGACTTTCAGAGATATCGATAGAATCTATGTACTCCATCAATACTTTCATTCCGACCTCTAATTCCCTTTCTTCCACTTTTTTTCTAGCTGAGGGGTAAAAAACGTTCAGTCTTTCAATCATGGAACCCTTGATTTTTCCGAAGTTTTCCCTTGAGAACTTGGGAAAATGGACGTAGAACTCCGCAAAATCGTGTAAAACCGTTCCTTTTGTAAAATAATCTCTTTCCAACTGATCAACCAACCTGTCAAACATGAAATCTTTGGGACAGTTGTAAAAAGTTTCCAGGGAAGATTTGCTGAAATATCTAAAGTAAAAACCGCCTTCTCTTACATCTTCTAATCCAAAACCCTTTTCAGAGACGTTAGGTCTTAAGTTTATCCTTGATCCCCCGGAATCAGAAAACCTTTCGAACCCACATATCTGTGTAAGATAGAGACAAGGACTGACATACTCGTTCATATACTTGTTCTGTACGAAAAAATATGTCTGTTCACCGCTTTGGATCATCGATAAAAAATTCTTGAATTTCTTTATTTCCTCCTTTTCCTCATCTATCCACGGCTCGTTCTCAACTTTTAAATCCCACTCAGAATCCATACCAAGATGTATCACAACCGATCTGTCTATATTAGCTACTGAACAAGGTTCAACGAGCATCAAACCCATTGATTTTTTTGAGTCTTTTAGAGGATAGTTTTCAGCCCAGAAACGAATCTCCGAAAAGGTTTTTTCCGATATTTTTTCAGATAATAGCCCTCTCTTTTTCAAAAACTCTTTGGTTTGGTATGAATCTCTGAAAGTATCAAGGAGGAAAACATTCCTAATCTCTGAACCCCTAAATTTTTTTATTTCTTCTAGACCCTCTATATCAAGATCATAGACCATTTTTTCGGAATCCTCTATTTTTACGTCTAGCCCCAGTTTTTTTAGTGTGCCAAAACATTCCTTAACAAGGAGTTCATCAGATATAACAAGTTCTAAGAAACTAACAAGATCTCTGAACTCTTCAGAGTCTCCAATTGTTCCCTGATGCATGAAGTCTATTTTTTCTTCATCTAGACAGGATCTTAAGAGGTTGTCATACATCGAATTTTTTGATGTGACAACAGCGACATCTCTTTCATCTTCCTGCTTGATTTTTTTAATCGTGGCTTGTATAACACTGTTATATGAGTTGAAAACATAGAAATTTTCCATGTTGAAACTACTTTCCTCAAAAAAATCTATCTTATCGTATTCCTCAGGTAGAACAATCCTATCAAGTTTTTCGAACTGATACTCGCCAATAACCGCTACTTTACTTGTTTCAGGTATAGATATTTTTTTTATAAGGTTATTGATGTTTGATGTTTCTTTTAGAACTTTTCTTATTTCACGGCACAGCTTGTTATCAAACTTGTTGAACTTATCAAGTCTTTCAAGTTTTCCAGTTTTTTTCCATGCTTCCATGATCTTTTCAAGATAAAAAGAGATCCTTTTGAGGGATTCTCCTGTTTCCTCCCTCACCAAGTTGATCAGTTCAACCTTCGTAATTGCCTCCCCTTCCGTATCAAAAACTAGTTTTCTGGGGGTATAAGCAAGTTTTCCTAACCTTGGTTCTTCTATCCTTGCATTGAGGGAGTCGGCAAGCGAAGGTTCAGTTGTAAGAACTAGGTCGTAATCTTTGATTTCTTCGAACAACTGGTCGACGTTTTTAGATTTTTTGAGCTCCAAAATTATCTTTACCTTTTTTTAGATATCTATCTCTCTAAGCTTCTTTATTCTCTCTTCGATGGGAGGATGAGTCATGAAAAGCTTTTTTATAAAACCTTTGTTCTCATCGCCTCTCAAAGGGTTCGCTATGAACAAGTTGGCGGTTGCCTCGTTGGCTGATTCCATCGAGTTAGGGTATGAAGAAATTTTTTCAAGTGCTGATGCCAGCCCATCAGGATAACGTGTCATTAGAACAGCTGAACTGTCAGCAAGATACTCTCTTTTTCTTGAAACAGCGAACCTAAGCATCATTGCAAAAACAGGGGCTAATATGGCTACCACAACCGCAATTATTATTCCTAATCCGTTGCCTTTATTGTTGGATCTACGTCTTCTACCGAACAACATCGATCTCAGAAATATCCTTGATAACAGTGCTATGGCTCCTGCAAGTACGACAGCAACGGTTGAAACAAGCACATCCCTGTTCTGTATGTGTGAAAGTTCGTGTGCCACAACAGCTTCTAATTCATTTCTCTCTAGTCTTTCTATGAGGCCTCGAGTTACGGCTATAACCGAATTTTTCGGGTTTCTACCTGTAGCGAAGGCGTTTGGCTGCCCATCATTTATGATGTATATGTCCGGTTTCGGTAGCCCTGTAGTTATCGCAAGGTTTTCTACCAGGTTGTGTAGCTCAGGATACTCGCTCTCAGGAGCTTCAATTGCATTGCTCATCTTGAGCACTATGGTGTCTGATTTCCAGTAAGAAATGAATGATGAAACAACGGCTATTATAACCGCTAGATAGAGTATAAATAAATCCCCGGTCGCAAATGATATCACCCAGCCCACTCCTATCAAAAGAAGGGAGAATATGCCTAGGTATACCCATGTTTTCAGTACGTTTGATTCGGCTTCTCCGTAAAAAGTTCCCATTTTATTTCACTAAAAGCTAACATCTACGTTCTGTTTTTCCTCTTCATCTGCTTCGAAGAACTTTCTTTCATCGAAGTTGAAAATGTTGGCCACCATGTTTGCAGGGAACTTCTGTATTTTTATGTTAAGAGCCTTAGCGTTCCTGTTGTAAAACCTTCTTGCAGCCTGTATCTTATTTTCAGTATCTGTTAGTTCTCTTTGAAGTTCCTTGAAGTTTTCTGAAGCTTTCAAATCAGGATAATCCTCTGAAACCGCAAACAAACTTTTAAGAGTGTTCTTTAATTGGTTTTCAGCTTTTCTGATTTCTTCAGGATCTCCATTTTCCTTGGCATTCATAGCAGAAGTCCTGGCCTCTGTCACATTCTGAAAGACTTCTCTTTCGTGTTTGGCATAACCTTTAACGGTATCGACAAGGTTAGGTATAAGGTCGTGTCTTCTCTTTAGCTGGACATCTATATCTGACCAAGCCTCTTCAGCCCTGTTCTTATAAGTTATCAATCTGTTGTATGTGAAAATAACGTACAGAACCAAAAGAACTACTATTCCGCCTATTATGTATTCCATTTTAACCGTTTATAAATTATCAGTTTAATTTATTAAATGCTGTTGTTTTTTTCCCAAGATGGTTTGACCCATAAATTTTTGTACCAGAAATCCAAATTAAAAGAACCATGGTATTTGATGAGGTTCCTGGTGAAGTTAAGCGACTTTCTATCGCTTTTTCGATAAGCTTTCTTGGAAGCTCGATGGTTTGGATGTTTCTCCCAGTATTTTTTGAACAGCATATAGAGAACGTCTTTTTAGTAGGGGTTCTTACGTCTTTACCCGCTTTAACGACATTATTCATGGATATACCTGTTGGGAATCTGCTTCAAAGAGCTGATTCAAAGCTTTTTACTTTTATAGGCCTCATTTTATTTTCTCTGCCCGGAATTTTTTATCTTACCACGCTGACCGTTATGATGTTCATAGGTAAGTTTATAGAGGGAGTCTCCAAGACGTTGAGATGGGAGTCCGGGTGGTACCTTGCAATGGAGGATTCCAATATAGAAAACGAATCCGAAACTTTAGGGGTATTCACGCTTGGTAAAAACATTTCTGATATAATTGGACCTGTTATTGGAGGAATACTGGCTTTTTATATAGGTATAAGAGTTAATTTGGTTGTATGGTTCGTTTTAGGGGTTATATCTTTCATTTATTTCCATAATCAAGTTGGTTTTTCCACTGATAATTCAAGAAAAGCCTTCAAGTCTTTGATAAGGAAGAAAACTTATTCTGATGATATCAAACATCTGAAAGAGAACTGGCAGGGTATCAAGTGGTCGATTTCGTTGATATTCATTTTTTCTGTGGTCTCTTCTTTTTTCTGGGTCGCAGTGCCACTTATGCTGAACGACTTGGGCGCTGATTATATGCTTATGGGAGCTCTTTTTGGACTTGTGGCTGTTCCAAAGATTTTTGAGGTTTATTTTGGAAAGATAGCTGACAGGTACGGTTGGCTGAGAACGGTACAGTTTTTCTCTTTTTGCGTAATACCTGTTCTTTTCATCACAAGCTTTATGGAGAATATTTTGATAGTAGGAGGACTGATTTTACTTGCGATGTTGTTCTCTACAGCTTTAAACCCTTCTTTACACTCGTATTTTGATAAATGCGTTTCTGACGAAGTTGAAGGCGAGATGGTAGGATTCCTAGAACTTTTTAAACACTCCGGGCAAACTTTAGGACCTATCATAGCGGGGGCAGTGGCTTCAAAATGGAGTATATCCACTTCATTTTTCGCTGCGGGGATTATAAGCGTTCTTTTTTTCTTCTTAGTGACTTACATTAGGGCTTTTGAAGAATAATTTTTACTTTTTTAAGGCAACTTTTATAAGGTTACACAAGTTTATTTGTTATTAGGAGGTAATAATTATGTCCAGCTTGGGAGAGTACATAAATGATTCTAAAAATATCCAAAGAACCGATGAAGGAGTCCCGGAAAGATATTACGAAGGACTTGAAAAAGGTGTCTCAAGATTCGATATCTATGGTTCTATAGAAGAAGTACCCAGTTTTGAAGACAAGGAAGAGGCTAAGCATTACATCTATGATCAATTCGATCTACCCGATTTCATGTACACAGATTTTGAAAAATCCTTCAAGATCTCATGGGGTTTGGACGGAGCACCCGAAAAAGATCAGGAAATTTATAAGGAAGCACTTGGAGAAGTATACGACGAATTAGTAGAATACGAAGACAACCTAAAAAAGACCAAGGATAACGCTTTAAAAGCAGTTCTTGGTGTGGCATGCACAGGATTTATAGGTAGCACAATCCTTGGTGTCAATCCAATTTATTCCGGAATTTCAGCTATTACAGGTGGAGTGATGGCGGGAGGAATAATCAATAAAAAATATGATAAAGTAATCTTCGAAAATTTGGAGAAAAGGGACAGGGTTAGAGTACTAGAACACATATTTGTCGATGAACCATTGACCAGAAGCGAAATCGAGGAAATAAGAGGAGAATAAATTTTTATGCGCCGACCGGGATTTGAACCCGGGTTGCGCGCATGGCAAGCGCGAGTCTTAGCCACTGGACTATCGGCGCTTCAATCTATCTTTCTTTTGAAAACCACTTTTTTTATGTCTTTCCTAACTCTCAATATTTTTCAAGCTAAATAAAATTGTAGATATCTCTGAACCAGTTTTTCAAATTTATCAGGGTTTTCTCAGGACTTTTTTTAACGCAGGTTCCTAGCCATAAACCTGTGAAAAACGTTAGAAAATACCTAACCAACAGATTCTTCCTGAAACCTTCGCCATAACCCTCTTTAACCCCTTTTATAAAACTTCCATAATTTATTTTATTTATGAACCTTGCTGAGGTCTGTAAGGATATTAAATCCAGTTCTTTCTGGATATCCGACGATTTTTTCTCGAAAAGCTCGTGGTCCAATGAGAACAAGTCATCTCCCACAACAAAACTGTTTGATAGCCTGGAATCTGTTAAAGAGAAATTGTTATCATGAATTTTTCTCAGCTGCGAACCCTTTTCAAGACCTTTCTCAAAGCATCGGTACGGTTTCGAGTTCTCAAGAAAACTTTCAAGATCGGAACCCTCCAATTTTTCCATCACTATATAATCTTCTTCTTTTTCTGTTATCAACGGCACTTTGACACCTATCTTTGAAAGCTTATCCTTTGCTTCAACCTCTCTTTCAATTCCGTCCCTTAAACCCTGAGGTCTAAAATCCATGAAGAAGAACTTGAAAATGTTGAGCAAGATGATGTTCCACCGGTACTTGGAAAAATACTTGACGATTTTTCCATCTTCTCTCTCCCACACAAAGTTGGTAATTCCTCTCTGTAATTCAGTCATCTATATCACGGCTGTAATAATCGCAGAGATCCCTCAAAACGCATTTATTGCATAACGGTTTTCTTGACTTGCACACTGATCTTCCATGTTTTATAAGGTTTATGTGGAACTCGTACATCCTGTCATCCGGAACCT
>JALDAG010000002.1 GCA_022729255.1 Candidatus Nanohalarchaeota archaeon | reverse complement strand
ACTACCATACAACTGCGAAACAGGACAATGCATAACAGAACAACTAAACGAACACACAGAACTACTACAATACGACCTAACAGAACAAGAAATATGGAACTTCTACTGGCCACCATACGAAACCAACACATACAACGTGGTCTTCGAGGATGAAAAGTGCGAATATGTGGTTGAAAAGGTTGAAAACGAGTATAGCGGTGGAGACACTGACGAAGACCTTAGGACAAAATGTCCAATTACAGAGAAACAAGAAGAGGATTATGTTTACGGAGGTTCCGGAGAAGCTGATTTAGAGGTTCACAGAGTTCTTAGAAACCTGGATGATTATGATGACATCCCTTTTTCCGAATGGTCTGCTGTTGTTGATAAACATGAACTTGAGATAGGTTTAAATGGTGCTGGGAGGGTAACACCAAAAGAGACACGTGACAGACCACATACCTTTAAAGGAGGAGATTCTTTAAGAGATCCCGACAATGTCACTGTCAGAGCAACTCCTGAAGAAGGATCTAGCTTCGAGTTCTGGGAGGGAGATTGTGACTACATCGATAATCACAGGTGTTACGTGGTCATGGATCAGGATAGGTATGTTGAGGCTAATTTTCAGGAAGCCGATTTATCATTAGACATTCTTAATTTTGAGGACGGCGATACTTACAATCAGGGACAGGACTTAAACATTGAGTGGGAAGCTAGAAACAATTTTGAAGATCCTTTGGAACTCGAAAAAGCTTATTTGATTTTAGATGATGAAATCACGACCTTAGAAAAAGAATTTGATATAAATGAAGATGTTTTCAACGATTACTCCGAAACTTTTAGCATTGAAGCTTCCGAGATAGAGGATTTACAGCCCATGTACTGGAACAATCTGGAAGTAGAGTTATTAACTCAATGGGAGGGCTACGAATTCGGTTATGATTCAGTGAGACTGCAATTTGAAAAGGAAGAAGAAGTTGAGGAATGTATCGAGATGTATCAAGATGTTATGGACGATTCAGAGATAGAAAAGTGTGACGAAGTAGGGTACATAACTTGTGGTGATGATCATGAGCTGCCTGTTTACTGTAAAGATAATATAGAAGACCTTGAAGATTATGATTACACTGAGACCGGTATGCCCGTTGATTTCCAACAAATGGTTTTAAGTAGTTGGGAGGACACTCTTTTCGAAATTATCATGGCTCATATACTTTCTGAGGTTGCTGATATGGCTCTTGATTATATAATAGACTTTGTGGATGAAGATCTTCTCGACGGTCAACTTTCAGACATTGCAGACGAGATACCAGATGAATACTTGGACTTTGTAAGGGATTACGTGAGTGAAAGAGCAGCCCAGATTCTGCAATCCGCTATTGAAAACATAATTCACGACCATCCCGACGAAATCGAAGACTTGGAGGATTAGATATGGTGTATCAAAAAATTTTGAGGAAAGGTGATCTCTCACTTGAAACAGTGGTACAGTTCACAATAGTCCTGATAGTTGTTCTTGTTGTTTCCGTTTTTGTATATAGGGTAGTTCCAAGAGAAACTCCTAGACAGAATATCCAAACCGAAACCCAGATCGAAAACAAGTGTCAGACGCGTTGCATAGACTTCCAGACAGCTAACACTGAGGAGGAAATACTCGAGAAAGCTTTGGATTACTGTGCTCAGAGATTCACCGCAGATATAAAAAACGATGATAGGATAGGCATGGTTGAAAGAGATTATATGAGCTTCTGCGAAGACGGTATAAGATGTTTTCATGTTACACAGTGCTCCAGTAACGGCATAGAATTAGATGCTGAGAGGTGTTCTTTGATGATGTGTGAGTACTACACTGAGATAGAGGGTATGGAAAAAGGAGATGCGGAAGACCACATAGAGGATACTCTATTCAGAGATGATTTCGCTGAAGGCAACTCTGGCATAGGTACATGTGGCTTAGACGCGAAGATTAATCTAAACGGACTGGAATTAAACACCTGGGTGGAACATTTTAGAGGAGTATCGTGTGGAGAAGGAGTAGATATAGGTGGTGGACCAGACTAAAGTTGATAATTATGAAAAGATTTAGAAAAGGACAGTTCAGCACATATCTCAAGCCGATGATAGTCATAATTTTTGCTTTACTACTGATATTTCTGCTTCACAGAGTCCTGGATTTCCAGATTTTTGTAGATGAAGGGGTTGAAAGAGCTGACTTCATGGAACAAATGAACACCAATTTTATAAGCATAACAAGGTGTCTGAGGGTGGAAGATCCTACAGCATTGTACACCCTTGATTCTGAAAAGCTACATGATTACAATGATACATACAGAATAAAGGAACCGTCTTGCGCTGAGGATTTCGAGTACGGTTACAGCGTTAAAATAGAACATGATTGTCTTGAAAACATTGGAAATTTGCCAGCAGGTACATGCGAACCTGAAAAATTTCATTTCGGAGCTCTTGAAAGTTCGACAGGTCCTAGTCTTTCAAGCACGATGACGACAACTTTTCCAGTCACCATAGACATAAAAGATGGGTTGAGAGTTCCTGGAAGTATGGAGATAGAACTAAGGGACGGGGATCTAGAGGAGCTTGCCGGCGCCATCAACCGTATAATTGAAAGATCTGAAAACCAGGATACCGATGTTCATGAGACTGTCAGGTACTCAAATGAACAGGAGATATGTTCAGAAAACGACAAGATATGTCTCAAAACCAATATGAACTGTATAAAACTCAGAGAAGACCTTGAATCTGATTTCAGCCTTTCACCAGGAAGTTATTACCTCGATATAGCATACGAAAACGGAGAACTGAACGTTCATGGAGGGAATGACGATGGCTGTTAAGGGTCAGGCAAATCTCATGCATATAGTGGTCGGAGTGCTTGTCGTATCATCATTAACACTTTTCCTTTTCGTTTTGAGGACTACCACCACAACCGATCAGATAGATACTTTTACAAGAAGGCAGAGAGCATTCATAGCTGAAGTGCACCTGACAAATCTAAAAGAAGCCACTTATGTACCCGATGAAGACACTTATATCCCTATGTTTACAGCTTTAGGCCGTTTATGCGACTTCGAAGATGATAAAACGGTTTCATGGATGGACAATGATCATGCTGAAGAATATATAGAGAGTTATTTAAATAAAACAATAGAAACAGATTATATGCTCGAGATAGGAGGAAGTTCCTGTCCTAAATTCGAAAGAGGGGAAATCACGGAGAACAGGATATCTATATCGAGGGATATCATGATCAAAATACCTCAGACCGAACAAACCCGTATAACTCTTACACTGCCGCTTGAGTGATAATATGAATATCAAAAGCAAAGGTTTCAGCACCATAGTAATCATGTTGATAGTTATCTCGGTAGCTATGGTTGGCCTGACATGGTATCAAGTATCCAGCAGGGACAGTCCTGTGGCTCCAGGTAGTGCGGATGAAGACAGAGATTACGGTGTTTCAGATATCATCCATGAATCAGATAATGTGATGGAATACATAAGAGAGTCCTTCAGAACTTCTACTAAAGAATCGGTAAGGGATGTAGCTGAAAGAGGAGGTAGAACGGATTATTCAGAAGGAGATAACTACTGGGTGTGCAGAGGTTATGAACAGGTGCCTTCAAGGGAGTTTGTATTGCACAACCTTGAGAACCAAACGGCGACTTATATGCAGGACAAACTCTCTGACATACATATTTCAGATGCTGATGTAAAGGAGCTTTACCCCTACAACTTAGATGAATCAAACGTAGATATTTCTGAAGTAGATGAAGACCGTTTCAAGACCGAAATAGATATAGGAGACTTCAAGATATCTGCTGAGGATACGGAGATAGAACTACATGATATAATAGTAGATGAAACCCTGACCCACAACAGGTTTGTTTACATGCATGAAAAATTGAGTGATTACTTTGAAGATCATGGGATTGAAAGAATAGAGAACATAACCAATTATGAGCTTTCAAAAGTACCTAACATACATAGATACGAGTATGGGCGAAATGACGGGTACAGCAGAAATTCTGATCTATTCCTTTTCCCCGCATTTTCCCAGGGACATGCCGATATGTGGGCCTGGCACCAGTGTGCTATGCGTGGAACAGAAGCACCAATGCACATAAACGAGGAAACACCTGAAAAAGTTGAAAAAGCTGTTTTAAACGCTTCTAAGAGAGTTGCTTATGAAATTGAAGAATACTACATGAAAGATGAAGACATAGAGTGTAATATAAAGCACAGGATTCACGATCCTGTATCCATAGATGCACTGGAAGAGGATATCGATACATTGTCTTCTCGAGATGCAGCAAAGTCCATCACTGAAGAAATATCTGACTCAGATCCTTTCCCCGGTATAAAAATAGATGGATGGACAACTTTCCCTCACACGGAAGACATCGAATACGGTATCGCATGTCTTGACGTGATGGAAATATTAGATTTTATAGGAACAGGTGGAATTTCCGGAGTTGCAAGAGAAATCCTTGGAACCTTTTTGGAGGGTTTAATAGGTGGAGATAGCGGTGTAGGCATCCATATTTGTGCTGGAGGCGATGTTGAACAAGTGGTATATAATTTTTTCGACAATTTTGGGATAATGGATTGGCCTATAATAGGAGATATAATAGAAGCCGCAGTAGACGCGTTCATAGCCGCTCTAGGCAATCCTGTTGGATGTGGTTATATGGACAGACATCTAAAATTCGACACGACGGTTAACTTTGTTGTTGAGTGTGAAGACCAAAAATATAGTGCAGTGCCTAGAGAACCCAACATCCCTGGAACGCCATCAAGAGAGATGGATGCTGTTAAATGGAACATAGGTATAAGTACGGAGGTACAACAGGAAACTTTTGATCCTAGTAAACCTGATGAACAGTTCTATACCCCTACTGTTTCAAACGAGCACCGTGTGGATCCCGAGTTCGGGGACGGAACAGATCATTCCTATGAGCAAGATCCTCTGGAAACGGTCTGTGAAATTGACTTGTCCAGTATAAAATATAGAGAAACCGACGATGATTCCCCTGAATTTGGTGATCCTGATGAATGTGAAGTAGGTGAAAAAGAGGACATAAATTATCTCTACGAGGTCGGTGGAGGTTTCAAAAGTGCGGAGTTCTTGACAGTGGAAGAAGACGATGAAAAGTGCAGATATGAGAGAGAAGACGGTTCAAAGAATATAGATACGTTAAAAGAATCCGGAGGTATAACACCTAATTATCTAGAAACCGTTGTTGAAGAAGACGGTGTTTTGCTTGTTGAACAGGAATTCGAATTATTAGATATCACAGATTATAGTATAAAGCTTGATCATGAAGAATATATCGTAGAAAACGGTGACAGATATCCTAAATTGTTCAAAGAACGTGAAGGAGACTTTTTGGAGTTAGAAAAATACGAATTTGTCGATGGATCGAATCACTTGATCGAGTCAAAGAGAGAAGAGGATGGAAAGTCCGAGATAGAGAAGTGGGAAGTTGTTAACGGAGACACGGAAAAAGTATATGAGTCAAGTTCTGATTCCGATGGTTCTGAAGAAAAGAGGTGGGATGATTCAGGACAGCTGTTGTATGAAATGGAGTCAACTGAAGATAAAACAAGAGAAGTTCATTACTACAGTGATGGAACCATGAAAAACAAGACCATCCACGATTTTGATGAAGAAGAAATCCTATGGTCTGAATGGGATTCGGATGGAGAATGTGAAGTAAATGTTGAAAACGAAGGAATCTGCACATGTGGATTAGAACTAGGAGAAGATATAGATGAAGAATGTTACTGATGAAAGCTGTTCAAAAGGATTGTCAGCGGTTTCAGAGGGTCTTTTTGCAGTAGGCATAATAATGGTCTCAGTAATATTTGTCATATCAGCATCCAACATTTTGAGATTTCAGACCGAAAGAACTGTTCAGGCAACTCAAGAAAACCTTGCCTGGGAGCTAGCTACTATAATAAACAGGGTAGAGCGGTATGATTACCCTATAATGTACACCTATAGAACAAAAATCTCATCATACAACTTAACAGTCGATGAAAACACGTATATAACCGTAACAATACCTGAAACTGATAGAACAAGGGTGGCAGCTGTTACAGCTGATCTAAAGCTTGAAAACGGTTGGATAAAGGATAAAACTGAAATATGTATAGAGAAGAAGGAGTCGGGCCCTGAAACAGATGAAGTGATAATAAGAGGTGGTGTGTGTTGAAGAGGAAAGCAGAAGAAAATGTCAGCCAGTATATACTAATTGTAGGTGTTGTTGTGATAGTTTCTTTGATGGTTTTATTTGCATCCTCCATGTTGCAGGGTGTAGACGTGCCTGAAGGACAGACACAGAAACTGGAAGGTACAGAGACTGAGATAGCTAACAAAATAGCTGTTTTGCTTGATAGGTGCTGGGAGATGTCCAACAAGGGAAGGATGAATGAGAACATGGGTTGTTACCTTATACACATAGAGGGTCCTGAAGACGATATAGGTGAAGAAGAAGTGAAGAGACGGCTTGAAATGCTTTCAGAAGAAAATCTTAATGTTTTCCCTGGTGTTTCCATAAAAGACGGTGAAACGCTTGTGATGTCCTATTATCATGAAGGATACAGCGAAGAGGATGATAAAATCGTTTTAAGGTAGTGTTTAACTTTTTATTCTAACAGGAATAAACTTATTCATATGAGAAAGGGTTTAAGCATATCTGTTGTAGCAGGAGTGATACTGGCGCTTGTGGGCGTTGCGCTTCTTGTAAATGTTTATCTCAATACCTTGAGTGGAGAAGGCGGAGGTATGTTCTGTTTGATGTATGACAGTATAGGTTTCGTGTTTCCAGGTGATCTTCCACCAACCGGATGTGGTGGAGGAGGCCAACAAGAGGTCAGGGCAGTGAGAGGAAATAGAGAAGAGCTTGAAGATCAATTGATTGCAGGAATTTTAGATTGCTACAAAAGATACGAGGGACGCCTATCAGACGAAGAGGTCTGCGCTGGATGGATACTGGAAGAAATAACGGACGATGACCACATATCGAACGACAATATCCAAAGTAAAATTGAAGATAATAACTTCTGTGAACCTATATTTGGAGAATCAGACTGTTGGAACGACTATATAGATTTCGATAATGATCTTGATGAAGGTGATTATGTTTTGGTAATGTACAGATACGATGAAACGGATGATCAAGAAAAAATCGTGGTGGAATAACAGATGGCTTTATCACTAGATTATATAGGAAAGTTTTTGATAGTGATGGTAACTGTCTCGGTAGCTGTTACCTTGATAATAAACTTTAGAGGTGATGTAGAGGTCGGGGTTCCATGGGGAAACGATGAGGAATCCGGTGTTCAGATCGTGGAAATGGACAGTGGAAACGAGGAGACAGAGCTGAAAGTTCTTATCGATAACTGTGTCGACCAGAGCATAAGGAATCCGGAGTCCAGCTTCGAATGTTACTTGGTGATGCATGTTGACGGAGGTTTTGATGGCAGCATATCCCTAGATGCTGATGACTGGGAAGAAGTGGAAAAAGTTCCAGATGATTTTGAGGATAAGACAAACCTTATGATCGAACACAGTTTACCAGATGGAGGAGTGGTAGTTGAAATCATTTCATAAGGCAGAACTGCCGCTTGACATGATAGGGAAAATTGTTATAGCACTTGCAGGTATTTCAGTCGGGGTATCAGTTCTCCTAAATTTTTTAGGCGGGATAGAACCTGAACACCAGATCAGACAGATAATAGAGACAGCTGAATACCCTGTGTGTCCAGGATTCGAAGGAGAGGAATTAAGGTTTGAGGAATTCCAGATAGTCATGTACGGTTTCTATAGAGGTAACTGCGAGGAGGATCTAGAAGTGGTCTCGGGTTTCAACCTTCCACAAGACAGATTTGAAGAATTCCTAACTGAAATGGAACTAACAGATATAAACGACAGACCTCTTGTTCTTTATGGTGTTGATTGTAACAACGAAGAAATATTCCAAGGTTTTGTTTTCGATAAAGATGAAAAACTCGTTATAAGTAGTGGAGAAGAAATTAAAATAGAGAAAAAAGGAGGTACGGTATACATATGTCAAAACTGAAGAGGAAAGGAGGATCAGTCAGCATATGGATATGGATAATAGGAGGACTCATAATAGGTGTAATGACTTTCACAGTTGCTTTCACACAATTAAGTCATTTATGGGAACAAAGCTTTAGACAGAACGTTGTATCTGATTTCGAGAACCTGAACGATGAGATAGGTATGGTCTGCGGATACTCTATCGGTACAAAAAGCGAATACACCGTTGAATTAAGAAACGTTATGGCCATATTCGCCAACGATACACGAGGCGAGGCACCGAACGATGCTCCCAACAAAATATATAACGAGGAGTCCGGTAGCGGCGAATATCTATGCATGACTTTTTACGATCAACATTACAGATGTGAAGATCATTTCTGCGAGATAGAGATGGATTATATAGGGGATCCTCCTCAGGACACAACGATGTACAACGTCGGGATACAGGACGGTAAATTCACCTACAGATTAGAGATAGAAAAGGTTGAGGACAGGAAAGTAGAGGTAAAAGCAACTCACGTGCCTTGAATCCATTCAACAGTTGATAATTATGGACGAAGACATGAAGACCAATATATATGTTGCTATCGCTCTTGTACTGATCTTAACAGGTATGACAGTTATACTGGTTCTTATAGGTCATGAAAAACAAGAAGAAAAAATTGATGAGAGAATGATTATTGGTGACAGTGACCGTGTTGCAAGAGAGATCGCGACTTTATCACAGGTCTGCTGGAAAGAAGGTAAAAGAAAAAATGTTCAAGATCTACATACATGTTATAGGTTAGATGTTGAAACTGTAGACGGCATGGATATCAATAAGGATCAAGTTGAGAGATATATTGAGATAGATGAAAGGTATTTTGAGATACCGGCGAAAATCGATGGAGATGTTATAGGTCTAGAGTTGAACTTTGTCCCCTCGGATAGACCGAAAGTGATGTTTAATTGATGTTCAGCCAGACAAGTTATTTAACCACCTTTAACATATATTTTTACATGACACCCTTTGGAAGGAACAAAGAAGAGGAACCCGAACAGGGAGAGGATCCGATAAACAGGATTAACGGTTTAACAAGAAGAATAAGGGAACTTGAAAAAAACGTTAGAAACCTCAAGGAACAGACCAAAAATATAGAGCAGAGGCTTAACCAGCACAAGAAGAAGATAAGTCAGAACAAGACGAATTCGGAGAATAAAAATGAGAAACTCAGTCACCGGATAGAAACCTTGAACTCGGAGATCAAGAAACTGAACAGAAAATCCCGTAAGCTTGTTTCGAAGAGAGAGTTCAAGGAAATCGAAGAATTTATGGATATGTTAGATCCTGTTAAAAGCGATTTCACGACTGAAAAAGATGTTAAAAAAATTGTAGAAGAAAAAATGAGGGAGATGTGATTAAATAATGGTAAAGTTCGAATTTTTGGGAAAATTAAAAGGAGATGGTGGTGAAGAAGGAGAAAAAAGTATAGAAGAAACTATAAAGGATCTCTCGGACCAGGGATACTCTCAAAACGAGATAACTGAAAAACTGAGAGATGAGGGATATGCTTACTCAGATATAAATCAGGCTATGAACAATGTCATAAAAGATTCCGCTGAAAGAGATCGTGGCAGTATTCAAGAAAATAATTCTATGTCTCGGGGCGCTCCTAATCCTGATAGAGGTCAAGAACCAATGTCTCCAGTAGAAAGAGGTATGGATCAAGGAGGTTACCAGGATAACTATGGTAACGAACCTGTAGAAAGAGAATACCAGGACGAACCCACTCAAAGACCACCCGAAGAAAATTTCGAAGAACCTGTTGAAGATGAATGGTCTCCCGACATTGGTATAAGCAGTGATGAAGAAGCCTTGATAGAGACCATAATAGAGGAAAAACTTCTTGATATAGAGGATGAATTTGAGAACGTTTATGGAGAAATCGATGATATGATGAAAAGGTTAAAGGATATAGAGGAAACCGTGCACGACCTAAAGACAAGAAGAGAAGAAGATGAAAAAGAATTCATACAGAAGGTCTCTCAGATAGAAGAATACATGGAGGACTCTCATTCCAGGATAGGCGGTATGGAGAAGGCCTTCCAGCAGACTCTTCCCTCTCTGGTTGAAAACGTGAGAGATCTCACAGATATAGTAGAAGATATGAAAAAAGGGAAGTAATATATCAGTTATTTACTCCCGCTTTTAGTAAGCAGAAATACAAAACCTATAATACCTCCTATCATCAGAAGTGTAAGTGACATCTCTGAGAAAAGATATCTCGTTATATCAATTTCTAAGAATTCATTGACCATTATCAAGAGTATCCCTAAAACTATCGCTCCAGCTATTCCGATCCATTTTTTGCTCATCTCAACATCAGTAATGTCTACACCGAACATTCCGGCCAACAACACGAATCCCAGAATGGTTACAAGTCCGACAGAGATAGCTCCGAAGAAATAAACCATCACATCTCCAAGATTGAGTATGTATATACCCAGCATGGCCATGAAACCCACGGCAAGAGAAACGGATGCATCCACAACATCGTCTTCAAACAACTCTATCTTGCTTATGATACCATAGGTAGCTGCTAATACAAAAAGGAAGGGCATAAAATAGGAGAAAAAATAGATGTTCTGAAGGTTTTGAATCAGTGTCTCAAAAGTTACCATTTATATCACTCCTTTAATTCTCCTCTGACTCATCTTCAGTGCTTTCTCTTTTTCCTTTGTCTCCTTTCAGTACCCAAGCCATAAAGCCTACTACGCCTCCAAGAACTATGAAAGGAACTATCTGTCCAAAAGTTATGTTTATAGGTATCCCAAGGACATCTAGAACACCATAGTTAACTATCAAAATGATGATGATTAATGCAGATCCTCCAACAAGAAATTTACTGTCAGGCATCAATTTGCCAGCATCTTTTTCTTGAGTAAGGAATGTTGCAAGCATGAAAAATGCCAGTATGGAAAGCAGAAGTATTGCCACTCCTCCGAATAGCTGTGTTATATACACATAAAAAATCCCTTCAACCAGCGGGGTATAACCTATGACTATCAGAGACAGTATAACCGACAGAGCTCCGTCTATAGTATTATTATCAAATAGACCTATCTTCTGCAATACACCGTAAATTATTACGAAAACCAGCAGAAAAGGTAGTAACCATCTCATCGGTTCAGTTTGAAAAGACTCCAAGACCATCTCTATACCTACATCTTCAAACATCATTAATCTCCATTAAAGAAGTCGTTACCTTTGTTTAAATAATTTACCGAAAAGTGGCAAATTTTCGGCAAAAAATACTTATAGGTAACCCATGTTAATCGCCAGATAGACCAGTCCTCCTCCAGCGATAAGTCCAATGATCAATCCTTTAAGAAAGTCTTTAAATGCGGTTATCATTTATTCCACCTAATTATTTCTTTGTCAAACCTTTTTATTAATCTTTTAGATTCTGATTAACTGCTTTCTCTTCTTTAGCGTCTATCCTGTTGAATTTTTTAGACAGATTAACGATATTACCCATGTATTTCAAAATTTTATGGTCATGTCTCAGAGAATGAGCATCGTCCTCTTTTTTTGATACTTTCTTCCTCACTTTTTTCATATCCTTTTTTAGGTTATCTAAGTCAGTTAATGATCTACCTACAAATCTCTGCACATCATTATTGTAGTCAGAACTAACAGCTCCAACCCCTGAAGGGATCAAAAAACCTCCATGATTTGATTTTTTCAGGTTCTTCAGGATTTTTTTTCCCAACCTGTCCGCCTCTGACTGTAGATAGCTTTCTTTGTAATTCATCCTTTCTATCGCTGATTTGTGCTCCCAGTTTTTCTCCCTTACGAACGCTCCAACTCCAAGGAATAAGACGTAGAAGCCTACAAAGAATATTCCTAGAGCTCCAAAGTAGTTTACAGCTAGAGATATAGTTACGAATGCTCCGCTAAACACTGAAGTCATCGAAAGAAGAACTGATAAAGGCATTATCACTTTGTTAGGGAGGTATCTTCCTCCACCGCCCTCAAGAACACCGTAAATCAACGTCCATACAAGCAGAAAAGGAAGTACCAAGTACCTCACAAGTTCAGCACCTGTTTCAACAGAAGGACCTTGTTCGTAATAATTAGTCAATAAATCGACTCCGTTATCAGCTCTTGAAACAAAGTCAGGAGATCTATCCTGAACTTCACCTACTGCACCCCACAAAATAGGCGCACCCAGCATTAACACGATAATTATCAAAGCAACAACCATAATCTTGTTAAAAAACTCCATTTTTTCACACCTATGTAGTAATTTGTAAAACTGTTTTAAATAACTTTTAGGGTTTCATAAGGCTCTGATTCAAATCACGACCGTTTCCTTGAACCAGATAATAGGACATATGTAATAATAAACAACATATTCCTCCATAATATTCTGACAATATGCCATATTAAAAAATAGGATTTATCTAAAACCACAAATCAGCATTGAAAAACACCCAATCCCTTGATACCTTTATAAAAATTGTGTCTAAAAATTATTGCTATCTTGCATGTGATTTGAAAGAGACCTTTCTATGCAAAAAAACAAAAAAAGGTAAGAAGGGGGTATGCTCACCTATGGCAATGAATATTAGAGAACATGAACTGGTTCCGGAACACGAAAAAATGGATGAAAAACAGGTAAAACAGCTTCTAGAAAAATTCGGTATAGAAAAGGAAAATCTCCCGAAGATAAAAAAGAACGATGCTGTTGCGAAAAAAATGGATTTGGAGCCCGGTGATGTAGTGCACATAAGGAGAAACTCCCCTACCGCAGGAAAAACAGACTACTACAGAGTAGTCGTTAACAAATAGATTTGAGCTCCCCGGAGGCTAATAAAGATGAAAAAGAAGTTTTTAGAACAGATGGTGGGTGAAGGACTAGTAGAACACCACATAGATTCTTATAATAAGTTCGTAAACACGAGAATCCAGAAAATTATTAATGATATAGGAGAAATACAGCCGGATTTACCAGGTGGAGAAGAACTTATCATAAAGCTTGGAGATGTCGAAATAGGAAAACCTATAGTAAAAGAAGCGGATGGCTCCATGCTTCAGATAACTCCTAATGAAGCAAGGATGAGAGATCTCACTTATTCCGCAAGAGTTAACGTTGAGATGACCCCTATATTTGAGGGGATAAAACAGCCTACGGAGACAGTCACAATAGGAGAGATACCTGTCATGGTCAGGTCAGACATATGTCCTACAAGCAGCATGACTGAAGAGGAAAGAATCGAAATAGGTGAGGATCCTGAAGATACCGGGGGATACTTCATAGTCAACGGTTCTGAAAAGGTAATCGTCTCGATGGAGGAACTGGTGAACAACAAGCCTATATACCAGTTAGATGGAGAAGAAGAGATATGTAGGATAAACTCCGAAAGAACGGGTTACGTACAAAGACATGTTCTAACAAGGAAGAAGGATGGCATAGTCAATATCTCATTTGCGAACGTCAAAAAAGTTCCTGCAGTAGTGATAATGAGGGCTTGTGGACTCGAAACCGACAGGGATATCATCCAGCATATATCAGAAAAGTACTCCGGAGATATCTACCTAAACATATATGAAAACGATGTTGAAACGGTTGAAGACGCTCTTGATTATATAGGAAGGAAATCAGGTATAAACAAGAACAGGCAAGAGAGAGTGAAAGAAATACTGGACAGATACCTTCTACCTCACCTTGGAAGAGAGCCCGAAGACAAAGAGGAAAAAGCCAGGTTTTTAGGTACCATGGTAAAGAACATAATAGCGCTTGGAAAAGGAGATATCAAGGAAGATGACATGGATCACTATGCTAACAAGAGGTTGAACCTAGCAGGAGATCTCTTGGAAATGCAGTTCAGATCTGTTTTTCTCGGTAAATGGGGTTTTGTAGCAAGGATGAAATACAACTTTCAGAAATCTGCCAAGAGAGGAAGGCTTCCAAGCCTACAATCCACAGTTGTTGCCAACACTATGACAAGCCAGATAATGTCAGCGATGGCCACAGGTAACTGGGTTGGTGGAAGAACCGGTGTAGCTCAGAGACTTGAGAGAGGTAACAGGATAAAAACCCTTGCGCATCTCAGAAACGTTGTGTCGCCACTTTCATCACAGAGGCAGCACTTCGAGGCAAGAGAGTTACATCCAACTCACTGGGGAAGACTTTGCCCTGTAAAAACTCCTGAAGGTATGAACATAGGATTAAGGAAGCACCTGGCAATTCAGTGTGAAGTAACAACCGGAATGGATGAGATGAACAAAAACGTTTTGAGACAAGAGCTTGAAGATGAAGGAGTGAAGAGATGAGGTGATAAAGATGGGAAACGTATACTTAGATGGAATATTCGTTGGAAGAACAGAAAAAACAAGAGAACTCAGGGACAAGCTTGTGGAAAGAAGGAGGAATGGAGAAATAGACACCCAAGTAAATATCAGTTATGCAGAAGATAAAGATGAACTAAGGGTTCTCACTGACAGTAACAGGGTGAGAAGACCTCTGGTAATAGTTGAAGATGGAGAACCTCTACTAAAAGAGAAACATGTTGAGAAAATAAATAATGAAGAAATCACCATACAGGATCTTGTTGATGAAGGAATCATAGAATACCTTGATGCTGAAGAAGAAGAAAACGCTTTTGTGGCTATGAACGAAGATAAGGTAACTGAAGAACATACGCACATGGAACTGGATCCTGCTACTACTCACGGTCTTTCAGCATCTGCAGTTGTATTCGCAAACTACAACAGAGGAGACCGAGTCAACTACGGTGCAAAGATGATCGGGCAAGGACTTGGACTTCCTCTACTTAACTTCCACACGCGTTTTGACACTCAATCAAACATCTTGACATATCCTCAGCATCCTATAGTCGAGACAAGAACATTTAAAGAGATACTTGGAGACCATCCTGTGGGACAGAATCTTGTCATAGCTATTTCAAGTTTTGAAGGATACAACATAGAGGACGCAGTCATATTTAACAAATCCTCCATAGAAAGAGGTATCAAAAGAAGTCACCACTTCAGAACTTATTCCACGGAGTCAAGAAGGTACTGGGGAGGACAGAAAGACTCAATAAAAGTACCTGATAAGGATACAAGGGGATTCAAATCCGAGGACGCCTATAAAAAATTAGATCCGGATGGAATAGTAAATCCCGAAACAGAAGTGGAAGAAGGAGACGTCTTAGTAGGAAAAACATCTCCACCTAAGTTCCTTGGAAGTTCTGAAGAAGTAAAAATGGGACTTGCAGCTGAAAGAGAAACCTCAAGAACAGTTAGGCATGGAGAGTCAGGTATAGTAGACAAAGTTATGATAACAGAAGGGGAAGATGGAAACAAGTTGATAAAAACAAAAATAAGGTCTGAAAGGATTCCTCAACTGGGAGATAAGTTCGCGACAAGGCACGGACAGAAAGGTGTCATCGGGCTTATAGTACCGGAGGAAAACATGCCTTTCACAGGCGAAGGAATAACGCCAGACATAATACTATCAACACATGCAATACCGAGTCGTATGACAGTTTCACAACTAATAGAAATAATTGGAGGAAAAGCAGCGGCTCTAAGAGGTGAAAAAGTGGACGGAACGGTGTTCCATAACGAAAAAGAAGATAACTTGAGAGAGACACTTAAGGAAAAAGGTTTCAGATATGATGGAAAAGAAGAAATGTACAACGGCATAACGGGAGAGAAGAAGGATGCAGAGATATTCATTGGTCCCGGGTTCTACCTAAAACTAAGCCACATGGTAGAGGATAAAATCCATGCTAGGGCAAGAGGACCTGTAACCCTACTTACAAAACAGCCAACGGCTGGAAGAGCTAGGGAAGGTGGCCTAAGACTTGGAGAAATGGAAAAAGACGTCCTTGTAGGACACGGATCAGCTCTTCTACTGAAAGAGAGATTCGGATCCGACTCCACTATATCCTATGTTTGCGACAGATGTGGAGAAGTAGGTGTATATGATAGACAGGAGGACAAAAAATACTGTCCAAACTGTAACAGCAGTGACGTATCTGACATAGAAGTTCCTCAAGCGTTCTTGCTGATGTTAAACGAGTTGAAATCGATGATGATAGATCCAAAAATAGAGTTGGAGGAGCAATGAGGTGATCACTATGCCAAATAAAGTAGAAAGTATCAAGTTCGGACTTATGAATCCAGAAAAGATCAGAAACATGGCTGTTAAAAGGATAAGCAAGGCAGAAGTTTACGATGCAGACGGATATCCTATAGAGGGAGGAGTAATGGATCCTTCTCTTGGTGTACTGGATCCTGGTATGGTTTGTAGAACCTGTGGAGGCAGGATGAGAGAGTGCAAAGGTCACTTTGGATATATCGATCTTGCAAAACCTGTAGTTAACGTTCTTTACGCTAAAAAGATAAGAAACCTTTTGAGATTCACATGTAATGAGTGCCAGACACTTTTGATGAAAAATGAGGACAAATCCCTCAGAAAAAGTAACAGGATGAGCACCTGTCCCGAGTGTGGAACCGAGAAAGTGGATATAGATTTTGAAAAGCCTTATAGCTACTACGAGGATGGCGAACAGATCACGCCTGACAAGATAAAGGAGAGATTTAAAAAGATACCTACTGAAACAGCTGAAAAATTGGGTGTGAAAGGTGGAAGACCTGAATGGTTGATAATAGAAAACCTGCTTGTTCCACCCGTGACAATAAGACCTTCCATAACACTTGAAACAGGTCAAAGATCGGAGGACGACCTTACTCATAAACTGGTTGACGTGATAAGAATAAATCAGAGGCTAAGAAACAACATAGAAATAGAAGCACCTGACTTTATTATTTCGGATCTATGGGAACTACTGCAGTACCATTCCTCAACGATGTACGACAACTCGATTTCGGGAATACCTCCTGCAAGGCACAGATCGGGAAGAAGCCTAAAATCTCTTATAGGAAGACTCAAAGGAAAAGAAGGTAGGTTCAGGCAGAACCTTATCGGTAAGAGAGCTAACTTTTCCGCAAGAACCGTTATATCTCCTGATCCAAACATCGACCTAAACGAAGTAGGTGTACCAGAAGATATAGCAAAGATACTGACCATACCTGTAAAGGTCAAGGAAGACAACATGGACAAGGTCAAGCAGTGGATCGAAAACGGTCCTGAGAACCATCCAGGTGTTAACTACATCTTCAGGGATGATGGAACCAAGAAAAAACTGACTGATAAAAACAAGGAAATGATATTAGAAGAGCTTGAACCGGGTTACAAGGTTGAGAGACACCTAATAGATGGGGACGTCGTGCTTTTCAACAGACAGCCCTCACTTCACAGAAACTCGATGATGGGTCACAGGGTCAAGGTAATGCCTTACAAAACATTCAGAATAAACCTTGCTGTTTGTCCACCTTACAACGCCGACTTTGACGGTGACGAGATGAACTTGCACATACCTCAGACAGAAGAGGCAAGGGCTGAAGCTGAAGAGCTTCTGGAAGTTAGTAATCATATCAAGTCTCCGAAGTTCGGTGGGCCTATCGTGGGTATGATGCAGGATCACATATCAGGACTATACCTTTTGAGTAAAGACGATGAGATCCCTAGGGATAAAGCTTACAACCTTATTACAGCAACAGGTGCTTACGACAAAGAACTTCCGGAAAAAGAGGTTTTGACGGGTAAAGAAATAATATCTCTCTTCATACCTGAAAAGATAAACATAGATAATAAAAAAGCGGTGATAAAAGACGGTGAACTGATCGAAGGAGTGATAGATGAGGATCTTGTAGGAGACTACGGAGGCGAGATACTGAACCAGCTCCTTCTAGAGTACGATAAGGATGAAACACAGAAGTTCATAGATCAGGTGACAAAACTAGGTATCAAATACCTGGACAGAAGAGGTTTCTCCATAAGCACCTCCGATCTTGAGGTATCAGAAAAAGGAAGAAAAGAAATAGAAAAAGAGATACAGAAAGGAGTTGATGAGGCGAACAAGCTGATCGAAAAATATGATAGAGGAGAAATAGAGCCTCTGACAGGTAAAACCGAGAAAGAAACTCTTGAAGTGAAGCTTGTATCGGAACTTAGATCCATATCAACCGAGGTCGAGGAGATTGTTGACAGGGAGATACCTGAGAACTCCTCGAGGATCATGGCAGAGTCCGGTGCAAGGGGTTCAATGACCAATCTGTCCATTATGGCAGGACTGATGGGGCAGGAAACAGTGAGAGGAGAACGAATTTCAAGAGGTTTCAAAGAAAGAAACCTTTCTCATTTCAAGAAGAACGATCTAAGTCCAAGGGCCAGAGGTTTCGTTGCATCATCTATATTTAACGGACTTGAACCGGATGAAATGTTTTTCGAGATCATGTCCGGTAGGGAAGGACTGATGGACCAGTCTCTAAGAACTAGGACTTCGGGATACATGTACCGTAGGATTTCAAACGCTTTACAGGATCTGAAAGTCGAAGAAAACCGTTCGGTGATGGCGTCTGATGGAACTGTGGTACAGTTCAAGGCCGGAGAGGATGGAATAGATCCTTCAAAGTCTGATAGAGGTGAACTGGTCTCTGACTAGGGTGATTAATATGACAGAACAAGATACTACTATAGATGTTGAGGAACTCCCTGAAAAGTACAGGGACAGTCCAAACCAGGAAGAGCTTAAGGAAAAGTACAGAAAGATGCTTTTTGAACCTGGAGAAGCAATAGGACTTGTTGCAGCACAGTCCATATCTGAACCAGCAACTCAGATGACCATGGAAACATACCACAGTGCAGGAGCTGCAAAAGTATCTATCACACAGGGTCTTCCAAGACTCATAGAAATCATCAATGCAAGAAGAAATCCTAAAACTCCTATAATGAACATTTATCTCAAAGAAGGGCACAGGACTAAGGAAGAAGCTAAGGAGATAGCTGCAAAAATAAAAGAAGTAAACCTAGGAGACCTTGTTTCGGAGGACACGATAGACCTTACGATGTTGGAGATGAAGTTCGTTATCAACCCCGAAATTTTGGAAGAGTACCTTATGGATGTCGACGAAGTCGTGGAAGAACTCAAAGGAAAATACAGTTTGAACATAAATGTAGACGATTATGAACTCACTATAACCCCTGACAAGGATGATTACAGCCTGAAAGATCTTCAGGACATAAAAGCTAAAATAATGAATTACAGGCTTCACGGATTCAAAGGTATCAAAGACGTTGTGATACTTGAAGAAGACGGTGAATGGAGAGTTCAGACCGCAGGTATAAATCTTAAAAAAGTTCTAAGATTGAAAAAAGTGGATGATACTAGGACTGTCTGCAACGACATATTCCAATTCAAAAAAGTCTTCGGTATAGAAGCGACTAGGAACCTGATATACAAGGAGATGCGAAAGACGCTGGATGAACAGGGAATGGCAGTAGATGATAGATGGTTGCTTCTCATATCAGACACTATGACAAAGGACGGAGAGATAAATGGAGCTACAAGATATGGAATCTGTGGCTCAAAGGATTCAGTGTTTGCGAGAGCTGCTTTTGAAGAAACTAAAAAGCACGTAACAACCGCAGCGATAGAAGGAGAGATCGATCCTTTGAAATCGGTTGTTGAAAACATAATACTTGGACAGGTCATCCCAATGGGAACAGGTAACCTTAAATTAACAGCAAAACCTGGAAAAGCTCCGGAATCAGTTCTTAAAGAGATAGAAGAGAAAAGAAAAAAGATTAGGGAAGAAAAACAGAGAAAAATAGAGGAGAGGGAAAAGAAAAGGGAGGCTGAAAAAGCTGAGAAATCCAGGGCTGACATCGATTACGATGAACTCGCAAAGATGAATATTTCAGAAATAAAAAAGTTGGTGGAAGATAACATAGATGAGGTAGACCTGGAAAAACTTCTCGAAAAAGAGAAAGAAAACAAGAACAGGAAAACCATGAATAAATGGATTAAAGAAAAAATGTAAAAAAAAGGATTAAGTGATACTATGAATATCAAAAAAATGGTCAAAAGAGCAACGAAAGATGGAAGAGTCATCATAGGTTCAAAAGAAACATTGAAAAACATGGGCGAAATCGAAAAAGTTATACTTGCATCAAACTCACCCGACAAAATAGTTAAAAAGATACAAGATAACGTTGAAGATGCAGAGTTGATAGAGTTCCAGGGTAACAACAGAGAACTTGGATCTATCTGCGGAAAACCATTCAACGTGACAACAGTAGGTATCAAAGAGAAACAGAGTATAGTGTGAAAACCATGTCAGGCGTAACGATAAAATTCGATACAGACACCATAAGAAGCATAAACCTTTTCGAAGACATAACAGGAGTCAAGGTGATGGATGCTATCACCACAGACGATCGTGCCTACTTCGTAGTAGAAGAAGGTAAAGTAGGTCTTGCTATAGGAAAAGGTGGAAAAACAATAAAAAAAGTTCAGAGCAACCTCAACAAAAAGGTAAAAGTCTACGAGCACTCTGACAGCTTGAAAAAATTTGTAGAGAATGTTGTTCCTGTTAAAGTCAAATCAGTAAAGCTCGACAGGTCAGGAGAAAGCAAAATTGTTAGAATAAGAGTTGATAGGAGTGACTGGTCTCAGGCTGTTGGGAAGGACGGTAGAAACGTTGAGATAACCAAAAGATTCCTTAAGAGGGAGTTCGACATCGACGATGTCAAGGTAAACTAGCATTTATAAAACTAATATCCGAAAAATATTCTTGTCAAAGAGTGATAACTAATGGGTCTATACAACGGAAGAAAGCTGAAAAAAAGAAGGCAGAAGTACAGATGGAGCGATAAAAATTACAAGAGAAGAAACCTTAATCTAAAACAAAAATCTGACCCGCTAGAAGGAAGCCCTCAGGCGAGAGGGATTGTTCTTGAAAAAAGGATTATTGAAGCTAAGCAGCCGAACTCAGCACTCAGAAAATGTGTGAGAGTTCAGCTGATAAAAAACGGTAAACACTTAACAGCTTTCGTGCCAGGTGACGGAGCCATCGAACAAATCGATGAGCACGACGAAGTAATCATTGAAGGCATAGGAGGTGCTGACGGAGGACCTAAAGGAGACATACCTACTGTAAGGTTCCAAGTTTCCAAGGTCAATGGAGTGTCTCTAAAAGAACTGGTAGCAGGAAGAAAGCAGAAACCAACAAGGTGATATAATGGAAGGAGTAAAGCTATTCGACAAATGGGACTGTGATGAAGTTGAAATAGAGGATCCAGGTCTAAGGAGATACATCAACCTGGACAACATAATGGCTCCAAGATCAAAGGGTAGGCATCCGGACAAACAGTTCTATAAGGCTGATGTCCAGATAGTTGAGAGGCTTCTCAACAGGCTTTATGTTGCAGGTCACAGAGGAAACAAACACAAGATAACTTCAGGACACAATGTCGGTAAATCAGAGAAACTGTGGACTCTGATAGAAAAATCTTTTGAGATAATCGAGGAGGAAACAGAAGAAAACCCTGTACAAGTATTTGTAAAAGCGATAGAGAATTCTGCTCCCAAGGAAGAAGTTGTTTCATATCAAAGAGGAGGAGTTATCGCTAGAGAAGCAGTTATTGTTTCTCCTATGAGGAGAGTTGATTTAGCTCTTAGGATGATAGCACAGGGAGCTTACGAAAAGAGGCTTGCAGCTGAAGATGATGCAGAAAAATACTTAGCAGAGGAAATAATAGCTGCATACGAAAACGATTCAAGCATAAGATCTATCAGGGACAAGCAAAGAAGAGAAAGAGAAGCAGAAGGAGCTAGGTAAACCTAAAATTTTATAACCTCCTTCAACCCATTCTATTTTTACCAACAATTACAATGAGTAACAAAAAAATTGTATTATTCGTTACGCTATTAGTGCTGATGATGTCAATCGCAGTTCTAAAGGGTACTGATAACAATGGAGAGATGAATTCACTTAACCCTCCTCAAATAGTTCTTGATGCCGAAAACACAGAGGTTAATGGTGTGATGGGAAAGTACTGCAAAGAAGATACATGTGTGGAACACCTCAGACCTGACAACCCCACTATGGAAGCGACCTTGATGCCTATGGTAAAACCTAAGATAGAGGTTGACTCCAATATAGATTTCAAAACAAATTATAAGGATCCTGAAATAGAGTACGTTTTGAAAGACAGAAGAACCGGTGAAGAGATAGAAAAAGGTATCTATGAAATAGGTGAATTCAGGATAAGAGAAGAAGGAAGTTATATTGTGCTGATAGAAGCTGATTGGGATGACAGAAATGTTACCTACACATACCAGATAGATGTTGGCAACTGATTAATTCTAAAACAAGACGTATTTAAAAGTTAGACACATTTATTATAAGCAGGTCGTATTTTTGTCAAACTAAAGGAATAGTTAAAAAGTTTTTCACGAAAAGGTTGTATCGTGCCAATGTCAGAAGAAAAAATACAGGAAATAGTGAGGCTGTCAAGAACTGATCTTGACGGACATAGAAGAATTTCCGAAGCCCTTACATCAATAAAGGGAGTCGGCAAAAGATATGCTAACGCAGTAGCAAAAACATCAAGGTTCAGCATGGATCAGAAGATTGGAGCTCTTTCAGATGAAGAAAGAGACGAGCTTGAACAAATAATCAAGAACCCGGAGGAAAACGGTATACCTTCTTTCCTAAGGAACAGAAGGAGAGACCACGAAACCGGGGAAGATAACCATCTCATAGGTCCTGATCTTGAACTTAAAGAAGATTTCGATATAAGAAGATTGAAAGAGACAGGTACTTACAGGGGATGGAGGCACAAAATCGGTCTGCCTGTAAGAGGTCAAAAAACACAGTCTTCATTCAGAAGTGGAGCAAAAGTCGGTGTATCCCGTTCAAGGGTTAAAGCAGAGGAAGAAGAGGAGTAAGGTGATAAAATGGTTAAAACACTTAAAAAAAGTTATGAAACACCCAACAAAGGTTGGGACAGGGAAAGAATCGATAGAGAAGAAAATTATCTTATGAACTACGGATTGACTGAGAAAAGAGAGTTGTGGAAAGTCGAATCGCTCGTGAGAAACTTCAGAAGAGAAGCAAGAAAGCTCAACGCAACAAAGGATGAACAAAGAGAAAAAAGCCTTCTGAACAAACTTGAAAGGCTTGGTGTAGTAGGAAAAGATTCCGATCTGACAGATATCCTTGATATGAGTTTAGAAGACATACTCGAAAGAAGGCTTCAGACAATAGTTTATAGAAAAGGACTGGCTTCGACCATGAAACAGGCGAGACAGTTCATAAACCACGGACACATAATAATTGGCGATAACAAGGTAAACGTGCCTGGTTATCTGGTGACAAAAGAGGAGGAAAAAGACCTAAAAGTTTCACCTAACGCCAAAAAAATAATTCAAAACCAATAGGTGTTGACATATGAAAGATAAAAAACAAGGAATAGCCCACATATACGCTTCTTTTAACAATACAATCATACACATAACAGATGTTACCGGAGCGGAGACCATCGCAAGGTACAGCTCAGGTATGATAACCGACAAGGGACGTCTACAGGGAAGAGCCTTTCCAGCCATGAAAGCAGCACAACAAGCTGCAAAAGAAGCTGAAGAGAAAGGAATAGAAGAAATAAATATAAGGGTCAGGGCTCCAGGAGGTACAAGCCACAAAGTACCTGGACAAGGTGCTCAGCCGGCTATAAGATCTCTTACCCGATCCAATCTTAACGTCGGAAAGATAGAAGACGTGACTCCTGTACCTCATGATTCAACTAGAAGAAAAGGCGGAAAAAGAGGAAGGCAGTCGCAGGGCTTCTGATACAGTTATTAGATTGATTGAGTGATAATTATGGAAGTTGAGATTCTGGAAGAAAAAGAAAAAAAGATAAGGTTCCTTCTAAAGGACGCAAAAACCCAGTTCGCAAATGCTCTTAGAAGGACTATGATAGGTAAAGTCCCCACTATGGCGGTAAAAGAGGTGGACTTCATCAACAACACTTCAGGACTTTTCGATGAGATAATTGCTCACAGGATAGGTATGGTACCTTGGAAGTTCCCTGAAGAAGAGTACAGGCTTCCAGAAAACTGTGAATGCGATTCAGAAGAAGGGTGTCCTAACTGCAGGGTTGAAATGGTTCTAAAAAAGGAAGGAGAAGCTTACGTAAAAGCGAAACACATAAAACCCACGGACAAAAAAGTAACACCCGTTAACCCTGACATACTTGTTATAAAACTTCTCGAGGACCAGGAACTCGAATTAGAGGCAAAAGCGGTGCTGGGAACAGGCAAACAGCATGCTAAGTTTCAGGCGGCTGTAGCTTCATACAAATATTATCCAGAGATAAAAGTGAACGGTGAAAAAGTGGAAAACAGCGAAGAAGTAGCAAAGGTAGCGACTGAAAAAGTCAAGAATGCGGATGGACCAATAAAAGTTGATGAATCGATACTATACTCCTTGAGAAACACGATAGATATAGAAGAGGGAGATGAGATAGAATATTTGGAACACAGAGACAAGTTCTTGTTCGAGGTTGAAACCGTGTCAGGAATCGAGCCAAGAAAAATAGTGAGGAAAGCGATCGATATAATAGAAGAAGAACTTGAAGAATTTGAAAATTCTCTCTGATTAAAACCCTGCAGGGGTACCCAAGCCAGGCCAAAGAGAGATCGGCTATAGGGGCAGGACTTAAGAAGTCCGGTAGCCGAAAAATAGTTGAGAGATCCTGTACGCATAGGCGTTCCGAGGGTTCGAATCCCTCCCCCTGCAATAATACTACCATTTAAGTTAGAAAACAGAAAGACCAAATACTTTAAAAAAGATTATTTTAGAAAAGGTGAATGTTATGAAAAAATCAAACCCCGTACTAAGAAAAGAGATTGTCAAGTTAGAAAAGGCAGGAAGAAAAGAAGGAGCCAGAGTGTACACAAAGGCAGCTGAAGAATTAAAGAAAACGGATAAAAACAGGGTTGAAGTAAATATATCTAAATTACAGAGATATGCTGAAGAAGGAGATACTTTGCTTGTACCAGGGAAGGTACTGGGATCAGGTAGGTTGGACAAAAAAGTTGAAGTAGCGGCTTTTCAGTTCAGCAAGAAAGCCAAAGAATCTATAGATGAGGTCGGAGAGACTATGTTTATAGAAGATCTTGTCGAGAAAAACCCTGAAGGAAACCAAGTAAAAATAATGAAGTGAGGAGGAGTATTAAAATGGATATAGATGGAAAGAACCACGTTTTAGGGAGACTCGCAACATCAACAGTAGAAGAACTAAAGAAAGGAAAAGAAGTGCATATATTTAATGCGGAAAAGGTCATCGTTAAAGGAAGTCCAAAGCAGACCGTTGAGACTTACAGGCAGAAGTACAACAGAGGCAGCCGAGATCACGGACCTTACTTCCCAAAGAATCCAAGAAAGATAGTTAAAAGGACTATAAAAGGCATGCTTCCAAATAACAAGAAGGGAAGAAATATGCTAAAAAATGTCAAAACATATGCTAAAGAACCTGAAGGCGATGCAAAGGTATTTCAAGAAGCCCTAGAAGAGGATCTAAGGGGTTCAAACTTCATAACCATCAAAGAAATATCAGATCAATTAGGTGCATAATCATGGTAATAAATTCAAACGGAAAAAGAAAGACCGCCAAAGCCAGGGCAACACTAAAAGAAGGAGGTTCTGGAAGGCTTCGAATCAACAAAAAGCCTTTGAGTTCCTGGACAAGAACCACCAAACTAAGAATTCAGGAACCTATTAAAATAGCCGGTGATTTGGCAGAAGAAGTTGACATAGATGTCAATGTAAGGGGTGGCGGCATTCAGAGTCAAGCTGAAGCCGTTAGAATGGCTATTGCAAGGGCTCTTGTGGAGCATTCCGACGATAAGAAGTTGAAGGATAAATACCTGGAGTACGACAGACATCTTCTAGTTGAAGATTACAGGAGAACCGAAACAAGAAAGCCGAGCCAGTCCAGTAAAGGAGCAAGGCATAAACAGCAGAAATCTTACCGTTAGAGGTTTAAATTATGATCATACCAGTAAGATGTTTTTCATGTGGAAGAGTCATCGGAGATAAGTGGGAAGAGTTCGAAGAAAGAACAGAAAACGGTGAGGATGCTGGAGAAGTACTTGACGAACTAGGTGTCAAAAATTACTGTTGCAGAACAGTATTCTTGACCACTGAAGACCAGGTCGAAGCAATTTCTCAGTACAAGAAGGTTTAATAAAAAAAACCTTCCTCTATTCAATTTTTTTATTCTTAGGAAAAAAATTCTTAGAAATGTCTTCTATAGTTAAAGTCGAATGGAAGAAAGATAAAAAGTGGATGGCAGACCTGCTTTTAGTAGATGAGACGGGTTTCACCAGAAAAGAACTAAGATCAGGCGATAGTATAAAGTTTGAAGTGACAAACAAAAGAAAATGCACAGGCTATTATAATGACATAGGCTCCAGAAATCCATGTCCTGCTTATAGAGATATAGAAAAAGGTAATCAATGTTTTAGCTGTAAGAAAAAAGATATATACACAGGTTACGTCAGAGGCATGAACGGTCTTGACACCGAAAAAAGGTTTTCAGTATACCTCGTCCAGGCAGGTCGGTCGGTGAAGGTCGGGGTTACCAGGAGCGAAAAACTGGAGAGAAGATGGATAGAACAGGGAGCTGATTTCGGTGCTGAGATACATTCGGATTTAAGCTCTGAAGAAGCATTGAAAAAGGAAAAATCGATAACTGAAACCAAGGGTATAAGTCAAAGCATAAGGAAAGATAAAAAAGTTGAAGAATCTGAAGGAAATATTTTGGAGGATGTATTGGATAAAAACGGTTATAACGAAAAAATCGTGGATCTAAGAGATAAAACAATTTACCCTGAAAAGATAAGTACCAATATAAGACGTAAAGGCAGGCTCTCAGGAACAATAAAATCTGTAAAAGGTCAAATAGTTTCTACTGAAAGAATTTCAATGGTTATGACTTCTGGAAAGGTTGTTCAAAAACCCGTTCAGAGAGGACTCGAATTTTTCTGATAGAGAAACCGATTGGCCGGGCCGGGATTTGAACCCGGGTCTACACGCCCCCAGCGTGCAATGATAGTCCACTACACTACCCCGCCTTGCCACTAGAATTCAGTTATTAATCTCAACTTTATTATGTTTAATCAGTCAGGATTTTAAAACAAAACAGCTATCAATCAACCCTTGATGACATACCAGGCAAACTATGAATGCGTGAGAAAAGTTAAAAACAAAACAAAAAAGGTTAACAAATTTTAATCCTTAACAGTAAAAACAATACACTTATAAATTATAGATGTCATTTTGGAATTAGAGGTGTTGAAAGATGACACCCAAAAAAACCTTGAAAACTGTCTTAAAATATGGACAAATAGGTGGAAAAAGACACAAACCATATATTAATTTTTAGTGAATAAACAGTAGCCCGTCCAATCTTTACCTGAGGAGTTAGGCCTCTTGTGAAGAAGACGGTCGAAAAACCTCCGGTCCTTGTTACAAGCTGAAAAACACGGCTAAAAGAGGTCCGAAGAGGTGAAAAAAAGAAAAACCTCTACAGTCCATAATCAAACTAAAAGTTTGACAGGGGGAAAGGGAAAAACCTTTCCTCCATACAAACCTTTTCGAAACTTTGTTTCTCCGCTTTCTCAACATCAAATTAGTTTCTTTTTTATCGATGTAGAAGGAAAAAAACTGTTAAGACTTTTAAGTTTTTTAAATAAAACTTTTTAGGAGAGGTGGAAGGATGGCCGAAAAAAAACAAAAGATAAGACAACCAATAATATCGGTTTTAGGACATGTCAACAGCGGTAAGACCACATTACTTGATTATATAAGAGGTTCTATAATAGTTGAGAAAGAAGCGGGTTCAATAACTCAGATGATCGGGGCTACAGAAGTACCGATAGAAAAGATAAAAAACATCTGCGGTGACGTTCTGGAAAGCATGGATACAGAATTAACAATACCAGGACTTCTATTGATTGATACGCCTGGCCACGCAGCTTTCACCTCACTTAGAAAAAGAGGAGGAAGTCTATCAGACATAGCTGTTTTAGTGATAGACATAGAAGACGGTGTTCAACCCCAGACAAGAGAGGCCATAGAAATACTGAAAGATTCAAAGACTCCTTTCATCATCGCCCTGAACAAGATAGACAGGCTTCCGGGTTGGAAGACCGAGAAGGTTTGCTGGACCCAGAACTTCAAGAGACAGTCAAAAAAACTTAGGGAGATGTTGGACACAGAGATATACAAGATCATGGGAGATTTAAATGATTATGATATAGTCTGTGAAAGATTCGACAGGGTCGACAACTTTCAGAAAAAAATTGGTGTGGTTCCTATCTCAGCAGAGACCGGTGAAGGAGTACCGGAACTTTTGATGCTTATATCAGGACTTTCTCAAAAGTTTTTGGCGGACAACTTAGCAATCAAAGAAGGGATAGGAAAGGGGACTGTGCTTGAAGTGAATGAGGTCAAGGGCATGGGAACCACCATCGACGTGATACATTATGATGGAACAATTAAAAGAAACGATATCCTGCTGCTAGGAGGTAAAAACGGGATAATAGAAACAAAAGTTAAAGCTCTCCTGAAAACCAAACCTCTAACTGAGATAAGAAGGGAGAAAAGTTTCAAAAGACTTGATGAAGTCTCACCTGCCTCCGGTGTTAAGATATCTGCCAAGAAACTTGAGGATGTAATGGCTGGTTCACCCGTAAGAACAGCAAGCAGTGAGAAAGAGATCGAAGTAGCAAGGAATGAGATAAAAGAGGAGATGGAAAACATAATAATTAAAACGGTTCCAAGAGGAGCTATAGTCAAGGCTGATTCGCTTGGAAGTCTTGAAGCTGTCTCAAAAGTTTTCCAGGAGGAAAAAATACCTATATCAAAGGCTGAAGTCGGTAAAATAACCAAGCAAGACTTGTTAGAGCTTAAAGGTTGCGATGAAGAATTTAAAGTTGTTTTTGGTTTCAACACGAAGGAGACAAAGTCCGCCGATAGCTACCGAAAAAGAGAAGGATTGAAAACCATCACTTCAGAGATCATATACGAGTTAATAGACAATTATAGAGAGTGGAGATACGAAATCGAACAAAACAAGATTCAGAACGCCTTGAAGAAAATCTCTAGACCTGGAAAGTTCAGGATAATGCCCGAACACGTTTTCAGGTCTTCGAATCCTGCAGTAGTAGGTGTTGAAATCGTAGAAGGCTCCATATCACCAGGATCAAAATTCATGACTCATAAAGGAGACACGTTAGGCACCATCAAAGCAGTACAGGAAGGAGGAGAATCTATTGACTTAGCAAAAAAAGGCGATGAAGTAGCCGTATCTCTAACAGATGTACAAGTCGGCCGCCAGGTAAAAGAAGGAGAAACGTATTACACAGATATAGAAAAAGAAGATCTCTATATGATCAGAGATTTGGAGGAACATGTCTCCCAAAACGAACTAAATGCATTGGAAGAGATAATAGAGATAAAGGATAAAAAGAATCCCAGGTGGAAGATAGGTTGAGGAATTAGAAAATATTGCTGATATCTTTTCTCACACCTTTTTCAGCGATTATTATCATTGAATCTCCTTTTTTCAACCTTAATGTATCCTTTGGTTCCATTACTTCGTCCTCACGCAATATAGAGACTATATCTGCTTTTTCACCGGGAAACCTGCCCAGCTCATTTATTTCATCTATCCTCAAGTTTTCAAAAACAGATTTTTCTGAGACAAAAACTTCTATTATCTCTTTATCCGAACCAACATTAGCTATTTTTCTCATTGATGGATGTTCTATCACAGACAAAAATTCTGAATACACGATATCCGTGTATTCCACAGTATTTACCTCTAACATGTTATATATATCCACATAGCTCTTGTCTTCGACCCTTGCAACTATTTTAGGTACACCATACTTTTTACCAATCATAGATATCACCATGTTCCTGTTGGGTTGGCTGAGAGTCGATACAAGTACATCAGCTCTTGAAACTCCTGCATCAACTAAAACAGAGAGATTAGAAGGAGATCCATTTATAACTGTTGCGCCTGTATGGTAGATACTTTCAGCGTTCGATTGATCCTCCTCCACAACTACCACATCATGACTTTCCACAAGATCCTCTATAAGTCTTTTCGATATGGTGTTAACTCCTGCAACTATCACATACATACTATATCATTACTGATAGCCGCGACTTAAACAAGTTTTGGAAAATCATGAAAACCTCTTAAGTATCTCAACATTGAGAAAAACAAGTATAGGCAAAAGTTCCAGCCTTCCTGCAAGCATGATAAAACTCCATAACAATTTGATGCCAGGTGGTAAAGCTATAAGAGTCTCTTGAGACATCAATAAAGGACCCATAGACGAAATTGATGATAAAATTCCTTGGATAGATTCTAAAATGCCTAGACCTGAAAACATAACCGTTATAAGACCTCCGATAAATACTATAGAGAACCAGAGAAAGAATATGGCTACTATTCTGAACACGACATCATTTTTCAGTTTTTCGCCTCCCTCCGATACAAAGTTAAGTGCTGACCTGGGAAGAGTAAAGCTCTTGACCTCCCTCCATACTATTTTAAGAAGTATCCCAAGACGGTACATCTTTACTCCTCCTGTAGTAGATCCAAGACATCCTCCAACAAACATAAGGCCTATCAGTAGCATTTTAGATACTTCTGGAAAGCTTGAAATACTTCTAAGTTCAAACCCTGTTGAACTGGCCACGGATACCGTGTGGAAAATAGAATCTCCAGCAGCTGAAACTATGGAACCTCCTTGATTAATAAAAATGTCTAGAGATATTATCGTAAAAACAACTAGAATTATCTTGACGTAAAGCTTGAACTCAAAATCTTCCAGAAAAGCACTTAAATTTCCTTTTGTCAACCTGTAGAGCAGAAGAAAGTTTGTGCCTCCAATAAACATGAAAATCACGAACACAGAGTTAACGAAGACAGATCCAAATCCCGCGATACCTCCTATTGTATGAGAGTAACCTCCTGTAGGAAGTGTTGTAAGAGCATAGTTGAGAGCTTCAAAGGGTTTAAGACCTCCTAAATAGAGTAAAGATATCTGTAATAATGTAAAAACTATATATACATACCACATAGATTTTATTGAGTTAATCACCGAAGGCCTGATTTTTCCGGAATCTGTCTTATCAGCCTCGGCAGTAGCTAATGCTGTTGCCGCTCCACCAACTTTTACTATGACGGCTACAAAAAAAGTAAGTATTCCTAAACCTCCTATCCACTGTATAAAAGCCCTCCAAAAAACTAAAGATTTAGGTGCATACTCCATAGACCTTATTAGAGACATGCCCGTGGTAGTAAACCCGCTCATGGATTCGAAAAAAGCATTCACAAAACCCATATCCAGCACATGCATGAAAGGTATGCTTCCAATCGCCACAGCACATATCCAACCTATAACAGCAGCAAGCATACCCTGAACAGCATCAGGTTTACCATTTTCACCAAATATTAGAAATACTCCGGAAAGTATGGCTACAAAGGATGCTATTATAAATCCCTCAAGCACGATAAAGCTCTCCCCGAAAAAAAGGCCGACAGCGACGGGTAAAAGAAGAAGACCCGAAAAAATCCTCAGGAAAAGTCCAACGTAGTAAGCTACTACCTTATCCAAGACTGATCACTCCCCGTACTCAACATCTTTTCCAAGAAGTTCGGAGTTAGGGATGTAAACGAACCCTTCACCATGTTTAATCTTAGTGTATAGAGGCGTAACATGAACTATTTTACCCTCCATTCCATCGATAGAAACCTTTTTACCTGCTAGAAAAGTTCCTGAGTGCTGCATATAGATCGAAATACCTAGATTCCTTAATATGTCTCTGAAACCTACAATAAACATCGTCACGAACCCTATAAGCAGAGCCGCAGTCATCATGTAAACGATTATTGTATCAACCCCCAAGATAGCTAGCACTATTATGAGAACCGCTGAAACGCCGAAAACCCTGATAAATCTTGCCAAGACCACATAAGAAGGAGTGGTAGGTTCAACATCATCTATGATGTTTAAAAGACCTTTCTGTCTGTAAAAACCGATTATAATCTCTTCAACATGTGAAAAAACAACGAAACCTACGAAAAATATGGCAAAAGCCAACACCATGTTTGGTATGTATCCAAGGATGGCCTGCAGATATCTCATGAAAGCTTCGAAGCCCAGTATATTAAAAACACCTAAAAAGACTATAAGATATATAAAATACTTTAATAAGGCGCCGGAAAACTCCGAAAAAGAGCCGCTGAAACCTATCTTCCTCAAAAATTTCTGTATGTCAACCTTGACAGCTAATTCATCTACACCCGACATCTTCATGAGCCTTGTCAACAGTTCGGAAATCACTTTTCCACCGATTATTCCAACCAAAAGAAGTATAACTATCGATATCAGGTCGGCCTGTGAAAAACCTCCTAACTCGAAGAAGGACATAAGTGCTTTCCATGCCTCGTCAAGGACCTCTCCTACAAAAGCCATAACAAAATAATAAGTTAAATCCATATAATAAACCAACGGGAAAAAAGTAATGATTTAAAAAGTTTGTAAAGGAAACAATTGAATGCTCCGGGAAAAAACCGAGAAAGGTTCTAGTACTGAGCAGAGGTGTAATATATGCAGATAATAATAGGAGCTCAGAACGGAAAAACTTATTCTGTTGACATAGATGGAAATCAGAAAAACGCTGTAAATGGAAAGAGGATAGGCCAAGAGTTTGACGGAAGCGTTGTTGGACTCGATGGTTACAAGCTCAAGATCACCGGAGGAAGCGACAAGGATGGCTTCCCCATGAGGAAAAACCTTCTTGGAACAGCAAGAAGAAAGGTGCTTGTAGAAGGCGGTACAGGAGTCAGGAAACTTGAAAAAGGTGAGAAAAGAAGGAAAACTATGAGAGGTAACACCGTCTCCGACGACATAATTCAGTTAAACACGAAGGTTACTGAGAAGGGTTCAAAAGATATAGAGGAACTTTTAAAAGAAGATGAAAACTCGGAAAAAACCGAAGAAGAGAGCTAAAACATGTCAAAAAACCTGTTACCTGAAGTAAACATAGGGCTTGTGGGCCACGTAGATCACGGAAAAACCACTTTAACAAGAGCTCTTTCAGGTAAATGGACTGATAAACATTCCGAAGAACTTAGAAGAGGTATCACAATCCGTATAGGTTATGCCGATGTGGTTCTAAGGAGATGCAAGGATTGTGATGAATATACCGTAGATGAAGAATGCGAGTGCGGTGGAGAAACGGATACGCTGAGAACAGTTTCTTTAGTTGATGCACCAGGTCACGAGACACTTATGGCAAACGTCCTTTCTGGAGCAAGCATCATGGACGGAGCTATTTTAATTATATCTGCTGCAGAAAAATGTCCTCAACCTCAGACAAGAGAACACCTCGAAGCCCTGAACATAGCAGGCGTAGAAAATATAGTTATAGTTCAGAACAAGATAGATCTTGTTTCAAAGGAGGACGCTATAAAGAACTACAAGCAGATAAAACAGTTCATAAAGGGAAGCACAGCAGAAGATGCTCCCATAATCCCGGTATCAGCACAGCACGGTACAAATATAAACAAGCTCATAGAGGCTATTCAGGAAACTATACCCACACCAGAAAGGGATGAGGAAGCAGATCCTCAGATGTTAGTTGCCAGAAGCTTTGATATAAACAAACCCGAAACATCCATAAAGAATTTGAAAGGAGGTGTTTTAGGAGGATCAGTGATAAAAGGACATCTCAAAAAAGGAGATGAGATAGAGATAAGGCCAGGAAGAAAAGACGGTAAGAAATGGAAGCCTATAAACACAACTATAACCAATATTATCAGTGGAGGAGAATCAATTCAGGTTGCAAAGCCAGGAGGATTATCAGCAGTGGAGACAGAACTTGATCCTGCTCTCACAAAATCAGATAACTTAGCCGGAAACATTTTGGGTAAAAAAGACAAGCTACCGGATGTAAAAAATAAATTAGAGATGAAAGTAACGCTGTTAGATAGAGCTGTAGGTTCAGAAGACGTTGAAAAAGTTGAAAACATCAAAGAGAAAGAACCACTCCTTCTAAACGTTGGAACAGCGAAGACATCAGGTGTTGTTACTCAGGCAGGCAGTGATGTTAAAGTAACGCTCAACAGACCTGTTTGTGTCGAAAAAGGAGAAAGAGTTGCCATATCAAGGAGGATAGGATCTAGATGGCGTCTTGTCGGATATGGAATAACCAAGTAGTTTCAGAAAGGTTTTAAATGAGCAAAGATAAATCATATTTCTGGGGGGAACAAAAAGATGATAGATTTTTTACGATCAATTAATTTAGATCAAGTAGCTCTAGGAGCAGAACAGCCTATTATAGTTCAGATAGCGATAACGCTTCTCATATTGTTGTTAGGTTATTTGATGGCGCAGGTACTTGTGAAAGTTGCAAAGAAAATTTCAAAGTACAGAAAAGGTGAAAGTGTTGAAGAGATAAAAAGAGAAAAAACGAGAACCCCTTACAAATACATAGAGTACACGATTTCTGTTGTCACAATTGTTATCGCCCTTCTATACATAAATGCGGGCGCCACTAATCAGTTGTTGACACAGGTTTTGAACTACATACCTTCCATACTTTCCGCAACCTTGATATTCATACTGGGTTTTATACTCATAAACATATTGATAAACTTTCTAAAAAGTTTTCTTGAGACTTTAGGCCTTAAAAAGTATGCAAAAGACATGGGATTTGCTTCACAAGGTATAGATATATTTTTCAAGACTTTAAAAGTTTTTCTTTACCTTGTAGCTTTGGAAATCGCTATAACACAGTTAGGAGTGCCCACACAGATAATTGAAACCACTTTAAGAGCTGCTTCTTATACCGTGGTTGTAGTACTAGGTTTCCTTGCTTTCTTTGGTTTTAAAAACCTTGTTCAAAATTATGCTGGCCAGATTTATCTCAGAACATCTGATGTGATTAAAAGAGGTAACAACGTGAAGATAGACGGTGAATCCGGAGAAATAAGGGATATATCCACGTTCTCAACCACCATAGCCACCGACAAAGGTTATTTCATGGTAACGCCGAACAAGAACCTCATGGACAAAAACATAATGTTCAAGAGGGTTAAAGCAGATATAGAAACACTTGAAGATATAAAGAACTATTTTGTTGCTCAGGAACCTTCTTACTGTGGTCCAGCATCAGCTGAGATGGCTCTCGCAGTTTTTGGGTACAGTATAAGTCAGGAGAGATTAGCAAAGGTTTCTGGAACCGAGCTCAACAAGGGAGTTGAACCTCCTGAACTCATAAATGCTGTTGAACAGCTTACCAGCAAGGGTGTCAGAGGAGCATTTGTGGAAAATAGGAATATAACTGATCTGAGCGAGGAGTTCAAAACATGGTTCAATGACGGAGCACTAATAATTGCAAACTTTGCAAAACCTGTGCTTTTCCCAAACGCATCCAAAGGCCATTACAGTCTTGCCATGGGTGTGGAAGGTAAAGAAATACTGATAATCGATCCAAGTTCACATACAGGAACAGGAGGAGTATACTACGTGGATGACAAGGAGCTAAGAGAAGCTATGTCAGAGTTCGAGGGAAGAGAAAGAGGATACATTGTACTCGCACCAAAAGATACAAGGGCTTACTGGAGGATAGATAACAACCTTATCTACTCAGATATCGGTTTCTACGAAAAACTATCGAAAAACTTGGAGCTCCAGCTTGGAAAAATAATGAGAAGTGGAAGAATACTCAAAAACGTTTTCCCGGAATCAGCGGATGATTTCTTGGAGAAATGGAACTCGGAAAACGTTAGAAGGGTGTGGAAAGCCGATTCAAAAAAAGGAGGTGAAAGGAAGCTCGATGAATTTACTAGTGCTGACGAATAAACCCGATAAATTTGAAGATTTTGAAGGAGAGTTCGAAAATGTTGAATACCACTCACTTGCAGATATTTCGATAAATTCCGGTACAGATCCAAAGGTCAAGCTGAAAGACAGAAATATCAAAGAAGATTTTGACGCGGTATACCTTGATCCAGAACCAAAAGCATCGATATATTCAAGGGTTCTGCTTGAAGCTCTTCAGGAGGAAAGCGTTAACGCTAATCTTAAACCCAACACATTCCACATACTAACAAAAAAACACTACCTCTTCAAAGTACTGAAGGAGAAAGGAGCAAAAATACCTAACACTATAGCAGTACCGAGTGAAAAAGGCCTAACTTCCGTGGAAAAAAACATTAAATTTCCCGCGGTGGCCAAGATGTACGAAAATTTCAATAGAAAAGATATCGCAAAGATAGATGATGCTGATGAACTTCAAAAGTTTGCCGATAGAATTGAGTACGGTAAAAACTATCTTTTAACACAGGAATATATAGATGGAGCTATCTTCGACATTCTCTATATCGATGGAACGATAATATCTCTAAAACTAGAGGGTGAATGGGAGGATAAAGACGTGACAAGAACTTATCATACCATATCAGCGGATCAGAAAGAAGAAATAAGGAAAGCCGCTGAATCCATAGGTGCTGATATATGTCGGGCTAGAATAGTAGATGACACTATTGTGCAGATGAAACCAGAGTTGAACCTGGAAATGTTCAAGAAGATAAGTGGAAAAAGCGTTTTCAGTAAGGTGGCAAAGGTATTAAAGGGTGATGACGATTAGATGTGCGATAATATATGGTAAAGAATCCGACCAACATCATATATTGATGGAAGAAGCTGAAAAGTTTTTTGATACGGTTCTAGCCGTACCAATGGAATGTTTGAGAGTGGTTTACAATGGTAACGGAGTACAGCTCATGTACAAGACCACCGACCTCACAGATTTCGACTGTGTGTTTCTCAGAGTTTTCGGTGACGAGATGCTTTTTGGAGAGAACATACCAGAGATACTAGAGACCGAAGGAGTTTACACACAGGTAGATGTAGACTCTCTAACAATCGCATCGAACAAGTTCTACATGATAAAAGTTATGGAAGACGGGAATCTGCCTGTCCCCAATACAAGTTACACCCTTTCAACACAGGAAACTCAAAGGGCTGCCGAGGAACTGGGATATCCCGTGATAATCAAGATAATATCTGGTTATGGTGGCAAGGGTGTAATGAAAGCGAACGAAAAATCAGATCTTACACCTATAATAGATACACTGACACTCTTCGAACAAGATATATGCCTACAGGAATACATAGAGAACCCTGGGGAAGATATAAGGATGATTGTTGTGGGAGATAAAACTTTCACATACAAGAGAATTGGAGGAAAAGATGAGTTCAGGTCAAACATATCTCAGGGAGGTAAAAGAGAGAAGTACGAACCGACTGAAGAGATGAAAGAGGCTGCAGTTCAGGCCGCGAAGCTCTGTGGATTTGACTTTTGCGGAATAGACATAATAGAATCTGAGAATGGTGGTTTTTACATCGGAGAGATAAACTTTTCTCCGGGTATAGCTGATCTGGAAGATATTATTGGAGAGAACATACCAGAGATATTGATGGAACATATCTACAGCAACGCTCTAAAGAATAAGACATCGGATTCGAAGGCCTGATTTCAAAGGTTTTCTTCTACCTTGTCAGCTATTTTAACATATTTTTTTCTTCCATTTAACGCATCGACTTCAGTGAAAGTTTTTATAAGGCTTTCTCCGGTTTCTGTATCTGTCGCAGGACCTGAAAAAACATCTATAGAGACGTCTTTCTCACCTAACATTCTTTTAGCTCCAAAAGCTGCCACGGGATCCATCACAGTTACTATATTGTATACAGTATTTTCAACAATTTCTCTTTCAGTTAAAACCTCAAAAACGTTATCATAACCTATTATACCTCCTCCTAATTCAACAACAATAACATCAACTCCTTTAGATGATACAGTATTTAGAACACCTTTTGCAGCACACAAAACATCTTCTGAACTATTTGAAGATGATAAAAGACCTGCATCAACGAAATCCATGCTGACATCTGCACCGTACTCTTCCATCTTTATCCTATCACGCTGTCTGGTGAATCCTGTTAACTTGGCAGCGCCTACAGAAAAACCTCTTTCAGAAAGTTCTTTTATCAAATTAGACGCAAGTGTAGTCTTTCCAGAATCCATCCTGGTACCAGAAACCATTACTATGGGCGAGCAGCCATTGAGTTTTGTCTCCATATCTATAGAAAAATCTTTAACATTCATCTTCTCTCCATCCTTAACAAGAAAACCTAAGACCTCGACGGAAAATGGTTCACCAAGTTCTTCAAAGGATGATACACACTTACCTATAGCTCCAGCTCCACCTATAAAATCCAAGACGTCTCCTCTTTTAGCCTCATCAGGCATTAGACCCACAAAACCTTTAACAGCTTTTCTCTCGCAGAGCACTCCTATTATGGTCATACCATTTTCAAGTTTATGGGTTTCACCGTCAATAGCCTCAACTTTATCATAACTACCTCCCTCAGAAACAATTTTTACAGCAACTATATCTCCTTCAGAGACCTCTCTTCTTTCCCCATCTATACAAATGGTTTCAGGGAGCTCAACTCGTTTAAGGCTTGAAGATACGATGTCAGGAACTATTTTCTCCATATCCTCTAAATTAGAAAACCAGTTTATTTAAAACCTTCACCGTTCGAACCGATATTCACAATCCTTGAACCTTCAATGACTTCTTTAGAGTCAGTTATGGACTCTATAAAACCTTCATGTTCCGAATATATTTCTTCAACAGCGTTCCCTTCATCATCAAGGATCAATGCTATGGTTTTACCGGGATATATAAACTCGCCCAGCTCTACAAAAAGTTTTAGATGACCATAACTGTCAGAATACACTGGTATTATCTGATCGAAAAAATATGGTTCTTTAAACACGTTTTCTCCATCCAACACCTCTTTAAATTTTAGTACGTTCTCCACATAACCCATATAATTTTCAAAGTCTTTTTTATCGCGGCCCGAACCTCCAGAAACTTCAAATGTGATTACAGGAACTTTTAAAAGAGGTAAAATGCTTGATAAAGTTCCTCCTAACCATGAAGGTGCTGATCTCATCACAAAATCTGTGCCGCTGTTTTTAGCCATCTTCTCCATCTCGATTATTGTCTCTTGAGGGATTCCGTTTGAAACCTTGAGACGAGTTTGATCTACCTTAAAGCCTCCAGAAGTAGCATTATGTAGGTCCAGGACAAAATCAAATTTCTTGAAATCCCTTAATATCTCTCTTGCTATCAACTGAGTGGTGTTAAGCTTATTTTTTGATTTCATGTTTTCAAAAGCTGTTTTAAAACACCTGTTAAGATCTCTCATCTCTCCCTCGTTTTTCTCAAACCTGGGCCAAGGAGTCATCCTTCTTCCCTCATCACATGCAAATATGTTTGCATCTGATACTATATGCACAGTTCCATTAAATACGCGGTTGTCCAAATTCTCTTTTAGGTGTTCCGCTACCTTTCTGGCAAGAAATTCGTCTCCATGAACCCCTGAAATAACACCGCATGTGGGTGAGCCCTGTCCGAAAACATGTTTAGTTAGCTCGAATGTGCCTTCTACGGTTTTGAATTTTTTCAAAGTTTTCTCTGTCGACATATCAAAATTTTCGTGTAAAACAGATAAAAACTTGAGTAACCCAAAAAAATTCAAGCGCTGATGGTCCAGTGGCTAAGACTCCAGCTTCCCATGCTGGCGACCCGGGTTCAACTCCCGGTCGGCGCATCCCTCAAGTGTTAAAAATGAAAAAAATAATCTGTTTTGCTTTGATCTCTTCTTTACTCCTTTCAAACTCTTTAGGACTTTTTTTAAGGTTTCAAAGCGATAGTTCCGGAGCTGAAATAAGCGTTGAGGAGGAAAATGGTATATCCTCAACAGAAGAAGATAGTTTCAGTTTCAGCATCCGAGAATTGGACGAAGAAGAATATGTGCTCGAGATAAGACTTCTTGTACTTGGTTTCCTGATTTTTTTGATCGCTATCCTTTACCGATTTCTGGGATAATGCACGACAGTCTTATGCCATTTTATCTCTCAAAAATTCGTCTATCTGTTCTACCCTTTTTTCTTGACCCAACATCTCATATACCTCGGCTTCTTTTTCAAGCTCCAAACATTTCAATCTCATTCCTCTGATGTCTAGTTCCAGAGTTCCTTCAGAGATGTTTTTGAAATATACTCCGTTATCATCCTCTCCCATGATTTCTACTTCTACACCCTCTATCTCAACGATAATTCTGGGATATTTTCCTAAAGTTCCCTCATATATGTGAATATCCCTTTTTATGTGTTCTGAAAACGTCTTCTTTATGGCTTCAAATTTTCCTTCATGGGCTACTATATCTATATCGTTAGGTATAACATCTATACCTTGTAAAAACATGTTACAACTACCTATAATCATCCATTCAAAATCTCTGCCTATCATTTTTGATATTTTCTCGAGCGCTTCTAAAATGTCTTCCCCCATACTCTCATCTAATGATATCATAATTTAATAAAATATTACATCAAAAAAAAGAAAAGGGTTATTTACTGTTCATTTCGCTTTCCAATTCCTCTATTAATTTTTTAGCTGCTTTAAAATCTATTTTGTTGTCTATATCACCATCAATATATCTTTTTTCCATCTCTTCATATGCTTCTCTACCTTCTTTTTCCACAAAATCTTCTTTAAGCTTGTTAAGCCTTTCAGCTAATTCATCACCAACCATTGATACCACATATATGGAAAAAAATAAAATCTTATAAAACAGATGCTCTTTTTCAAATAATATTTTTTCTGGAAAAAAATCTCCTCGCAAATCCGAACAGAAAAAGACGATTCAAAAAAAAGAGGTAGGTCTATTGTAATAAATAAGTTGTATGTAGCTATATAGAACCAAGATACTTTTTGAAAACTCAAAATATCTCTTGACTGGTCATCCCTCCTTTAAAGAAGATTCTTTCTAATCATCGGATAGAAACGTTGAAAAAACGAACAAAAAGATCAAAGTGATTATGATAGCTCCGCTGGGAGGTATATCTAAAGCGTAGGCCGAGAATATCCCTAAAGTCATCCCTGAAACGCTCACACCTACTGAAAGAATTACTGCGTTTTTGTATGATTTAGCGATCTGTAAAGCGGTTAATGGTGGAATAACGATAAGACCTGTTACTAAAAGTATGCCGACAGCTCTCACCGCTGTCACAACCGATAAAGCCACAAAAAAGGTTAATAGATACCTAACTCTTGAAGTTTTAACTCCGTGAAGCTTTGCAAGTTCTTCGTTGAAATTCATCTGAATAATGGAATCATAATTTAGAAAGAAGAAGCAGACAACAGAAAAAGTAACAAGAGCAGTAAAACCTATATCCATAAAGCTAATGGAAAGTATGCTTCCAAAAAGATATGAGAAAAGATCAGCATTGAAACCTCCAACAATACCTATAATAACAACTGCTATCGCCATTCCTGTAGAAAGTGCGAGTGCTATTGCTGCATCACCGTGTGTCTTTTTTCTTGATACAAGGTAGTTTATACCGAATGATCCTAGACCTGCAACCAGAAAAGCTGTCCACACAGGGTTTATATTTAAGAGAAATCCTAGTGCAACACCTCCGAAAGATGCGTGGGCCAGTCCATCTCCTATAAGAGACATTTTCTCAAGAACCAAGTATATACCCAGTATAGACGTAGAAACAGATATCATAAGACCTATCAAAAGCGCTTTCCACATGAAATCGTACTGGAAAAAATCCACAAATATCTCAATCATGGTCATGACCTCCATGGCTGTAATGCCTAAAATCATCTCCATAGGTCTCTTCAAGAATCCCTGGTAACTCTTTTGTATCTGCCTGACAGCAAACAGACTTGTTCAAATAAATGGCTTCATCAGTGTGTCTTGATATAGCTCCTATATCATGACTTATCATCAAGATGGTTATGCCTCTGTCCTCCCTTATCCGGTCAAGATAACTGTAAAACGCTTTTTGAGACTTTATATCTACTCCAACCGATGGTTCGTCCAGCACAAGTATCTCAGGATCTTTTAATAGAGATAAAGCTGTAACAACCTTTTGTTGTTGGCCTCCTGAAAGCGATTCGAATTTCTCGGTAAGATGATTTTTTATCCCAAGCTCCTCCAGTAGTTCATAGGACTGATTAACTCCGTCAAACATCAAAGAAATTCTTAGGAGTTCCTCAACAGTAGCTGGAAAGTGATGATCTCTCTTGTAGTGCTGAGGCACATAACCTATCAAACCCTCCTTCTGTGCTTTTTTCGGAGACCTTCCATATACCTCTATGCTTCCACTATCAGGTTCAAGAAGTCCTAAAATGTTTTTTGCAAGCGTGGTTTTACCCGAACCATTGGGTCCTACCAACCCAACAAAATCACCTTCCTCTAAACCCATAGAAACGTTTTCTAATATGGTATTATCTCCAAAGCTAAATGAAACATTTTTAACTTCTACCGCTTTCATTATGGCGAACACTCCAAAGCTCTTTCAAGGTTTCCAAGATTTCTCTCCATTATAGGAACATATCCTTCAGCTCCATCCACAGAACCCGCTACAGGGTTGAGAACAAGTGTTTCAACACCTGATTCCTCTGCTATATTTTCCGCAACCCTTGGATCAACCAGTTCCTCGTAAAATATGTATTGGAGTTCTTTTTCCTCGGTGACCTTAATTATCTCTTCTATCTGGCTTGGAGTTGGCTCGGACATCGGAGATATCCCGTGTATAGGCACTTGACTGAAATCATAGTCGTTCCCAAGGTATGCGAAAGCAGCATGAGCTGTCACAATCGTATCTTTGTCACATCCTGAAAGCCTTGTTTCGAATTCTTCGTCCAGCCTATCCATCTCTCCCATAAATTGCTCGGCATTTCTTTCAATTTCTTCGCTTTTCTCTGGAAATTCTTCTATGAGAGCTTCTTTTATGTTTTCAGCTATAATCTTCGCATTGGTAGGTGAAACCCAGTAATGGGTATCATAATCTCCATAATGCTCATGGTCATGGTGATCATTTCCCTCATCATGGTCATGGTGATCATTTCCCTCATCATGGTCATGACTGTGCTCATGTTCAGCCTCTAAGAGTTCTATGCCCTTCGAAGAATCAACTATCCTGGTATCAACACTGTCTGTTACCTCTTCCTCCCATCTCTCGAAGGAAACACCTGTGGAAATGAAAACTTTAGCGTCTTCCACTTTCATCCTGTCACTTGGAGAAAGCTCGAAAGAGTGTGGTTCTGTTCCAGGAGGTACCAATGGCTCAACATCGATTTCCTCTCCTGAAATTCGCTGGGTTATATCATAAAACGGGTAAAAAGAAGCCATCACATCAGGATTCGTCTCTTCTCTTTCAAATAAGTTTGTGGCAAGCACAGCTATCAATACCATTAAGACCGCAGCAAATATGAACAAGTAGTTGTTCTTTTCCATAGAAAATTACTTTGTAACAAAAATTTTTATATCATTTAAAGAAATTACCAACTAGTCTTATGAATACCTTATGTATCTTCCTCCCATCGTATACTATTCTAAAGTAACAATAAAACCGTTTTGGTACTGGATTAAAGGGTCATATTCCTCTTAGACCACATGAAAAACATAAATAAATTAAACAGCCTTAAGTAATAAAGATGTTATAATGGCAAAATTCTCCAGCCTTGTGAAACTTTTGATAGCCCTTGCTCTTTTGGTATCGTTATCTAATTCTGTTAGTTCACAAGTCACTTATGGAGATGGAGATGAAATTTGTGACGATATAACTCAATACGACGAAGTTTTTATCGATGGAGAAGTTGATGTATGCCCTGAAGGAGTAAACATAGAAGCTGAATACATAGAAGTCACTGATTCAGGATACTTAGACGGATCTGGAGAGGAGGGTGATGATCACGATGACGAAGGACCTGGAGGAAATGGAGAAAACGGATACAATATAGATTTTGTTGCAGAAGAGGTAAACATATATGGAACAGTTTCTTCGGATGGAGGAGACGGAGGAGACGGAGGAGATGCTGGAGGTAACAGGGATGGGGGAGACGGAGGAGAAGGAGGAGATGCAGGAAACATAAATATAGTTGCGGATTTTGAACTAAACATCTTTGGAGAAGTTATGGCTGAAGGTGGTAGAGGAGGATCAGGAGGATCAGGAGGTCCTGCAGGAGGATCGTCAGGTATAGGAGGAGATGGAGGAGACGGAGGAATAATAGAGTTGACAACTTCCAGTTTTGAAGATTCAGGAGATCTTTCTGTTTCAGGAGGATCCGGGGGAAGCGGTTCTCAGATGGGAGAGAGTGGTGAAGATGGAGAAGTGATAGAACAGGTAGCAGATATAACAATGTCTTCTTTCGACTCTCCAAATGAAGTTGAGAAATATACATCTCTGGAGGTCGAAGTAACTCTCCAAAACGATGGATCCTATGAGGGTTCAGAAGAAATATTTTATTATTTCAACGATCATGAAGTGGATTCAGATACCGTAACAATAGGGCCAGACGAGGAAGAAACCGTCACACTTGTATATGATGAAGTCGATGAGGAAAGAGGCGAGTACGAGCACCGTGTGGAAACCAGCTCTGAACAGCTTGAAAGACCTATAATAGTCGAATACATGTATTTTGAGGTCTCAGATATAATCACTAATTCTCCTGTCGAGGAAGGAGAGTTGGAGGTTGAAGCGGTAATAGAAAACACCGGTGATATATACGGAGAGCAGGAAATCGATTTTTATTTCAATCACAGTCTGGAAGAAACAATACCTGAAGACAGGGCCGGTATAGATGCTGGAGAGACGGAATCCTTCTTTTTCACCAAAGAAGTTGATGATCTTGATGGCGACTACAGGGTGAACATATCAACGGATGATGATATGGATTCGACCTCTGTTGTTATAGGAGACGCTCCTTATTTCGAAGTGGAAATCATGAATACCAGTGAGACAGATCCTGGCGACATTTTGTCTGTGAACGCTTCGGTGGAGAATATCGGAGGTCTTTTAGAAGAACAATCAATAGATTTCTTCTTTGAAGGTTCTCTTGAAGGTTCCCAAAGTTTGGAGCTTGAAGGAGGAGAACAGGAGTACATCGAGTTCAATTATACTACCAGTGAAGAAGATGGAGGTTACAGAGATGTCACAGTTGAATCAGAAGACGAATCCGACACCGAAACTGTTCTTATCGGTGATGAAGCATATTACCACGTCGATATAACAGGCATTTCTCCTCCAGATATTGATCCAGGAGATGTTATTACTGTGGAGGTTGATGTAGAAAACTTGGGGGATGCAGAAGCCGAAAAAGACGTGTACTTTTTTTACGATGGAAATATCGAGGATGTTGAGGAGGACGTGATATTAGATGGAGGAGACCAACAAACGTTCAACTTTGATTATGATACCACAGGCGATCCTGAAGACGTCTACGATATAACTGTGGAGACGGAAGACAGTTATGACTCTGTATCAGTTCAGGTAGGTACTTATGATATTCCTGCTGGTGACGACGATGGCACCATATCTTATCTTGAATTGGAAGAAATCAGCAATGAGATAGAGCCAGAAGATGAAGATTCAATTTATATAGACTACACAGAAGGTGTTATAGGTGAAAAAGCTGTCCTTGCAAGAGGCGAAACATATGATATAACCATCACAACGGATGATGCTCCAGGATGGGGTGATCACCATTTGACGCTTTTCTTCGACTGGGATCAAAACATAGATTTCAACGACCCTATATACCTTGAGGACTGTGCTGGAACTTGCGATGTGACCTCTTCCTTTCTGGTTGATGAGGACGCTGAGCTGGGAGATACCCGTATGAGAGCTTTCGTGGATGCTTCATCTTACATAGATGACCCTTATCTTGAAGATCTTGAGGGTCAAGCTCAGGACTTTTCGGTGGAGATAGTTGACAGCGAATTTATTATAACTGAAATGGAGACCATGGATGAAGTCGTGAAGGGAGAATATGCTTATGCTTCTGCAACTATAACGAACACAGGTGAAGCACCTGCTTCAGATACCGTGAGATACTATTTCGACGGGGAACAAATAGATACTGAAACGATTTCTCTAGGACCCGGAGACTCCATCACCACTAGCTTCTCTTACAACACATCAGATGTCGAAGTTGGAAATTACATAGAGGAGATAACCACTTCTGATGATTCCGAATCCCAGCTAATCGATGTTATAAACCCTGATATTTTCGAAGTATCTATAATAGGTGACAACGGACCTCTAAATGTTTCCGAAACACTTGAAGTGGATTTCGAGGTTTTCAATACGGGAGACGTTGAGGGCGAACAGGAATTGGAACTGTTATTCGATGGAGAAGTGGTCAACTCAACATTGATCCAACTCGAACCAGAAGAAAGCGTTACTGAAACCCTCAAGCATACTGTTCCTGATGAGAAAGATCGTTACGAGTACATCATAAGGTCTGATGATGAATCTGACAGCGGATACATAAGAGTGGGAGATTATTCCAGGCCTGAAGCCGATCCTTCGTACGAGTATATGAGTTATTTCGAAATCGAAGAGATTCAAAATACTAATGAGAACGACGAAGATGGATACATAGATTTCACAGAAGAGGTCGCAACTGTGGAACGAGGTAACACATACAACGTTGTTATGGAGTCCGAGGAAGGTTTTTACGGTGATGAACACTACTTCAACGTTTTCGGTGACTGGGAAGGAAACATGGAGTTCGAGGAAAGTCAAAACATAGGAAGTTGTACCACAGAAGGAGATGGCTGTCAGGTCACAGGAACATTAACTATTCCCGAAGACGCAGAACTGGGAGAAACAAGACTCAGGTCGATACTCAGGTACGATCAGTACCACGATGATCCTGATGAAGGAGGTTTTTTCGGTCAGGTTCATGACTACACCATCGATATACAGGATGATAACTTCGAGGTTATCGATTTTGATTCTCCTTCCGAGATTCTGGAGGGTGAAACAATAGAGCCCGAGATAACCGTAGAAAACACGGGACAGCTTTCAGGAACAGCAGAGATAACCTACATGTTTGATGGAGGTACAGTGTCAGAGGAAACTGAAACCCTTGATCCTGGAGACACATACACTATGACACCTGAATATACTGTAGAAGAAGAAGGAGGGTATTACTATACTCATACAGCTGAGACTCAGGATGATTCTTATGAAAGAGATATTTTCGTTGGAAACATGGATTTTTTGGTGGACATAACATCGACCAACAGCCCTGTAGCAAACTATCTTGAAATTGAAGCTGAGATTGAGAACGTTGGTACGATGGACGGGGAACAGGACATAGAGTTCTACTTTGATAATGATCTTGATGATGTCGAGGAAGACTTCCTGGTACAGGAAGATGAAACTCGTACCTTGGAATTCACCAAGGACGTTTCAACAGAGGATGACGGCACTTATGAGGTCAACGTATCGTCTGATGATGATTATGACACTGCGAACATCGTAAAAGGTCAGGAACCTTTCTTCGAGGTCGATATTACAGGGGATAACAGCCCTATAGATGAAGAAGGAACTCTTGAAATCGATTTTGATGTTGAGAACGTGGGAGATATTGAGGATGAGCAGGATATACTGCTTATATTTAACAATGAAGAGGTGGAAAGGATTGAGAACATCTATCTAGAATCTGGAGATGTGTATTCAGACACGTTTTTCTACGACACGACAGAAGAGCCCGGGGAATACGAGGCAGTGGTGGAATCAGAGGACAGTTCGGACAGCACAGATGTGCTCATCGGGGAACTCGGGTATTTCGAGGTCGACATTATAGACTCCAATAATCCTGATCCAGGGGAAATGTTGGAAGTGACGGCTGAGATAAACAACACTGGAGACCTTGAGGGCACACAGTTGACAGAGATGGAATTTGACAACAACATAGTCGATGAAGAAGAGATAACCCTTGACGGTGGAGCTGTGACCACCCATACTTATAATTTTGACACTGAAGAATATGATGAAGGAATATATGACGTTTATATCCATACAGATGATGAATCTAGCCATACAAAGGTCCAGATAGGAGGTTATGAGATAGCAGTGGGTGACACAGAGTACGAGCACATAACATATTTTGAGTTGACAGATATCTCCCATTCCTCAGGAGACGATGGAGGTTATGCCGACTTCACATACGATGAAATTGGTCAAAAAGCATTCGTAATGCCAGGAGGTAGTTATGATGTCACCATGGAATCTCAATCAGAGTTCTCAGGAGATGACCACTACTTCAACGTTTTCGGTGACTGGAACCAAAACATAGAGTTCGACCAGGGAAGCCATGATATAGGTAGCTGTGAAACAGGTAGTGATGGATGTCAGGTCACAGGAACATTAACTATTCCCGAAGACGCAGAACTTGGAGAAACAAGGCTGAGAGCTTTCTTGATGTTTGATGAGTACCAGACGGATCCCTATAACGATGATTTCTATGGAGAAGCCGAAGATTATACTGTAGAAGTTGTTGAACCTTATTTTGAAATAATAAATTTCGAGGCGCCTGACACAGCAGTTCAGGACGGAACCATATACCCTAACACAACGGTAGAAAACACAGGTGGTGTAACAGGAGAGCAACAGATCATTTACAAGGTTGAAGGAGATACTAAAGACTTGGTTACACTGGAACTTGAGCCAGGAGGTAGTGAAACCGTTGAATTCGAATACACTGTTGAAGAAGAACCAGGAGAATATGAACAAAAAGCAGAAACAGAAGATGACTACGAATCCAGAAATTTGGAAGTCATCGAACCTCCCACGGTTGAATTAAATAATTTATACTTTGAAGACAGGATTGTAGAAAATCAGGATACCTCAATAATCGCAGAAACAACTAATACAGGTGATCTAACAGCGGAAAACATAGAGATAAATCTTTCAATAGACGAATACGGTGAAGAATGGGAGTTCCTTTCTTACTCTACAGAATCAGTTACTCTGGACTCTGGGGAAACAAAAAACGTGAGTTTCACTGAAAAACTCGTGCAGGGACCGAACAGAGTTACGGCCGAACCAGGTTCAGATGAAGAAGAAGCTCTGACAGAACTCGTTGATGTCTCAAGTTACAACATTTTTTATGGCGGCAGCGAAAAAACTGTTAGGCTTGGAGCCGATGACTCTGAGTTCAACACTTGGCTGAGACAGGAACCTGAAGGAAACATTTTATTCGCTGATATAGATTCTGATATTTCATTCAGTCAGCTCGAAGCACCGACTGAAACAGGCTTTCTAGAAACGATAGACGATGCTCTCGGCATAACAAACCACAATGATTCAGTAGAGGATTTATGGGATGAAGAAGGTGATGGAACACCCGACAAAACGGATTGCTTCATTATCAGCGATGATGAAGTCTGTGAAGTACCTGTAGTTAATTCAACTATTACAGAAGATTTTCAGACAGGGATACTTTACGACACAAGTCAGGGAGAGCCCTATGACGGCAGTCAGGATCTGGTGTTCATAACAGAGGTTAATCCAAATACCGAGGGAGAACACGGGATTTACGATTACGAGGCAAAGGTACCGGCGAACATAAGAACTTTGTCGGGTGAAACAGAATCAGTTGAAATATTTACAGACCTGAATTGATATTTCGAAAAACTTTTTATCAATCACACCTGAAAAAATGTTGTATGTCAAAAGTATTTCTACACAGGATAAACAAGAACGTCGGTCTCAGAGACCTGGAAGAAAAAATTGGTGGGATTGTCGAAAAAAAGTTCGAAACCGAAGACTCTGTGGCTTTAAAACTGCACTTTGGAGAGAGGAAAAGCGACACACACCTGGACCCAGGGTTCGTTGAAACACTTTACAAAAAAATCCCTGCAGAACAAAAATGCTTGATGGACTGCACAGTTCTCTACAAAGGTGACAGATCGTTTGCTGACACACACAAAGAAGTAGCGAAGGACAACGGTTTTAACTTTGGAAATATAGTGATAGCGGACGGTCAGAACGGAACCGAGGAAAACAAAATCAGTATCGAAAACGGGAAATATTTTGAAGATGTCAAGATCGGGAAAAAACTTGAGAATTACAGTTCCCTTCTGGTTGTGACCCATTTCACGGGTCATGTGGCCAACGGTATCGGAGGAGCCCTGAAAAACGTTGGTATGGGACTCGGTTCAAAGGGAGGAAAGCTTGAAATGCACAACGCTTTCAACCTGGAAGTCAATAAAAGCATGTGCACGGGTTGTAAAACCTGTATTCTAAACTGTCCCGAAGACGCTATAAGCATAAAAAATGGAAAGGCGGAGATAGATCATGAAAAATGTATCGGTTGCGGTCAGTGCATCTCGGTGTGCCCTGAGAACGCGGTCAAGATTCCATGGGGTGATTCTTCTTCTATCGAGTTGCAGGAAAAGATAGCTGAATACGCTGAAGGCGCACTCAAGGACAAAAAATGTCTTTTCATCACTGTTCTTAAAGATATAACTCGGGACTGTGACTGTACAAACAGGAAGCAGGAGAAGATTATAGAAGATATAGGTGTATTGGTATCAGAGGATCCTGTTGCTATCGATCAAGCTGCTGTTGACTTGGTAGAAGAAAAAGGTTTTAAAAGCAGGATAGATTATAGCAGACAGATATCTCACGCTGAGAAAATTGGTATGGGCAAAAGAGAGTATATAATCGAAGAGATCTGATTACCTGAACTCTGCTGAACCTCTCCTTAGATCTTTAAATGTTTTCTCAGATTCTTTACTTCCCTTCTCTTCCTCAACGCTGTAATCTCTGTCAAGAGGTGGAGGAGGAGTTTCACCTTTGTATTCTTTGTAATCAGCGGATTCCATCGATTCTTGGAATGCTTTTAAGTCTTCCTGATCAAGATCTTCTTCTGGTCCGAATATAGCTCCTGTAGGAGTTCCAGCTCGTTCATCATCGGAGAAACGTGGAAAAACAATCATATAGAAATGATCTAACATCTGACCGGCGGCTTCTCCATTGTTAACAACTATAGAATACCCATCAGCGCCTAAACCGTTCATAGCTTTTTCGCCAACTATCCTTGCCACTTCGAACATATCCACAAGTTTTTCTCCTACTTCTTCCGCTGACTTCAAGTGTTCTTTGGAAACAATCATGGTGTGTCCCTTTGCACGTGGATTTATATCAAGCCATGCACGGAAATCATCTGTTTCATGAACTGTCAAAGTCTGTTCAGGATTATCTAACAACTGGCAGAATATGCATTCATCTGACATAAACCGATTATTATTTCCCAGAAATAAACCACTTTCCCCTGGAAATCTTTAAATTAGACAATTTTATTAAACAGAACAACGTATTCTTTTGTATAAAAGGTGTATTATTTATGAGTGAAGATATCGATTTTGGCCAGCCTGTAGATGAAGGCGATAAAGTTGTAGTAACCATCGAAGACATGGGTTCAAAAGGAGATGGTATCACAAGAATCAACGGGTTCGTGATTTTCGTTCCTGAAACTGAAATAGGAGAGACCGTTGAAATAGAAGTGGAAAATGTTGGTAGCAAGTTCGCTTTCGCAAAGGTTATAGACAGGGATGTCGAGGAAAAAGATGAAGAAGACGAGGAATACGAAGAGGATTTGGAGGAATCCTATGAAGACGATGAATACGAAAAAGAGGAGTTAGATGACGAGGAACCGCTTGAGGAGGAGGAAGAACTCGACGATGAGGGTAGCGAGAAACCTGTAGAGCAGAACGATTACTATTACGGTTGACTTATGATGAGGTAGAAAAGTGTTAACAGACATTTCAGGGTTAGCAGCTCCTTACAGGGCGGAGATAATTTTGCTGTTAAAGATAGTTCTCATAATGGCTATAACTGTTATAGTCTCCAAGCTTTCAACAGCTTTCATAGAAAAGCATTTCAAGAAGAAAGAGTCCAAGAAGATGGAGATAAACCTGACGTCCATCAAGATGATGAAAAAGACCATCAGGCTTCTGATATACATCATCGGAATATCTTTTGCCGTATACACGGTGCCGGGTTTAAGAACCATATCCATAACTTTATTTGCCTCAGCAGGGTTTCTAGGAATAGTTCTTGGTCTAGCTGCTCAGCAAACACTTTCTAACATGATTTCAGGCATACTTATAGCAGGTTACCAACCTTTTAGAATAGGTGATAACCTTACAACAGGAGATGATTATGGAGAAGTTGAAGATATCACTCTTGGACACACATATATTAGGACTCCTGCAAACGACAGGGTTATAATCCCCAACTCTAAGATCATCAATGAATCTCTGATGAACCATTCCATAAAGAACAAGAAATCCAGGTTCGATGTGGAGATAGGTATCAGTTACGAGTCCAGCATAGACCAGGCACGTGAACTCATGATGGACGAGATAGAAAAACACGAGAAAGCCATAACTGATGAATGCCGTGTCCTGGTTTCAGAAGTGGGCGACTCCGCGATAATCATGAAAGCTTTTATATGGGGTAAGACCAGGGGAGATGCATGGGAGGCTGCCAGAGACCTGAGAGAGTCTTTCAAGAAACGATTCACTGTGGAAGGTGTTGATATACCTTATCCTCATAGAACCATCACTTACAAGGACGGTAGAAAGGAAGAATAAGTTATTTAAGGAATCCTAGGGCTTTGTCGATTCTTGCGGTTTCGGGACCTGTAGTGTTGTTCCCAACCATCACTGCTTTCGAGTTACCTATTATACCCGTACCAACGTACGGAGAACCGAAATTAACTGTACCGATATCTCCTTTGACTCCAAGGACTTTTTCCGCGATTTCTAGCTCCTCTCTTTCGGCTTCCCTGTGTACCAAAAGACCTTTTTCCGTCACGAAACCCGCTGAACCAACCATTCCAGTACCTGCTAGTACACCTGTCTCGACGGGTACACCGAAAAAATCGGAAATTTCTTCTCTGAAAGGTTCCAGAACCTCTGATATTAGACATCCCTTGTCGTTTACAAGCACCAAGTTTCCAATAGCTGTGTGCTTAGAATCGATAACCATGTAATTTATATCGTTTTTTTCAAGAAGCTTTTTTTCATGGTCAGACACAATGTTCGGAAGAATTATACCTTCGGAGTTCCCAGCTGCGAATAATCCTATAAGATCAGTGTTCGATATCCTAAGTCCCTCAAAAACTTTCTTTGTTCCAAAAACCTCTGCTCTGTTGAACCCCGGGGCAACAACAGAGAATGATTCTGATACTATTCCATGAAAACCTAGGTTTATATCTCCCTGGTAGTCTGCGAAGAACATGTGGTCATCTGCCATATGTTTACCTCATGTTACTTCTCAAAAACTTTTTCATGCCTTTCCGGTTCTGGTGAGCTTTTTCAAAGTTCAATAGTTTCTCGAAATCTGCCTTGTTCATCTCTTTCACTTTTTCTTTGCCTT
>JALDAG010000049.1 GCA_022729255.1 Candidatus Nanohalarchaeota archaeon | reverse complement strand
ATCGCTCTTATCATCAGAATCGAACTTTTCCAAAAACTTTTCGAACTTGTGGTATATCTGCTGGTTGTAATATATCAGATATGTTGATAACGACATGGTCAGCAGAGCCATGATGCTAATATACCCAAGTATGGATTCTCCAACATAGCCTCTTACAACCGCTATTCCTCCGACCACTAAAGAAAATTCGCTGACCTGTGTCATATTTATACTTCCCAGAAAACTGGTTTTAGGCGTGAATTTCTCTCTATCTATGAGATAAAACATGATGATAAAGTTACCCGCCATCAAAACACCTGAAGCGATTAGAGCCTCTCTCCAGTAGACGAACAAGTTCGAGGCATCCAGCTGCAGACCGATTGTTGCGAAGAAGAGTATCAAAAAGAAATCGGTTAAAGTTCTAATCCTCTCCCTTATTTCCTTGTTGTAAGGTATCTGTCCAAGTCCGAGTCCTGCAAGAAATCCTCCAACCTCTATGGACAAACCTATGTATTTAGCGAATGATATGAATGCAAAAGCCCACATTATGCTGTGTATAAATATAATTTTTTTGTTCTCGGCCACCCTGTTTAGGATGTGGGGTAACATGTATTTCGATGAAAGTATAGAAACCACGGATATGACCGCTATAAGACCAAAAATTCTTGTAAGGGTTATACCGATTTGACCGATACTTCCCAATGTGAAACCCGCCTGAGATATATCTCCGACTATACCCGTTCCGAAAAGAGCGAGTATTATGACGAGATATATATCCTGGAGAATAAGCACTCCTACGTCTATTTTTCCTGGAAGATTGTTTATCTCGTCTTTATCAGATAGAACTTTTACAATGACAGGAGTTGCACCGAAAACAGTACATAGAGCTATTATCACGGTTTCCATCATGGTGAAACCTAGTAGATACGGAACTATGAACGCCAGAGTGGTCTGTAAAATGGTTTGGAATATTGCTATCCTCGTCACAGGCATGAGTATATCTCTTATATCATCGATTTTCATCTCTATTCCTAGAAGAAACAGAAGAAAACCTAGTCCAAGCTCCGAAAAAAGATCTATTGATGCTGTTGTCGTGACCAGATCAAGAAGTACAGGACCCAATACAAAACCGGTTAAAAGGTAGGCTATCAGGAGAGGCTGTTTGGTCTTTTTAGCAAGCATCCCAAGCGCAGTAGCTGTCAAAATTATGACCACAAAATCGAAAGCTATGGGTTCCAGGCTTACCATTTTTTATCGGTTCTCATCGTTTCTTGTTCCTAAGTTTTTGTTTATTGTTGATTGTCAGCGTCCTAGTTTATGTGTTGACATACAACCTATTAGGACATATGTAAATGTTGTATAAACAGTTTCTGGTGTCTTTCAAAACAATTCTGAAAACCGTAATTTTAACAAATTTTCTTTTAAAATGTTTTTTATGGATAAACAGTTTTTCTCTGGAAATCCTGAGGATGTCGCCGAGAAACTTCTTGGTTGTCAACTTGTTAGACATAAAGATAACCAGATTTTAAAAGGTAGAGTGGTTGAGACAGAGGCTTATCTGGGAGAAGAAGATCCTGGGAGCTTTGCATCTAGAGGAAGAAATGTTAGAAACAGTTTGATGTTTGAGACATACGGTAAATTCTTTATTTATCTGAGTTACGGTGTTCACTACATGCTTAATATAACTGCAGGGAGGAATACAGTCGGTTCGGTTCTCATAAGAGCTGTTGAACCATTAAAAGGCATCGAAGATATGAAGGTTTTAAGGGGTAAAGAGAGTGTTGAGGGACTTACAAACGGCCCGGGTAAATTGACACAGGCCTTTGGTATCGATGAATATTTTAATGGCAAAAGCGCTCTTGGAGGAACGTTAAGAATTGAGGAAGGCTGTCATGAAGAACCTGTTGAGAGAAGCGGCAGGATAGGCATTTCTAGGGGTGAAGATATCGAACTTAGGTTTTATCTTGGAGGAAACGATTTTGTCTCTTGAGTTCTTACATTCTTTCCTCGATCCTTGCAGGTAAATCGAGTTCGGCTCCTCCAGCTTCCTTGATGGCTTTTGATATCAGTGTTACAGCAACTTTTCCGACTTTATCCTCGTATCCTGATACTAAGTTACCTATAACTTCTTTTCCTTCTCCCGTTATGTTTTCAACATTTCCATCATCATCAATTTCTATGCCTTCTGTTTCTTTTGCTATCTTGATAGCTATTTGTTCTCCTATTATTTCCATCTCCCTCTTCACAGCAGCTTCAGCTATTTCTTCATAATTCGCCATTTTATCACCTCATTTGGGTATAAGCATTACCACGGTTGTTGTGTTGTGGAAACCGCTCATCTGATTTTCCTCAACACATATCTCTCCATAAGTTTCGAATCCAAGTATTGGAGCATCTATCTCATCTTTTACAGCGTTTACAGCTTTTTCAAAATCTTCTCCAAGTATTTTAGCTCTTACTCCGCATTCAAATACTAATGCACCGGCTATTTCTTCTTCCATGTTTTCTTTTGCGATTTTAGCAGCTCTTCTTGCCGCTTTCATTTGTTCTTTTTTGGATCCTGACATGATGTAGAGATCAGTTCCTTCGTTCACATCACATGCCAAGTACATTGGTCCGTCCGTGTTGTTTGTAAGACCAGGCCATCTTACCTTGTAATCGGACTCGTTTTCCATACCCTTCCACTTCTTTACCTTGGTTCCGAATTCATACATAACCAGAAGCGTGGCAAGTTCTTGACTTCCTTTCTCAGCATCTTCAGTAGATATACCTATTTCTTTTGCATCTTTTTTTATCTTACTTTTCCATTTTTTTATGGCGGGTTCACCGTCTAATTCATATATCACGTTATTTTCAGCTTTTGTTATTTCAAGTGGAGGGGTTATAGGACTATGTCCATGGGCTACAGCTATTTGGAAAGGTTTGTCTGATTGTATCAAACCTAGAACAATTGCATCGGTTTCCGCCTTTTCATCCTTGAACACCATTGTTTCTTCAAGTTTGAAATCATCTGCTGCAGATCCTCCAGCCATCTTGAAATCTTGATTCAGGGCTCCTATAGTGTTCCATACTGCTTCTGTCCCTCTTCCTGCTAGTCCATCGTGGAAATTTAATATTGCGCTGTTTTCCGGGTTTTCTACTTTTTCAGGGAGTTGGCTAACGGCTTCTTCTATAGCTTGATCGGGTTCTTCCCTGAAATTTTCTCCTATCCCGTTATAAAAACTTATTTCATCCCCTGAAACAAGACCTACTGCCACAGAATTTTTATTAGGTCCTTCTTCAGTGAATTCTCCCATAGAGCTGCTTCCTATTATTTTTGAGTTACCGGTTTCTCTCCTTATTGTTTCCAGTACATCATTATAGTCGTATTCTGGCGAACTTATGACTATTGAGAATTCGATATTTTTGTTTTCCAACTTTTCTTTTGCATCCCTAACTGCTTTTTTTGCAACTTTAGTTGCATCTGACCCATTACATATGCCCGTGGCAAATTCAGTCATTTATTTCACCAATAAAGAAAATAGGACAAGTTTTGTTTATAAAAGTAAATTATTATGTGGAAAAAAGTAATTTTTAATTAAATCATGATAGATTTCAATACAAGTTGATTTTTCTTAGAAAAAACTTTATTTTTGATAAATAAATTGAAAGGAGAGAGGATATGGGAAATCCTCACATCCTGTTTTCAAGTCTTTTTGGAAGGTCTAGTTCGTCCCCTCCTATATCCTTGATAGCTCTTGCTATTATCGAGACCGCTATGTCGCCTGTTATGTCTTGATAACCTGCTACCAGTTCATCAATGATGTCTTTTTTATTCTCCCCTAATCTGGATATGTTTCCTTCATCGTCGATATCCAAATTATTTGTCTCTTTAGCGACCCTGATCGCTAATTCCTTTCCGATTACTTCCATCTCTCTCTCCACAGTTTTCTGTGCTACTTCTTTGTATGTAACCATTGGTTATCACTTAGGTAAAAGCATTACCACGGTTGTTGTGTTGTGGAAACCACTCATCTCTCCTCGTTCTATGCAGACTTCTCCGTAACTCTCAAATCCTAGTAGAGGAGCATTGATTTCTTCACTGATCGCTTTAACTGATTCTTTGAACCTGTCATCCAGTATGGTAGCTCTAACGATACATTCAAATATAAGAGCTCCTGCTACTTCTTTATCTCCCATCTTTTCAACTGCATTTCTTGCTGCTCTTCTTGCTGCTTCTATCTGTTTATCCTTTGGACTTGCCATTATCCTGATAACTGATCCTTCAGGAACGTCGCAAGCGAACTGCAGAGGCCCATCGGTTTCTGATGTTAGGCCCGGCCATCTCACCTTGTAACCCTCAGATGACTGTATACCTATTCCGTAACGTGTCATCAGATTTGAAAGTT
>JALDAG010000023.1 GCA_022729255.1 Candidatus Nanohalarchaeota archaeon | reverse complement strand
TTCTGGTACTCCTGAATCTATCATTTCTTCTTCGCATCTCTGCTGTTCTTCAGTACACTCAACCCATATAGGATCCACTACATCGTAACCTCCGAAACTTTCAGCAAGCTCAGTACAATAAGGACACCACTCAGCACCGTAAATCACCACACCTTCATCTTTCAGACAACTTATCTGTTCATCCATCTCTTTATCAGTTTCAGGTTCTGAGACAGTTTCATCCTCCTTTGACTCATATTCACAACCTGTTAGTTGAGATATCTCCTGAATCTCTTTCATACCTCTGTGGATTTCCCCATTTATTTTCCATGTGGGATAACTCTCTATACCTTCTTCCTGACACAATTCTTCTTCTTCGGTACACTCCACATAATCTATGTTTTCAAAATAGTCCCCGAAAACATCGAACTGTTGTTGTGTGAAACCGCACCATTCAGCGCCGTAAAGAGTAGCTTCTTTGGCCACACATTTTGAAAACTCTTCCATCTCTTCATCTCCAAGAGCTATATCTTCTTGTTCATCAACGGTTTCAGGCGGTTCCTCAGTCGCTATATTTTTATAATCCTCTATTAGAGCCTCTATATCCAATCCTTCGGGGAAAAATATTTGACCGTCTTTTGTTATGTAACTGTCAACCGTTTCAGAGGGATAACCCTCCGCAGAAAGCTCTATCAAAACATGATAAACACCGTTCAACTCGCCATCAGAACCTTTGAACTCTGCAAAAACTTCTAAATCTCCTTGTTCATTTAACATTTCTTCAAAAACATCTACAGCTATTTTCCCTGCTTCATCACTTTCATATGCTTTTTCATCCCTCTCCGTATAAATTGGGTCAAAAAACAATTTTTCACCGTCTTTCGAACCATAAAAAGTCATTTGTTCGGTATGATCTACAGTGGTTATCTCAGCTTCCACACGTTTCAATCCACTTACAGAGGATTCTTCAATTATCTCGAAATCTGCTTCTTCAAACTCCGGTGTAACCTCTATTAAACTGATTAAACTGGTTGAAAGTTCGCTTCTTTCCTCCATCTCTTCTTTATCCACACTCTCAGAGAGGTAAAGAGAAAAAATCGCTAGAAAGATAAGTACTAAAGCTATCACCAGTCTTAAAGGCTTTTTTAATATCTGTCTCTTCAACAGGTTTTCTCTCTTCTCTTCTTGTAATAGTTTTTCCTTTTTCTCAGGATGCTTTTTTCCTATATGGATGTGCAGACCTCTCTGGGAATCAAAAAGGTCGCCACACTCCAGACATTCATACTTTCTTGACATTTTATCTCACTTAATTGGGTAACAACGTTATCTCTTCAAACTTGTTCGTTTTGAAACCTTCTAGGAAGACGTATTTTCCATCTCTAGTGATATAACTTTTAGTTTTCTCAGCAGGTAAGTCATTAGCTTGGAAAATAGTTTCAACCATGTATATCCTGCTTTTTTCTTCTTCTACATCTCCGTAATCTACTGAAAGATTCCTGATCTGAGGATATTCCTCTACTTTTTCTGAAAGTTCTTTCTCAAGGTTTTTCACAACAGTTTCTCCGGCATCTTTTTTATCAAAACCGTCTATCTTATCTTCAACGATGTAATAATCTAGGAAAAACTTTGTTCCATCAAGCGTCGTGAAAAAAACGATTTTTTCTCCATTTACAGATACTTCTAATCGATGTACTTCGCTATCAGTTTTTTGCGAATCTAAAAGTTCGATGTTTTCTTCGCCTATATCACTCCTATCGATAAAAGCTTCCACCAATATCCTACCTGTTTCATCAGCAGAGATTTCTTCACCCACGACAACAGGGTTACTAACGTGGTATTGGTAAAAAAACAAAGAAGCAATTAAAAGTAGTAAGAAAATTCCAGCTAAAACTTTTTTGTCTTTAAGAGATAAATTTAGAATGTCCTTGGATTCACTGTTTATTTCTTTCTCTTTCTGAAAAAGAACTTCCTTTTCTTCAGGATGCATTTCTCCTATGTGGATATGAAGTCCTCTTCTGGTATCGAAAGATTTGTGGCAATCAGGACATTCGAACTTTTCCGGCATTGTTGAATAATTGCTTCGAAGTTATTTAAATTTTGTATACTTCACTGCTTTAGTTTCAGTCCTTGATTATCGATTTTATGTCCTTGAATACTTGTTTGTCCACATTGAGACCTCTCATTGAAATCCTTAGTTGAGAAAGTATTTCTTTCACGTCATCTTCAGTAATCTCATCTGTTTTGATTCCTTTTATCTTGCATGCTGAGGTTAATGTGGACTCTGCGGTTGCTCTTGGAAGGTAATCAGACATCTTTTTGACTATCTCATCGCCCACCGTGCTGAACTTTCCACTGGATCTTCCGAACTCAGCTTTCAATGTAAGTTTTATATCGCTAAGAACATCCTTGATATCCTCAACTTCTTTTGTATGGGTGTTGATACGTCCCAAGTTTACTTTGTTGAGGTTCTCCTTCTTTATCTTTTCAGCTTCCTCTGAAATACTTTTTATAGGATAGCTTATTACGAAGGATGTCATGAATGCGAAAATAAATGACACACCTATCAGAATAACTCCTATGATAACAACAAAATCACTTAACTCCGTCATCTCACGGTTAAGTTCTAATAATTCTGTTTTCTGCCTTTCAACGATATGTGAATTGATATCAGTTGATGAAGCTACAAGGCTTTGAACTTGTTCCCTGTACTCTTCTACGTATCTTTGCTGTATAGGGATACCCACTCTTATACTGCTTTCTGTCTCCTGTAAGAAAATATCTATAGATTCTCTGTAATTCTTTAGTTCCTGTAAGTCATCTTCTATTTCTTCATTAACTCCTGCTTCATCCAGAGCTTTTATAAGACCGTCAGAAACACTGCTGAATTCTTGAAAGTTTTCATTGAACTCTCTTGAATATTCAAGTGCTTGACTGGTGTTTCCTTCCATGTTGTACTGGTTGATCATCTCTAAATTGTACATCACTTCATCCGATAACGCATTGGTCTGTTGACTCCTATCCATAATATCCAATGAACTAGATATGATTTCATTAGCATTATGATTCGTTTCTGTAACTGCAGAGTTTATGAATAGAGTTAAAATCAATGTGAAGCTTGCTATCACTAAAAAAGAGATAACAAGCAATGTTCTTATTCTTACTTTCAACTTTAACACCTATTACCAATCTTCTTTGCTGATTGTGTAGTACCTGAAAATCTGTACTGGTCCCAGTTTTACGCTGTCATACTCTATCTCTGGACTGAATGCTGCGAATTGCTCTCCCTGAACTAGAGGTACATAAGGGGCTTCTTCGGCAAGTTTTTCCTGTATCTGAACGAATTTATCTGTTCTATCATCGTGGTCTATTATCTGTCTCTGCTCTGCAAGCATCTGATCCATTTCGTCATCAGCGTAGTGTGAACCAATAAAACCTGATGCTTGAGATTGTAGGAAAGGTGAAAGATAGTTATCAGGGTCATAGAAATCAGGGTACCATCCAAGAAGATGTATCTTGAAATCTTCTCCCATTCTTCCAGTGAATTGTTCCCATACTTCGCTTTCCACTGTCACATCTATCATATCGGTCATTTCCAACTGTTCTTCCAATTTGTGAGCAAGGTCAACTTCAAGATCACCGTAATGACTTGGTGTGTACCAAAGAGTTATTTCCATGGGTTCATCCTCTGAGTAACCGGCTGTTTCTAACTCTTCCCTGGCACTTTCAATATCTTGATAAGTTCCATACTCATCCTCAAATACAGGACGATGGCTCCACATTTCCGAAGGAACCATGGAATAGAGAGGATATCTCTCATCCAAATAAACTTCTTCGACAATCTGTTCACGATCAATAGCGTATGCAACACCTCTTCGTGCATTCAAATCATCGAACGGTTCTTTCATAGCGTCCATTACAATGTATCTGATCTCAGGGCTTTCGAATGTTTTCGTATCCACATATTCGCTTAACCTTAAATCATTCATATGAGCTGGTTTAATGGTTCTGTATGCAAGATCTATTTCTCCATTATCAACAGCTGTTTTGAGTTCTTCTGAACTGTCAAAAATCTCTATTTCAACTCTTTCTGCTTCCGGAGAATCTCCCCAGTAATACTCGTTTTCCTCAAATACAACTTTTTCACCAGGGACCCATTCACTTACCTCATAAGGACCTGATCCTATTACCGACTCGTTCCTGAAATCTTCATCAGGATAATCTTCTTTTGGAACTATACCTGCTACAGTATATGCAAGTTTGGAAAGGAAAGGTATCGAAGGACTTTCTAAATGTATCTCTAGTTCATAATCATCTAATACTATGACTTCATCTATGCCTGCTACAAGTGAACTAGGCATACCCTCAAGATCTCTTGCTCTTTCAAGTGAGAACTTGACGTCTTCAGCTGTCAAATGTTCTCCATTCTGGAAATAAACATCATCCCTCAGTTCAAAAGAATAAACTTCTCCACCTTCATCGATGCTCCAATCAGTTGCTACCTTACCTTCCAGTTCGTCAGTACCTGGTTCATAACCAACTAACGTATCTAGAGAATTGTAAAGTATTGCTGAAGAAAAATAATCATAAGCATCAGCAGGATCTAAGGTAGTGGCAGTATCAGTAGTACCCACCAGTAATTCTTTATCCTCTATTTCATCGGGTGTTTCTTCGAAATCGTTTAGATAATAGGCTCCTAAAGCTACTACAACAACCAGTAAAAGAATAGGAAGTATTTTTTTCGAATTCATACTTATCTATTAATTATTAGTAAAAAACCTGTTAATAAATCTATTGTATTACAATTGTTGAATAGTCAAGTGAAGGAACATTTTCATATGATTTCTATCAGAGAAATTGGGCTCAACGGGATTTGAACCCGCGACTACCGGGTATCTTCCGTTTATTTTAGATCATCGTTCACAGCTTTTTAATGAAAGATGCGAACTCAGCGCTTCTAACGGGTAGGTATAAAAAACCTTTATAGTTAAAAGCCCGGTGCTCTGCCAGACTGAGCTATGAGCCCTTCTTTAAATTTCTGGACTTTTCAATCAGGTTTCTGAGAAAATCTCAGAGACCAAAAAGACTTTATGTACAAAGACTTTTTAAATTTACTGTAAGGTTTTCTCAAAACTAAAAACTTATTTCACAACCTAGATGAAGAGACAAAAAGAAACTAAAGGACGCCGAGTGCGGGATTTGAACCCGCGTCACGACCGTGACAGGGTCGTATGATGGGCCACTACACCAACTCGGCTTTAAAACCTTTTAGATGAATAAACATTATTATTCTTTTCTGTTTTGACTATTCTAGCAACTCTACTTCTATCGAAACTCCTTCAGGAACATGCACTCTCATGATTTGTCTTAGTGCTCTTTCTGATTCAGATACATCTATCAGTCTTTTGTGGACACGCATCTCCCATCTCTCAAATGTCGATGCGCCTTCACCGTCAGGCGATTTCCTTGTTGTTAAATCCATTTTTTCCGTTGGAAGGGGTACAGGGCCTGAAACACTTGCATTGTATTCTTTTGATACTTCGACTATATCTTTTGCTAATCCATCCACCTTCTCTGGATCCGTGCTCCCTAGCTTTACTCTTGCCTTCTTCATTATTATCGAACTATTAAGTGAAACCAAATCTTTTAAATTGTTTGTATTTCATGACCTGAAACAGTAATCGAAAGGTTTCACAAGTATCTTGGAAAATAAGATTTAAAACGTTTGGTAGAGACATCTTAAATGTTTGAGAGTATATCAGTTTAATTTACAGAAATAAGCCGGGGTCGCATAGTCTGGCAGTGCGCCAGCTTGGAGTAAAAAGTTTTTTTAAAAATCTGGACAGAAAGCTGGTGGGCTTAACGGCCCTCGAGGGTTCAAATCCCTCTCCCGGCGTTATTCATCAATTACTTGTTCTATATGTCTGGCTTCGACAAAGTATAAATTCCCGCTGTGGTAAACCGAGTTGTGATTTGTAGTGCCTCTAAAGACACCCCAAACAATGTATTCTTCCTGTGTTTCTATATTTCCTTCACTTACATCGATTGTGACGATATCGTGAAGGAGCATGTAGTCCTCGTATCTTATAACAATGTAGCCTTCCTCCGTTGATAACAGGTATTCGTTCATTGGTGCTTCTTCATCCTTCCAGATAATTTCTCCTTCAATCCTTACAAGTTCATTAGCGAATTCAAATATGTTGCTCCTTATACCTCTGACATCGGTTTCATTAGCTTTTTCATCCAGTTCATATCTGTTTAGTGCTCCGTATGCAGCTCTTTCTTGAGGATCCGTTCTAAAACCTATCCGGTTCATAAAAGAATTAAAAGTCGTGATCAAGTTTTCTAATCCTGGAACGGTTTCCTTTACCGTATACATATCTCCAGCGTCAAAAAAATTAAAAATAGCGATTATTAGGATTATGAAGGTTAGTAATAAGGCGATCCTGGTTTTTATTTTCATTTACAATAATCTATTGTCAGAACTTGTTAAAAAAAGTTATAAAAAATATGTTTATGGGAAGTAGTTTTAATCCTCCCTTTTCTGTAAAGTATACTTACAGTTGGTGCATTTCCATTTTTCGAAAACATCGTTTTTGAATGAGAATGGAACCATCTTTCCCTGATGACACTTTGGACAGTCCGGAAAAAAATTCGACATGTTTTACATCACCAATAATATTTCTAAAAAATAATTCTTTTGAACCTTTGGTACTTCAAAGTACAAGGACAGGGTTTTTCTGGTTTCAAAACTTTAATATACGGAAGAGGCCAAATTTTAGTTAGTTGAAGAATTAGTGAGAGAGGAATCCAATTATGGTTGTTAAAACAAAAAGCTTGTTTCTAAAAAGTTTGTTATTAAGTTTAATGATTATTTTAACTTTCAATGTAGTTTTTTCAACCAGTCCTACACATCCTCTATCCGATATAACGCCTATGGACGTACCTCTTCAGCTAGACGGCCAACCTATTCAATCAGGGGATTCCGATGAAATAGTCTTGAACGAGACTGACACTTTCGTTATCGACAGCGATATACTTATGGGAGGGGACATCCGTGACTACTTTGGGTCATGTGATGCTGGGGAGGCAGTTATTCATATTCAGGAGGATGGAAGCTTTGAATGTATGGATGTATTAGGAGGAGAGGTATCGGATGCTTATGTGAATAGGAGTGGAGATTCTATGTTCGGGAATCTTACCATGGTCGACTCTGCAGATATCGTATTGGAAGATGACAGCGATATAAATATGGATATGGGTATGGTTACAGGTCTCAGAGGACCTAGCATTGATAGGGATGCTGTTAATAAGTTATATGTTGATGCTCAAGTTGATGGAGCTACCCAGACTCTTGAGGAAGTTTTGCTTGAAGGACAAGAAGCTCACAGCTATATCGATATGACCGGAGAAAACATAATAAATATTGGCGATCTTACAGGTACGGACATAGTAGATCAAGAACAGATAAGTGAGGATTCTGTAGGTTTAATCGAGCTTGATGAATTAGATGTTGATTCAAGATATGTTGAGGTTGGTGGTGATGTTATGGAGGGAGATCTGGATTTTGATGAGTCTTTTAAGGTTTCGGGTTTGTTGAGTCCTGTTGAAGATAGGGATGCTGCTCATAAGGCCTATGTTGATGCTCAAGCAGATGGAGCTACCCAGACTCTTGAGGAAGTTTTGCTTGAAGGACAAGAAGCTCATGGTCAGAACATAGATATGGGAGGAGGTATAATAGAAAGCATAGGAGATGCTTCCACCGAATTCACAGGCTCAGGTGGTTTAAACCTTGCTGATAGTCTCACGATTTTAAGTGGAGGATTAGAAGTTTCAGGAAACGTGAATCTTGATGCAGGAGTCATAGACAATACTGAATTAGCTAATTCGGATATAACTCTCAATACCGGTACAGGGATTGTTGGAGGTGACAGTATATCTCTTGGAGGTAGTAATGAGATAAGCCTGGACACTTCTTGGACCGATAATAGATATGTTGAGGTTGGTGGTGATGTTATGGAGGGAGATCTGGATTTTGATGAGTCTTTTAAGGTTTCGGGTTTGTTGAGTCCTGTTGAAGATAGGGATGCTGCTCATAAGGCCTATGTTGATGCTCAAATTGATGGTTCTTTACAGGATCTTGAGAGTGTCTTGTTAGAAGGGTCTGAAGCTTACAGTCCTATAGATATGACCGGTGAAGATATACTACAAATAGGAGATATTGAAACATCAGGAGATATGGGTATAACAGGCGGTAATGTTGGTATAGGTACTACTTCTCCCAGTGCAGATCTTGAAGTCGAAGGCGATATAATGATAAATAGTGGACAGGGAACAGGTACTGATTCCATAGAGGGTCACAGGGAGCTTTATGCAGCAGATGAAACTTTTGTTGAAGACGGAATCAAAGAGATGACCATGGTTTTTAACAGTGAGTATGGTAAAAACCCGAGTTTTGTCAATATTCTGGCCAGAGGAGAGGGCACGATTACTATAGATATTGATGGGATCGCTGAAAGAGATATGGATCTTGATGGAGGTATTTCAGAATTATCTATAGACACAAGAGGAATTGGAGACGGTACTTATGATGTGGAAGTGGATATTACGGATCCGGGTGCAGAGAACGATATTATAGAGTTTTACTATGTCGGATAAAAAGAAGGTGTTTTAGGATGTCGGAACAAAAAGAAAAAAGTTTTGTTGAGAGTATGAAAGAGGATAGATTAAAGATAACCGGAATTTTGATTTTGATTTTGATATTTGTAGCTGCCCTAGTTTTTATCTTATCGGATATAGGATTTGTGGATCCTGATGACAGGATTGAGAACGTTACTTTGGTGACAGAGGACGGATGGGAAATTTCAGCTACCCATTTCGATGGAGATGAAAGAGGAGTAGTCCTTATACACATGTTAAACCAGGATGACGGCAGATTAGTTTGGAATGATACAGCGAGGAAGCTTAATGAGAAAGGTTTTTCGGTTATGACCATAGATCTTCGGGGGCATGGTGAGAGCAAAACAAGAGAAGGAGAGACTGAAGAAACATCCTGGAGAGAATTCGAATCGGATTATGGCCAAGAAAGTTGGGATACAGAGTTCAAGAAGATGAGGTTCGAATTAAAAGAAGCTGTAGATTACTTGGAGGAAGAAAACCAGATAGAGACCCTTGGATTGGTAGGAGCGGATATAGGTTCAAACATCGCTGCTTTTTACACAGATTATAGAGATGCTGATACGTTGGTACTTCTATCCCCAGGCACAATAAATACGTATCACAGGGGCATACCTATTATGGGACAGGTCCAAAACTATGAGAAACCGATACTATTCGTAGTATCTGAGGACACTGGTCACCAGTACAGTATGACCGAGCTTTTTTACATGGATTCGCCTTCAGATACAAAAGAAGTTATAGAGTTTGAGGATGCTGGTAGAGGAACACGTATGATGGAAGCGGAACCCGAACTTGAACAAGATATAATAGATTGGCTTGACGAATATCTATAAAAGGTGTTTTTTATCAATATCGATAAAACAATAATAGTTTTTCTGAGTCTTTTGGTAGGCTTTGCAGCTGGTGTTGTAGTTCCATTGGAGATCGGAGTAATTGAGGGGTATAAGAGTGGAGAGGATGTAGCTCAGACTGTACTTGAGACATATCAGAAATCGAATCCCAGTGCTGAACTAGATATTCTTAGTGTTGATGAAATAAATGACCTGTATAGGATAAGACTGTCTACTGGTGGAGCTGAAGGGACTTATCAGACAGTTTATGCTACTAAAGATGGGAACAAGATCAGTCAAGAGGTTTTGGATCTTGGAGAGATTAACACGTTGATAGATAACAGGATAGATTTCTTGGACTGCTTGAGACAAAACGATGTCAGGATATTTGGTGCGATCGAGGCAGAGGATCCAGAAGTTGCACAAGCTTCTATACTTCAGATTCAGATACTTGGAGGGACAGAGTACTTGGACAACGTTTATGTAGACTGTTCGGGAAGGAAGGAAGAATGTGCTGAAGAAGGAATCTCAAATCTGCCGTCACTAGTTTATCAGGGCGAAATTTTCCATGGTGTTACACAGTACGAGTGGTTTGAGGAAAATGTTGGATGCACGATCTAATTTCTCGGTATGATAACCATCGATTCAAACAGTTTTTAACTGTTGAACACCAAAAAGTATAACGATGAAAAGACTGGACCTAAAGGTTGGATTCTCCTGCAACAACAACTGTGTTTTTTGTGCTCAAGCACACCGTAGAGACCAGGGCGACAACAGTTTCGACGAGATCATAACTAATTTAAGAGAGGGTTACAAGGATGGTGCCAGAGAAGTTGTTTTAACGGGTGGAGAACCAACTATAAGGGAAGACATATTTAAAGTGGTTTCAGAGGCTAAAAAAATAGGTTTCAAGAGCATACAGATGCAGACAAATGGCAGGATGTTTTACTACAAAGACTTTGCTAAAAAGCTAATCAAGGCAGGTGTGACGGGTTTCTCTCCTGCTCTGCATGGACCTGACAAGGAAACACATGAAAGAGGTACAAGGGCTGAAGGAAGTTTTGAACAGACACTTCAGGGTATAAAAAATTTGAAGGAGTTGGGTGCTTATGTCGTGACCAACACTGTTATCAACAAGTACAATTACAAGAAGCTTCCTGAAACTGTTGAAATATTGATGGATATAGGGGTTGATCAGTTCCAGCTGGCTTTTGTACATCCATGTGGTAACGCCGGAAAAAACTTCGAAGAAGTCGTCCCCAAAAAATCGGTGATAAAGCCTTATGTGCACAAAGCATTGGATTTATCGGAGGAACACCCTCACCAACTTAATAACAAGATGGTGGAAGCATATCCATACTGCTTTATGGAAGGCTATGAAAAATATGTTTCACAGCTGTACATGCCCAATGCCGATATAAGAGGGCAGGAATTCGTGATAAAGGATCATGATAAGATAAGGGTGGAACAAGAAAAGGTAAAGGCAGAGAAATGCAAGAGATGCAGATATTTTGATATCTGCGAGGGACCATGGAAGGAGTACCCACAGCATTACGGTTTCAAAGAATTTGTACCTGTGGAAGGCGAAAAAATAACTTCTAAAGAGGAGATTATAGGTGAGTGATACTTGATGGAGTTTAAGGGTAAGGATTTAGAGAATATTTCGGAGCAAGGATACATCTTAAATAATTACAACTCTCACAAATTCGATGATCAGCATATACTCATCACAACTGATCACAGCGATTGGGAAGTACTAGATAAACAGGAATACAAGCTTTTAAGGCTGAGAAAAGTTCATAGAGATAATAAACTTTTTGAAAGACTTGAGGATAAAGGCATAATACTGACCGAGGAGAATGTGAAAAGCGTTGTCAAGAAGTACAGGAAGAGCAAAGAGTTTCTTTTTAGGGGTCCGACCCTGCACATTATAACTCCGACGATGAGATGTAATGCTAGGTGTGTTTATTGTCATTCAAGGGCTAAACATGTCTCCGAGAAAAATGTGGATATGGATGAGGAGACCGCTAAAAAGATAGTTGACTTTATCTTGAAAGCTCCTTCTGACTCCCACATCATAGAATTTCAGGGAGGAGATTGTTTGTTGAACTTTGATACCACGGAGTTCGTTATAGATTATGCTAGGGAGAAAGCTAAGGAGGCGGGCAAGAAGATACAGTTCAGCCTTGTAACCAACCTCACGATGATGAATGAAGATATAATAAAATCTCTCAAAAAGAGGAATATCAAGGGTTTAGCGACATCACTTGATGGACCTAAAGAGATACATGATAAAAACAGGTTTTACGTTGGTGGAGGAGGCACCTATGATGATACTGTCCACTGGATTAAAAGGATGAACAACGAATTCGACGATCATTTTAATCTGAACGCGCTTTCAACGATAACTAACCATTCTTTAGGTAAAGGAAAAGAAATAGTGGATGAATACAGAGATTTAGGTTTCAAAGGTGTATGGCTAAGACCTCTCAACAATTTAGGATTTGCAAACGATGTATGGGAGGAGATAGGATACAGTAACGAAAGTTTTTTTGAATTCTGGAAGAACACCCTTGACTATATAATAAGCCTTAATAAGAAAGGAGAGAACTTTAATGAGCTTATGTCGGTCATATTCGCTAAGAAGATATTCAATGTTGGTGATCCAAACATGGTTGATATAATGGCTCCCTGTGGAGCTGGGATAGGACAGCTGCTTTACAAGTACAACGGCGACATACATACATGTGACGAGGGCAAACTTGATGAAGAGTTTAAATTAGGAAATGTGTTTGAATCTGATTACGAAGATGTTTTTGACAACGAGACGCTAGTATCAATGGTAGATATTTCTTCTAGAGAAAGTTATATATGTAATAATTGTTCATGGAAATCCTTCTGTGGTGTGTGTCCTGTTACAACTTATAAACAGCAAGGTTCTATAGTTTCAAAACTTAGTATGGATGTTAAGACTCAGATATACAGGAGGATTATTAAGGATATTTTCAGGAGGATTATATTTGAAGAGGATGAAAAAAAGGTTCTAAAAGGCTGGACTCAAGACGACAAGGTTTTTGGCTGAGGAAAACAAGATGATGGAGATACTGATAGACCAGTTTTATAACGTTTTTTTGCCATTTTTACCCATATCTCTCCCTGTAATTTTTTTGGGGATCTTCATATCTTATGAGGACTACAGGACAGGTCTTATCAAAAATCAATACATAATAGCTCTCTTTTTCGGAGGAGTTTTTTATCATTTATTCACAGGTAACATGTTTAGAATAGAATTTGAAGTTATAAAGATTTTTTTGATGGCTTTATTGATAGGATTCGGGCTTTATTTCATCGGTATATGGCCTGCAGGAGATGCAAAACTTTTTACGGTTTACATACTTTTCTTTCCACCTTATATGTATACGGATCAGTTGATTATGCAGTTCGCTCTTAACACTTTTGTTCCTGTTTTCCTTGTTTTTTCAACAATTGTTTTTCTAAAAAGCCGGGAAAATTTTAAGGACGCTTTAAAATACTCTTTTGAACCATATAGATTGTTTTTACTTGTTATGGTTGTTTTTGGAATAGCTGGATGGGTCATGAGGTTTCTGGAGTTTTTGAATTTTAGAGTTAATTTTTTCGTAGCGATGTTCATACTTTTCCTAGCCTTTGAAATAGTTTTCACTCTTATATCGTTAAAAACAGAAGTTATATTAGTATCTTTGGTTTTATTGAGGATCATATTCGATTTTGAGTATATCACGTCTGTTTCGTACCTCTATGAAACTTTTAATTTGATAATTATATTTGTATTCTTCAGGTTTTTCATACTTTACTTGACATTCCATTACTATGCTAGAGAAGTTAGTATAGATAAATTGGAAGAAGGTATGAGCCCTGCTGAAGGGATAGTTAAAGAGGAAGATGGCGGTTATCACAAGGTAAGCTTTCTGAAGGTTAGTCTGATAGATTTTATGCAGGACAAGAAGCGAAACTTTATCCACGATATTCTTTTTCTTAAAGATGAAGATATCGAGAAATTAAAAAGTCTTAGAGAAGAAGGAGAAATGGACATCTCCTCACTGAAGGTGGATAAAACACAACATTTTGCGTTTTTACTTCTTATAGGATACATTTTGACATTTTTGTTGGGAACGGATATATTCAGCTTTTTTATGTTAATTATTTAAAAAAATTAAGAGGAATTAAAGAAACATGGAGTTCGGTAGCAACTTTGAGATATTTGAAGATGATGAGTTCGCTGTAATAAGCATTAATCCCGAAATTTTTTCTCTTGAGGTCATATACTCTGCAACATACACTTTCCTTGACAAGGCGTATTTTATATTTGAAGGAGATCCAGAAAAAGAAGTGAGTGTGAAAGTTAAACCTAAGGAGGATTTAGATCTAGAAAAACTTGTATATAGGATACAGAACGAACTGGTTAATTACGCTGTTTATATTGTTCAAGCTTCTAGGAATCAGGGTGTCAGGAACGCTATTATTTCTAGAGCTCTTCAAACAAATGGTGTTAACTTTCAAAAAGATGATTCTGAACAGGATATAGAAGAGGAAGAGTTGATAATAGAGGATGAAGAGGGTATCGCGGAAGCTTGGTCACCTGAAAAAGAAGAGGATATAGATGATTTTGATGAAGAAGATATATCCAAATCATGGAGCCCTGCAGATGAACCGGATAAATCATCAGAAAATAAGATAGAGATAGACCAGGAAAAATGTATCAGTTGTGGAACATGCAGAACTTTAGCTCCTGAAAGCTTTCAACTTGATGAAGATGGAAGAGTAGTTCCGGTGAATCAAGAGGTCGATGAAAATACGGAAAAAGCTGAGAAATCATGTCCTGTGGACGCCATAACGATAAGGGATGAAAGATGAAAAGAAACCTGAAAGTTGATGATGATAGTGTTACAATCAGGGTTTCGAAAGACTTTTATTCTGAAGACAGTATTGATGAAGCAATAGAGATATTTCAAGAAAATTTTGATGTGGTAAAAAATCGTAAAAAAGGAGTTAATGAGATAAAGATAACTTCTGAATTCGATGTGGATTTTGAAAAGGTGGGTCTAGAGTTCTTTAATTTTTTGTTGACAAATGAAAAAAATTCGATCAAACATTAGTGGAATGTATGGCTTAGGGTAATTTTTTTATTTATAGCTATGATATTTATTATTGTATATGGTTGATGATAAGGATGATGAGTTGGGGTTGATCCCGTCCGCTAAGAAAGCTGTTTCAGGTTTTGTGGTGGGTGAGAGGGGTGGTATGTCTCGTCATAAGTTGGTTTCGGTTGGTAGTTTTTTGGGTAGTGTTTCTTTGTTGAATTTGGTTCCTGATGTTGCTGCGGTTCACAGCAATAGTTTTTCTGTTGATTGGGATGGCGGTTTTGAGGCGGAGCATGGTCATCATGCTTCTCATGCTTCTCATTCTTCGCATAGTAGTCATGGTTCTCATGGTTCTCATGGTAGTCATGGTAGTCATGGTAGTCATGGTAGTCATGGTTCTCATGGTTCTCATGGTAGTCATGGTTCTCATGGTAGTCATGGTTCTCATTCTTCGCATAGTAGTCATGGTTCTCATGGTAGTCATGGTAGTCATGGTTCTCATGGTAGTCATGGTTCTCATTCTTCGCATAGTAGTCAT
>JALDAG010000008.1 GCA_022729255.1 Candidatus Nanohalarchaeota archaeon | reverse complement strand
CTGTAAGGAGATTCAGCTTCTATACTTATTTTAAAAGGCCCTTCAGCGTCCATTCTGGGTGTGAAGTTTAGATTAAATTCTTCTTTTTCCCTCGATTTTATGATTTTTTCCTCGGATTCAGATTTCTGTCTAAGTGCTTCTCCTGTTACAGTGACGTTTTCTCTATGATCTCCTCTGTTCATCACTGTTACCTGTATTGAGAATTCTTCACCTCTAGCGACCATCTGAGGATGCGTGACTTCAATTATATCGATATTTCTTCTGCCTGCTGAAACTCCGGTTGACAGAATCGATAAAAGAAATGCCAAAACAACAAGTCTTTTTATTGTTATCATACAGTAATAACAATTTCCCTATATTTATAAATGTTTTGGTGGTCTAAAGACCGAAAAAGAAAAAAAAGTTATCGGGCAGATAGAGTTATCTACCTACAAGCTCTACCTGTGTATCCAACCTCTCTACATAGTCGTAAACAGCTGAAACTCTGAGACTCGGATACTCTATACTATCAATCTCATCTTCCTGTATCCTGATTGGACAGGTGAATTCGAGTCGGTCCCTCCCTCTGAATGTGATGAACTCTCTGTCGTCGATAAGTTCACATCTCTGGACTTCAGCCCAGTCTCCAGGAACGTATACTTCTGTCGGATAAATCGATCTAGTTGGGAAGAATCCATGCTGTCCGTAGAGATACCTCTCACCATCCATTTTCGCAAAATCCCCTGTTCCAACGTTTTCAATAACAATGGTAGGTTGAAGAGTTCTTTGACTTGCAGAAACATGTCTTGGCATGTTCTTTACTTCTATATTTACAGGACCTTCCATCTGGTCAGTTATAGTAGCTGTTCCAGGGCTTAGATCTCTGTCAATGTATTCGTGTTCCGGATAAATTGTGAAATCAGCATTTCCAGTGTTATAATGGTGGTAAATAGCTTCAAGTGTCACATCATAGTTTATTGATTCTCCGGCTCTCAGATCTCTCTCGGTCACATCTATAGGAACATCGTGGCTGAAATATCTTTCGTCCCCGGTGAAATCTCTTGTGGGATCTCTCCCCTCGAGTATCAGATTTGCAACATATTCTTCTCTTTCTGAGAGAGCTTCACCGTCATAAAGAGCATCTAATACTGCTTCAAGAGTTACTTCCCATATATGAGAATGTATATCGTCTCTCCAGTCATGCCATTTATTTATATCTACTGTTACAGTTGCTCCAGTACCTAACCTGTCTTCAACCTCAAAATATCTGTTTTCAGAAGATATCCATGCTGGACCTTCCAGTTTAAGGCTCTTAAGAATCGCATGCGCCCTTCCCCTGTTTTTGACATGCGCATTAAAAGTCGCTTCAGGAGTTTCTTCGCTGTGATCCACTATATAAGTGTCCCTCACCGAAGAAAAACTTATCTCCAATCCTTCTCCTGTCGCAGTTTCATCTCCGTTTAGACATCCGGTTAAAATTAGTGAAAACACCAAGGCAAGAGCCAGAAATATTTTTTTCATCTTTTGTTACACCCTTTAGGTAATATCTATTTCAATATTTTCTTTTTCCTCGTATTTATAATTTCCCCTGACAACAAGGTCATAGACGTTTTCAGGTAATGTATCGCTGATAGAATACGTGCATGTTGTCTCAGTAGAAATCCTATCCTCTGATATAAAAAGACTGCCACATTCATCAGGATTATCTATCTTTCCCAGCAGTGTTCCCGAGTAATCTATTTCTATCTCCTCATCTACCAGACTTCCTCTACCGACATTTTCAATCCTTAGATCCTTGTGGAATTTTTCCTCTTCAGCGGGAACAGGTGTCTTGTAAGATGATGTGATAGATATATCACCGTTTTCACCAACATATGTCTCTTCAGATATATCATCCTCCCTAAGATCTTCTAGAGGAAGAAATCTAACCTCTAAACCTTCTTCAACATCAGCTACCTCTGTTTCATAACTTATTTCAAGGTCGAAATCAACTGTGTAAGGTTGAGGATAGTTCTCCGATATGGTTATACACTCATCTGTATCACATACAATATCCCACTCGCAGTAATCTATACCTCCTCCTATATCAGTATCTAAAAGGTAGGGGTCGAGTTCCTCTATTTCACATACAGTTTCCTCGCCTTCATCAAGGGAAAGAGGATACAAACCAGAGATCTCCACCTCAATATCTTCAGCTTTGAACAGATTATTGTTCTCGACCCTCGCCTCGACCCTTATAGGCCTATCAGGATTAATGTTCGGAGAACTTAGTGTGGCCTTGGTTATACCAGGACTCATCTCGCTTGGACTGAGTTCGACCTCTTCACCACCGTTTTCGAGACAACCTGAGATCAGGAAAAATACGACAAAAGCTACTAAAAACAATTTTTTAACAGGGATCACCCTCTCTACAAAGATTTATGTTTAGATCTCCTGCCTCGTATCTATAGCGGTAATCCGCTTCCATCCATAAAAACGCCGAAGTTTCATCTCCAGCATCCTGCTGACATAAAAACGTTCTTCTTACGCTTTCCCCAGAATCATCTCTCAACATCCTCATCGTGTCGTATCCTTCTTCATCTGGAGTTTCACAGTTGATTCTCCCATCATCCACACCTGCACCTGGATCGCTGTAAAGCAACTGTATTTCTTCAAGTATATCTCCGTATCCCTGATCCGAGACAAAGATCGTAACAGGGAACTCCCTTCCACCGGTCTCCCAGGTACTTGGAGCCTTTATGTTTAGTTTCACAGGTCCTTTTGAAGATATAGCTGGATTTATAGAACCTCCAGGATCTTCAGAAAATTCTATTTCTTTTGTGCTTGTAACTGTCTGCTCCGTGATTATCTCAAAATCCAGTGAACACTCATAACCTGTTTGAAGACCTTCATCATCCACAAGGTGGATGTTCCACTCAAAATCGATCTCTTCTCCAGGCCCCAGAACTATGTTGTTCCCATCGTCAAAAATATCGTTGTTTCCATTAGGGTATTCGTATTCAATTATCTCGTCGGCGGTTATCTTCCTTATATCCACGCTGCTTTCTCCCATTTCAAAAAGACTCGGACACCTGTCCTGTATTATTGAAGCTCTCACCATCCTATGATCCTCTCGATTACCTCCTAAATGATCAAAAGGTATCCTTATCTCTGAATCACCCACATTTTTTGCTGTTAAAGTGATAACTAGGTCTTCGAACTCCGTTATAGTAGAACAATCTGCTTCGGAATCTGTTACTGGATAACAGTCAAAATCGGTTATTTCAAAACTTCTTCCCTCACTTATGGTTTCTTCAGAACCTGGTTCAAGACAACCGGTGAATATAAGTGTGAAAGACAACACTGCGAACAAAAATATTTTTTTTGAATCCCTCATGCCACCTAATTAGTTCCCTAAGAATAAAAAAATAAGAAGTTAAAAGTGAGCTCATGAATAAAAAATTCACAGGTATCACAGGATTAGTGGTCGCTTTAATCTCATCTATAATTTATTTCTCAGATAGATTTAGAGAAATATTCGTCCGTGATATTGTTGGTCCGGTTGTTGCCGATGCTAAAAACGTTTCCTCCTTAGAATTCATGGGTTATACTGTACAGCCAGGTTACAACATAGCAAACGAGATATTTTTTGGAGCTATCATATTATTTCTTCTTTATGTGGTTTACAGGACGGTCGATAAACATAGGATAGACGATAAAATATTCTTAGCTCTTACCACTATTTTAATATCAGGCGGGTTTTTAAGAGCTCTCGGAGATACAGGGATGCTGGAATATCCTTTAAACATTTTACTGATTTCTCCCATGACCTATATCTCTTTGACTATCTTGGGATTAGTGATTTACAAAGCTGGTTTTTACTTTGAAGACAAAAAAGGTTTTGAGGCTTACAGATTTATACAATACTCTGGAGGAGCGTTTTTACTGTTCTTAGCCGCTTTGATTATGAGGTTCGCATATATGGAAGGATTGTCCTCAGAAGGGTTGATGGTACTACCCATCGCATTAATTGTTCTTCTGATAATCATAGGTTTACAACACGCTCTGTCCATATTTAGACCAGGTTACATACTTGAAAGATCTATAGGGTATGTTGTATCTCTAGGACATGCTTTGGATGGAATATCTTCGGCTTACGGTGTTTCAAACTTAGGTTACGTTGAAAAGAAACCGGTTTCCGGATGGTTCATGAATGCAATAGGGACACCATACGGTTTTTTGTTCCTTAAAGTAGGTCTAGTGTTTTTGTTTTTGTCATTCATAGAAAAAGACAACCTTGATAAATTCACATATCTGGTCCTTTTTGCTATAGCTGCTGCAGGATTGGGTCCGGGCATAAGAAATGTTTTGAGGATAATATTAGGGATCTAGTTTAGATTTATTGTTCCTGATCCTGAAACCGTGGCAGTGTATTCTGCATAGATACCGAGGTTTAAGGTTGATTGACTTGTTGTCTCAGGTAGAGCAATGTAACAAGCTGTGGTTGGTGCATCCCAGTTTCCGTCTTTTTTGAGGTACCATCCTCCTTCAAATGTTTCTGTAGGATCTATGTCGTTTATCAGTTCGTCGCAGATTCCTCTTTCATCTTCGATAAAACCTTCGACGCTATCTATGCCGAAACTGTCTATCACTGAGTCATCGGCCTGTACCTGTATATCTAAAATAGTCTGTACTTCTTCGTCATCAGGTGCCAATGATCTGCAGTCCGAATATAAAAGGAAAGCCACAGCATCATCATGATTCAAGTCAGAGGTCTGTTTAAGACTGTCTCCACCACCAATAGTTCTACAGTTGTCTCTCATTGTACTATCTCTGTCATCTGGCGACATGGAACCCCAAACATCAGTGTTCCATATGTTTAAGTTTAGAACCGATTCTGTTTCTGATGAATAGTTTACTTCCACATTAGGGGTTATGGTTTCACTGCCCATTAACCAGTCAGCGTTTTGCTCCACAGCCTCTACCACATGTTCATTACAGACCTGTTCTTCAAACTCCGGGAACGAATCGTAGCCTTCATTTTCTTCTATTACCACTTCTTCCCCGTCAAAAAAGACGTTTTCTCCACGATAAACTTCATCATCCTGTTCAGAACAGTATTCTTCTGTTGTATTTTCTCCTCTTCTTTCGTTGACCTGTTCCCTATATCCTTCAAGGTCTTCCTCAACTTCATCCCTGACAAAGGTCCTGTGTCGGGTCATGTTTATCAAGAAATCCATTGTGTAACGCTCATAAGACCTTAATAATTTTTGATCTTCATCTAGGTCATCTATGTGTGCAGTATCTTGGGTAATCGGATCCTCATCTCGTATGAATCGATCCAATCTGTATATTTTACCTTCTTCTGTTATCAAAGGATATTCGCCATCGATTCTATCTCCTGTTACATAAAGCTCCACATCTTTTAACTGGATATCTCTATCCCCTGAATTTTCCAACGTTGTAGTTATAATTCCGCAACGTTCACCGCAGCTTTCCTTGAGGTACTCCGCATCAGTTGGTTCTGTCCTGACATCAACATCGAGATAATTTGAAGCTCCTCTCAGGTGCCAGTCATCCTCTTCCTCATCCTCCAGTGGTGGAAGTCCCTGTTTCTGTCTAACACAGTTCTCGATCATCCTGTCCATATCTTCAGGGTTCTCCTGTAAATACCTTCTCTGACATTCCTGCCTCCATAAAGGAGTCATTATGGATAATCTTACCTGTTCTATCCCTTCCTGTGTTGCGTTTACAGTTGCTGAAGTAGCATCAGAAACCATTTCTCTTGGGCTAACGTCTCTATCAGTAATAGTTTGTACTAATGCATAACCTCTTGTAAAAACTAGGGATGAAGCAATTACAACTAGGACCAATGTTACAATAATTTTTATAACAAGAAAAATCCTGCCTGATGTAGATCTTCTCCTGTACTCAGTTTGAACCTCGTTTTTCTTGACGGAAAAAAATCCTATTATTTTTTCTAAAATTAATTTTATCAGCCAGAGGAAAGAAATAGCGTAAAGAACTAAGAGCACTCTTTTCAGAAGACTTTTCGCAACATCTTTGTTGCTCATTCTTTTTCTTTCTCTACTATCAGCATTTTCTTCCATTAGCTATCACTCATCGATAAAAACTCTGAAATCTGATATTTCATAACTGCCTGAAGTTGTGAGCTGAACGGTATTTTCGCCACGGTCAACATCGTCTTTAGAGAAACGTATCTCGTTCCAACCCACTCTTGGAGTCTGAACAAATTCATTGTTTGGCAAAGTGATTTCAAGTTCCTCTCCAACCCCTCTGTTCTCCACATAATACTCTATTACGCCTTCCTCTTCGGAAAGGAACTGGTATTTTAAGAATGGAAGTTCGAAACTTGTTTCAACGGTGGTCCTATCAGTAGTGGTTATGTAATGTATATCGACATTTAGGTTTTCAAGCCTATAATTGACGTCAGGACTTGAATATATGGATACAACGTTTTCGCCAGGACTCAGATCAGCCTCGGATTTTGAAAACTCGGCGTTGTAAGAAGTTGGTCTTGCTACAGGAGATCTTTCAAAAACAGTGTTGCCGTTTATATCTATAAGGAGTGGTGAAACTGCTTCGGTATCCTCCCTTACATAAAACTCTATGCTTCCTCTGTCAAAACCTGTTAGCTCGTAGTCGTGAATCCTAAATGTCTCAATGTTTTTCTGGACCGCGTAGTCCTCTAAGATTATATCCACATCTCTCAAGCTGTAACTGTTTGCAGTCCAGAACACGTGGCTTGGACTCTCTTCAGCAGAAATTCTTAAAGTGGAGCTCCCAGATTCTAAATCACTGATCTTGACTGTATGTCTCCTGCCTTTTTCAGGTTCAAAGCTTTTTATCAGCTCGCCATCGATGCTGAACTCCAGATCTCCATGATGGTTAGCGTCTTCAACAGTAAAAACTATATAAAGGTTTTCCGGTTCTACCATCTCTAAATCAACGGTCTTCGAGACAGTATCCCTCGGGAAACCTTTTTGAACCTGCATTGAATCAAAGCTTTCCAAGGTTCGGTTTGGAGATTCATAGGTTATGTCAAGCCTTTCCTTGTTCATTATATTTCTGCTGGTGGTTTCAGATTCTCCTATCCAGCCAAAATTTTCTGTAACTAGGTATTTATCGGTTTCATTTTCTCTAATATCTCTTTCAGGAGATTCATAGTCAGCATAAAAACTGAAGAGCAACATCACGAAAATAGCTGCCGCAAGAACATATTGAAATTTAGCCATTGTTAACTCACAAATCAAATTTCCGGATTATTTAATAAATAAGTTAGGATTCCAACATTCTACAGAAAGGGTTCAAAAGATGAAGATACTGAACCAGGATACGAAGGATGGATACATGAAGCTCAGGATCGAGAAGGACGAGGATCTATGGCACCTTAAATATGTCATAGAGGAAGGAGATGTGCTAAAGACTAGAAGTCCCAGAACCATTATAGAGGGCCGTGAAAAGAGGAAATGTATGATAAAGCTTGAAGTAGAGAAGATGGATTTCCAGGGTAACAGATTGAGAACCACTGGAGAAATAAAAGAAGCTCCTGAAGATGTCGAGCACGGATACCACACATTCAACCTTGAAGCCGGAGATGAGTTCGAGATATGGAAGAAAAAGTGGAAAAAATACCAGATCGACAGGATAAAAAAAGCAGCTAGGATACAGAATTACAAGATACTGGTATGTCTTGTGGAGAAAGGAGAATCTAACTTCGCATTCATCACTGAGACAGGTATAAAAGACCTTGCTGATGTGGATGTCAACATCCCTGGGAAGATGTACCACACTGATGGAGAAGAACAGGAGTCCTTTTACGGACAAATAATAAGTGTTTTGAGCAGAAACGCTGACAAGGTCGACAAGATAATACTTGGAGGACCTGGCTTTGAAAAGGAGAACATACACAACAGGTTGAAGGATGAATACCCCGATGTCTCGGAAAAGGTTATAAAGGAGGACACATCTGTCACAGGATATACAGGAGTCCAAGAAGTCATAAAGAGAGGTGCTGTGGATAGAATAATCGATGAATCAAGGATATCGGAGGAGGTTCAGATAGTTGAGAGGTTCCTGAAACACTTAAATAAGGAAGACGGCAAAGCAGTTTACAAACCCAAGAAGGTTGCTGAGGCAGCTGAGATAGGTGCGGTACAGCATTTATTAGTCAATGATAACCTGATAACCGAAAAAAGATATGAGAAGGTTATGGAAGCGGTCGAGAACCAGGCTGGAGAAATACACATTATTCATACCGATCACGAGGCGGGTCAAAAACTGAAATCTCTGAGCGGGATGGCGGGTATACTCAGGTTTGAGATCAGGGACGGATAACCTATAAAATTCTGTTGGAACATTTTTCTGTTATGTACATAGATGCGGATCTTCACATCCATGGACTTCACTCAGGTGCTGTCTCTGAAAAAATGAAGGTACCTGTGATCGCTGAACAAGCATCTATAAAGGGACTTGATGTTATAGCTACAGGGGATATATTGAACCCTGGATGGAGAAGACATGTCAGTGAAAACACGGAGACAACAAGCAGAGGTTTTTACAGGAGGGAAGAAACGGATTTCATCCTTTCAACCGAAGTTGAAGACAAGAACAGAGTTCACCATCTTATATTTCTACCGAGCATGGAATCAGCTGAAAATCTGCAGAAAGAACTGGAGAACTTTTCAAAAAACATCAAAAAAGAGGGTAGGCCAATGATAAATCTAAGTGGCGAGGAGATAACCGATAAGACAAAAGAAGTAGGTGGTATTATAGGTCCATCTCACGCATTCACACCGTGGACATCTATCTACAAGGAACACGATTCATTGGATGAATGTTATGGGTCCATGTCCTCAGAGATAGATTTTATAGAGTTGGGTCTTTCTGCTGATACTGAGATGGCTGACAGAGTAAAAGAGCTCAATGATATCTCTTTTCTAAGTAATTCGGATGCTCATAGCCCTTGGCCTGACAAGATAGGTAGAGAGTTCAACAGATTTCAGGTAGAGGAAAAAAGTTTTGAGGAATTTAGAAAGGCGTTGAAAAGGGAAAAAGGCAGAAAAATCTCTTTAAACGTTGGTTTTAACCCTTTAGAAGGCAAGTATCACTGCACAGCATGTCAAAACTGTCATCAAAAATATAGTTTTGAGCAGGCTATCAATTTTAGGTGGGAATGCGATATATGTGGAAGATCGATAAAGAAAGGTGTGAAAGACAGGATTAAAGAACTCGCTGATGGAGGCAATACTCCAGGATGGAGGCCTAGATACCTGCATCTCGTACCATTGGCTGAGATAATAAAGGAAGTTGTAGGTCACTCCTCTACTAAGACTAAAACAGTTCAAAAATTATACGATGATTTCCAGTCCATTTTTGGTTCAGAAATAGAGATACTGATAGATGAAGATATAGAAAATCTTTCAGAGGTCAACAGGAAAGTTGGTTCAGCAGTTCAGAAGTTCAGAAAAGGCAAGACCGTAATGATCCCTGGAGGCGGAGGAAGATACGGAGAACTTGTTATACCTAGAGATGATGAACACAGAAAAAGAGTTCTTGAAGAGAAGAAAAGTGAAATCAGATGTGTATACAGCAAAAATCAGAAGAGCCTTTCGGATTTCTGATTTTAACGGTCATTTGACATGTATTTACGCCATCTACCGTCTCCCTCGGTTTGTATCAGGTTGTAGTGCTCCATCTTTTTTAGGTACTTTCTCAGCGATCTCTCGGATTTGGGTTTATCGGTTTTTTCACCGTATTTCTTGTATAATTCTCTTGGCTTAAGCTCTTTTTCTTCTTTTATTATCTTGTAAAGGATTTTCTGGTGTTTGTTGAGTTTTTCAACGTCTCTCTGCTTTTTCTCTTTTTTTGCCTCAGGGATACATTTATTGACAAGATCTCTGGTGATTTTGGAATTCTCCGACCTTGCCTTAATTGCTGCTGATCTAAGAATCGAGATAGCTATCCTTGCATCACCTTCCGAAGAAAGAGCGATTTTTCTAAGTATTTTTTTATCTATTTTTCCTTCTAAACCTACCTCAGCCCTTTTTTTAAGTATGTCTTCAAGCTGTTCTGCAGAGTATTTTTTGAACTCTAATCGTTCGCTTCCCATTAATCTACTTCTAATGCGGTCTTCTAAACTATGTAGAGCTGTTGCGTGGTTTGCTATCAACAACATTGTTATGTTAGGGAGGGAATAAAAGTCGTAAAGAGCCTCTTCTTCATCTATCTGATCGAATTCGTCAAGAATTATTATATAAGGCCTATCCGAGTTTTCCTCCAGTTTCGTGTAAAGCATATCAGTTGGCGTCGATTGTCTGTGCACGTTTAAAGTTTTACCTATCCCTCTAAGAGCTTCATAAAGGATTTTAAACCTGGAATAGTTTTTCCAGCAGTTGATGTAGTGGAACCTTACCTCAGGATTTTCCTGGTTCAGTTTCTCGAGAAGGTATCTTGAGATGCAAGTTTTGCCTGTGCCTGGAGGTCCGTGAAGCAGTGTGTCTATACCTCTTCCTTCTTTGATAGCTGGTTCAAGGTTTTCTGCGAGTACCTGTATTTCACTGTCTCTGTGGACTACTTCTTTTGGAACGAACTCTTCTTGGAGGGCTCTGACGTTTTTTATCATTACAAAAACACTTTGGTTTCTTTTTCTTAAAATAACTTCTTGGTGGAAACATGAGTGCGTTTTAAACTAAAAAGATTTTAAAAAGTAATTTAAGGTGGGGGAAACATGTCCGAAGATAATCTTTTGAAAGAGATAGAACAGGTAGAAAAACTTGGAGGACTCTCAAAAACTCTAAAAAAAGTAGTTAAGAAACTAAATGAAATCGAGAAACGACTTGAAAACCTGGAGGATAACAGAAAAACCAAGGTAAGAGTAGTGGATACAGATAAGGGTAAAAGAATAGTTTTAGAGGATAGAAACCAAACATGGTTTTCACCGAACTACTTCAGAAAGATACTTGAGAACATCGATGAATGAAGGGATTGAGGAAGAGAGGATTTGTTTGATCCTCCTCGACTTTATTTTTTTCACAAAAATATAACACTGTTATACCACTCCTGTTTTTTTATCCTTCCATTACTAAAAAAATGTTATTATGTGCCTAAAGCGTTTTTTCAAGTCTCTGATCCACACTTTTCAGAGGTTTACGGTTACGGGTAGGATAAGAAATTTTGTCAATAATCTTGAGGATGAATTCGAAGAGATGCCTGAGTGTTACGAAAAGTCAAGGGAGCTTTTCGATGAGTGTCTTAAGGATTACATAACTCTGAATACAATGTACGTGGTTGTATCTTTTGTTTTTTACGCTTCAATCATTTCATCTGTTACAGCTGCACTCGGTTTCGAGATCAATGTTTTTGAACAGCTCTACAGTGTTTTTGGTTTTACAACTGCTGCGATAGTCTACTTTGTCATAATGTTTTTGAAGAAGCTCGCAAGAGTGGATCTTGAGAACAGTAGGTCGAGGCTTGTTTCATGTTTATTTAGCTGCACGTATTTAAAAGAGGATTGAAAGAGGTTTTTAAAGGGTCCGTGGTCTAGCATGGTCATGACGCCACCTTCACGATTTTAAGGGAAAAGGTGGAGATCAGCGGTTCGAATCCGCTCGGACCCATCGAGGTTTTACCATGGATGAACAACTTGAAGAAAAGTACTCTGATTTATTAAATAAATTGAAGGAAAAGGTCGAATCCATCGAAGAAGAACTTGAAGAACTGGAAGAGTCAGGTAAGGCGGATGAATACCCTGTGAAGCATCAAAAAGCTATAGATATGATTGAAGAGATAAACAATCAGATAGCTGATTTGAGCAGTTCTTTCAACAGATTCGAGACCGAGTGAGTCAGATAAGGAACTTCTTCTTTTTCTTATCCATATCTACGAACTTGTTAGCCACTTCTTTGAGTTCTTTGGCTGTGGATTTACCGAAGGACATGACTTCTACTCTGACTCCTCTTGCCTGAAGATGCTTTACCAAGCTTTCGAAATCACCGTCTCCTGTTACTAGTACGAGCACATCCATCTTATTGGCAAGTTTTATGCCGTCTATGGCCATACCCATATCCCAGTCTCCTTTTTTCTGACCTCCATAGTACTCCTTGAGGTCTTTGATCTTGACCTCAAACCCTATGTTTCTCAAGGCCTCAAAGAAATTCTCTTCATCAGGAGTCTCTGCCTTTATAACGTATGAAATGGCTCTTATAAGTTTTCTGCTGTAGACTGCTTGCTTTAAAAGCTTTTTAAAATCAACTTTAGCATTGTATAAATTTTTTGCAGAGTAGTACATGTTCTGTACATCAACTTGAACGACTACTCTCTGGTCTTTATGAATATTGTTTGACATTGTTTTACGACTATTTTTTGTTTGTTGAATAAAGGTTTTATTATTGTGTTTTCCCAATCAATTTTTTATGTCAGGAAAAAATCCTGAAAGGGATAAAGTTCCGATAAAAGAAAAGGATTCCGAAGGGATTATGTCATCAGAACCTATCGTTAAGAAAGACCATTATTTTGATAGGATGCACAAAGATTTTTTAGATACTCATGATTATCTTAGAGATTCTATATCAGACATAGACTTTATGAAGGACAGACTTAAGGCATTGAGGGTTGAGAGAGAGGAAAAAGAAGAGATGAGAGAGGAACCCGTCGATATAAAGAGGAGAAGATTCGGTGTGGAAAGTGAAGTCAATATAGAGGAGATGAGCAAAAGCAAAGAATTCAAGAGGAGGAAAATCATCAACAAGGCTGTTATACTGGTAAAGAGAAAACTTGTCAGGAAGGGTCTTTCAAGGGATTATGTCAACGATAATTCAGACATAATAAGAGAAAAGGTCGAAGAATTCTTGCTAGATTGAAATCAGTTCTCAAGTATGTAAGCAGTGTGTCCACAGGTATTACACCTAGTTCTTTTCATATCAGCTCCTTTTAAACTTTTATCAGCTTCTTTGAGCATTTTCTCTTTCTCCGCACACATCTCTTCTAGGACCGTCTCGCTGTCACAAAGCACACATCTCATGTCTTCCATGAAATATTTTTGTCCTGTTTTGTTTTATTTGTTTTGGAGACTGTTTTCAAAATTTTCTTAAACACCTCTGATAAATTTGTTATCAGGTGTTAATCAAAGTTGGTAGAGTTTGAAAAGTTGGAATCCGAGATATTCAAGTTTGGAGAAGATGAATTTATAGAGATTGATAAGAAGAAAATAGTATCTGAAGAAGGAGAGGAAGAGACGATCGTGATAGAAAGAGGTTTTTTTGACGATAAAGGAGGTAAAAGGTATAGAAACAACATTTCTATACCTAAAGAGGAGGAAGTTGTGGATTTTCTGCTTGAAAAACTCCCCGAATTTGTGAGTTAATCAACGGTTATATTTACCTTTTTTCCACTGCTCTCTTATCCTATCTCTTCTTTTTTCCTTCTGAGTTGTTAGTTTGTCTTTTAGGCTGTTGATGGTGGTGTCTACCACATCCAGTAACTCCCATCCTTCTTTCTGTATTATCGTGGTGCCAAGTTCAGAGTAAAGCCTAAGGTTAATAGAGTATTTCTTTCTTCTACCGTCCTTTTGGAACTGCTTGACGTGTATTTTTAGTTCTCTAGGTCTATTGAGTATCTTAGATATTTTCCCTTCGAGAGCCTGCTCTATTTTTTCATATATCATCTGCTTCTGTCCTTCCTGAGAAACACCCACAAGGTTGACCAAGAGTTCTTCCGAATCCTTGAAAGTCGACATATAATCGACTAGGTCATCGGTTGTAAGAAGACCTATAGGCTTTTCCTGATCGTCTATGACTATTATTTCGCTTGTGTTCTGCTGCTTCATTTTTTTTACGGCTTTGGCTATGGATAATTTTTCGTCTTTCACCAATGTCATTTTTGTACTCATGATTTCTCTGGCAGGTATCTCTGACATACTTTCCTTATTTCCTTTTTTGTCACCGTACCTCATCTGTTGCTTTGGCACCATAGTTCTTACAAGGTCCATGGTAGTTATGATACCCATTATACGATCTTTGTTGTCCACTACAGGAACTCTTGATTTGTTTTTTTCTTCCATGATCTTCTCTGCTTTACCGAATCTCTCCGATTCTTTTATTCTCAGTACATCTTTGTCCATGAGATCTTTGACTCTCATGTTGTGAAACTCTTTTACACTGTTCTTGACGGGTTCGATCAAGTCTTTTTTGCTTATGATACCTATAAGCCTGTTTCCCTGAAGGTGGACGAGAGTGTGTTTTCCCGAGTTCCTCATTATTTCTGCCAGTTCTATCATGTTGTCATTTTTTGTTATCTGAGGTGGTTGATGGGCGAGAGCCTTAGCTTTTATCTTAGTAGGATCTTTTTCTATATTTTTGTTTATCTCCTTGTAACTAATCATGCCCTTGAACTTGCTGTCCTCCTCGAGAGGTATCTCGATGAACCTTTGTTTATCCATATAACTCTTTATTTTGGATAGTTTTTCTTCTGAGGAGGCTGAAACGAAGTCCTTGTTCATTAGTTCTTTTGCGGTAATATCTTTAAGAGATTTCATAATTTTCACCTTATAAGGAGGCTGTAACTAATATTTATTGGTTTTCATAACTTTTAATTCTATCGAAAAAATAGTTTTTTGGACAAATAAGTATCACATAAAAAAATCGCTTATGTCCTTCCAAGGTGCGGAAGTGATTACGTAAGACTCTGAATTAAGTGCTTTTCTATACTTGGACCAAGAGTATCTTTTGTCAAGAAACATAACAACTCCACGATCTTCTTTAGACCTGATACATCTTCCGGCTGCCTGTAGAGCACGGTTTATAGCTGGAAAGTTGTATGCATAATCCCATCCGTTACCGAATTTTTCCTCATAGAAATCGATAAGTTTCTCAACTTCCAGGCCAGGTCTTTGAAGCGGCACACCTACTACAAAAACAGCTGTCATGAGGTCTCCTGGGTAATCAACGCCTTCTCCGAAACTTCCACCTATAACACCGAATAGAACTGCTCCGCTTTTTGTCTTTTCCCCAAACTTGTCAAGGAATTTCTTCTTTTCTCTCTTTTCCATGCTCCTTTCTTCCTTAAACATGGGTCTGTCCATCCTGTCCTCAAGTTTTTCATAAATCTTGTCCCTGAAATCATAGGAGGGGAAAAATACTCCTGTGTTCCCTTTAACTTCTTCAACGCTTTTCAGTATATACCAAGCTATCTTCTGGAACTGTTTTTTGTCTCTTTCTTTGTACCTAGTTGTAACCTTGTCCACTATCAAGTTGAGCTTGTTCTTCTTTGGGAAAGGGGATTTGAATGATCTGGTGTAGGTATCATCTTTTTCCATACCATATATCTCCCTGTACATATTCAGGGGTTTAAGGGTGCCTGACATTATTATGGAGGAATGACTGTTGTTTATAGGTTTTGAGGTTGAGTACTGAGGATCCAGACATTTGTATCCCAGCCTGATTATTTCTTTGTTGGAAGAAGTAGTTCTCCTAGATAATATTCTGGCGAAACCTTTATCCGGGCCCCTCCATTTTTCCAGAAACGACATTACAGTTTCAGAGTAACTTTCATCCTCTTCTTTGAGAACTTCTTTAGCCACTGTTTTTAGATCTCCCATGAAGTCCTTGTAGTCCGTTATATTCTCTATCTTTTGTATGAAATGTTCTTTGCTTATCTCCACCTCTTTTTTCATTCCCAGTTCTTTTATTGACAGCTGGCGCATGACCTGTTTTGTCTCATCAAGCTTACCTTCCACGGAGTGATAACCGTGTATTGAAGCTTCTTTTGATGCTTTGTCGACCATATTAACTGTCAATGTGGCGGAGTTCAAATTCCGTGTTCTATCAGCCAAGTTGTGTCCCTCATCAACGATGACTATGCAGTCCTCAAGCTTTAGACCGGATTTAGAAAAAACAACTTCTCTGACTCCGGGGTGGAAGATATAGTAGTAGTCTCCTATGATGATGTCCGATATTGCGGCGAGATGCATCGATATTTCATAAGGACAAACCTTTTTACACCTGTCTTTCAACTCGCTTGCTCTTAATATTTCATTACTAACCTCTCTGAGTTTATTCCTAGCTATATCTGTTAGTTCATGGTTATTTTTGTATGTGTTACCGTGTCTAGGACAATCTGGTTGTTCTTCCTCTACAAAAATTTTTGATCCTCCTTCACACATCCATTTCTTGCCTATTATGTCCGCTACTTTGAAATCCACTTTGTGCTTATCCCTGATTTTTTTCAGGGTTTCAATAGCTATTTCATGTTGCGAGTGTCTTGGTGTAAGAAAAAAAACTGTTTTATTATTTTTAAGAGCGTATGAAAGTGCTGGCGCTATCGTGGCAGCTGTTTTACCTAAACCTGTGGGTGCATGGACTAACAAGTGTTTTCCTTCTTTAAGAGATTTCTCAACATCTTCTTTGAGATTTTTTTGTTTGTCTCTTAGTTTCTCGAAGGGAAAGAAATTTTCCATATCTAACACCTTTTAGAGGTTGTTCTGGATTTTAATAACTGTTTCCTATGTTCAACCCTCAGTTTAAAACTGTTTTTTACTTATTTTTTCAGGTTTAGTTAACATTTTTATATCAATGTGAGGAATAAAGAAATATGTCGAAGATTTCACTTCCTCTAGAAAGATTGAACGAAGTTCTCGACGGAGGAGTTGAGGATGGTTCCAATGTACTTATTCTTGCAGATCTGGTTGTTGACAAGATGAAATTCGGTTCTTCACTGATCAATTACCGTCTGGGAGAAGATGATAACATAATATACTTCATAAACAATAAATTGCCGGTATATGCCAGAAAAGGTATTGCAGGTCATGATGGAAAAGAAGAAGATGTTGCGTTCATCGATGGTTTCTCATCAACTATTGACAAGGAATCAGATTCCGAATACGTCATAGAGTCTAAATTAACGGATAATAAAGAAAAGTATATCAAAGAATCCATGGAGGTTGTTAATAAAGCCATACTTGATATGGAAGGATGGGGAAGTTCATTCATACTTGACTCTGTTGATTCATGGGTCGGACATTGGAACGCCCTAGAGGAATTTCTTGAAGGAGTTAAGGGAAGTCTTGAAAAGACAAATACGGTCGGATATTATCTCTTTCCTAACCTAGGTTTCGGAGAAGAAGATGGTAACAGCTTGGAAAGACTTAAAGATATGTTTGATTATGTTATCCACCTTAAGGGTATAGAGAGAAAGGGAATAACTCTAAAATATGCTGATGTGACAAAACCTAAAGTTGAGGACAAGATTCCTTTCGACATAACGCCAAGAGGACTTGTTACCTATATACCTAAAATACTCGTTACAGGACCTTATAATGCGGGTAAATCGACAGCTGTAAGGACTATGTCTGAATCATCTGTTTCTGTTGACCGGCTTGGTACAACGGTTTCACTTGACCACGGAAAGATTAAGAGAAGAGGTATCAAGACGGATGTTTTCGGAACTCCTGGACAGGAGAGATTTGATTGGGCCATGGACTTTCTAGGAAAGTCTATATTTGGCGCTTTTTTGGTCGTGGATTCCAGGAATCCAAGGTATGATAGATTGAAGGATATGCATGACAGTCTAGAGGATAAAGATGTGCCTACTATTGTTTTAGCGAACTTTCAGAACAAGGAAGATGCCCTTCCTCCAGAAACAATTGAGGAGGAACTTGGCATAGAAACTGTCGGTGTTGATGCACTGCATGGGGATAACATGGATGAGGCTATCGACAAATTATTTGATAAGATATTGAGCCAACATTCGTGGTATTATACCTGAGAGGGTTTATGAATCGAAAAACTTTATCAATATCAAATGTTTATATCAAGGTGTACGGATGAAAAGTAAAGAAGAGAAATTGAAGGAACCACTGGACAACATAAAAGACATCAAAAATGTTAAGGGTGCTGCCGTGGTTAGAAGAGACGGTTTGTTGATCGTTTCAAACCTACCACAAGACATAGAAGCCGACCAACTAGCAGCTATGACTGCTTCAACAGTTGGTTCTGGAGAAACAGCTTCTGATACTCTTTCCATAGGTGATGTGAAACAGGTAACTGTTGAATCAGATCATGGAAAGTTGATATCAACGGGTGCAGGAGATGAAGGAATTCTTACTGTCCTGACAGATGCTGATGTCAATATGGGTCTTGTGTTAGTAGAGATGAAGAAAGCGGTCAAGAAAGTTAAGAGGACTCTTTAGATTTCTCAACCAAATCTTTCCAGTGATCGCTGGGTACCTCTTAACATCTTAGAACCGGACCTTACCAATTTTCTTTCTAATGAGACTTTTTCAAGGACTTTTTCTGCAGCTTTCCTGAAACTCTCGAATTTTTGGTGTTCATCGAAAGCATCCTGAACGGTTTCCCTTATCACCCAGACACCTAGTGGTGCCCAGTATTTGTCAGTTACCTCTCTGATTACAAGCACCTTGGACTGTCTTTTTATCCTGTTCAAGTACTCGGCCACACCCAGCCTTGTGGCGTAATATGCTCCTGCGGTTTCCTTGGCATAATTTTTTCTTCCGTCGAAGTTCTCATAATTGGAGTTTATGAAGGCTTTTTTTCCAGGATTCCAGACAGAACCGCTGCCCTTGATCTCCACCAGTTCGTACTCCCACTTACCTGGCGTTATAATGATATGGAAGTGGTTTCCGTTGTAGCTGTTGTAAAAGTATCTTGTCTCACCTATTTCCTGAAAATCCTTTATGTCGTCTCGTATCTTCTTGGATACCATGTCATCCACAGCGGTTATGGACCACCTTGTGGGCACCATCCTTCTGTTCTCCTCTTTTCCAAGAAGCCCTGCTGAAAGTATCCTTTGAATACCATATGTATCTATGCCTTTACTGTAAAGATAATTTGCTGCGCTTTCAGCTTTCCATTCATTGTCATCAACAGTTTTTTCAACTGCTTTGAAAGTTGAAGGATTTTCAGTTAACTCTATTTTATCTATGTTTTCCGATGGCCCGAAGGGGGTAGTCCCTTTTGAGAAATTGAGGTGGAACTTGGGTTTTTTCTTTAGATCTATCTCTAAATCTACAGGTTTCTTGGCCATTGCTATCTCCTTCGCATAACCGGAAAACTTTTCAGTTTCCCCAACTTTCACCTTCTCTCTTGAATTAACCAGGTTGGATCTTAGTCCTAGAACGTCCTCTATCCTGCTCTTTTCCTTGTACCACTTGTAAGGAGAATCATATCTTTCTGCATCTTCCCTTTTTTCCACGGGTGAAAGAATCCCTGCATTAACTTTCGGATAACCATACCTCCCTACGAAAATCGTTGGAGGTGTTGAACCAAAAAAGGATTTTTTTATGCTTTTTTTTGAAGGGGACAACTCTTTATGTTTTTTGTATACCCTTGCCTCCAGATACTTCCGTCTTTCCCTAGGATTCATCCTGGAGAGTTTATCATCGGATATCTCTTTTTCTCTTTTAAACTTCACAGAAATAAATTGTCTACAAATCATTTAAATTTAAGTCCACTCCTTCTAAATCAGCTTTTTTTGCTGATAGAAGAAGAGAGGGATTTATTATCAACACATAAACGTTTATAATCGCATATAATACTCTGAAAACAAAGTAACCTGCGATTCCAATACCTCTAAAGACACCTTCTAGCATTATAGTTACGAACAAAAGACCGAAAGTAATTATTGTAAGGACGGCTATTATGCCTTTAAGCTGGTTTGATGCCTTAAAACCATCTTTAAGATTTTGTTTGAACTCCTTATCTCCGAGTATAACCGAGGTGGGAGCCAAATATGAAATAATGAATACGGAGAACAAAGTGGCAAACAACCACCCTGTACCCAGATAGACAAATGCTATTGAGTCATTGACTATACCCTGTTTTAAGAAGAAAAAACCAGGTATCGCTAAACCTATAGCAAGCGAGATAGTTATAACCATCGAACCCAGGGTCTCCGGTATCTTATAGAAACCCTGTTTGAAAGCTTCTTTCATGCTGAAATCGTTTTTCTCCCATAGCTGAACCATCATGATATAGGAATTGAATACCCAAATATGTACAGGTGTCAATAAACCCCACACGATTACAAGCGGTAAAACCTCTGTTAGAGTTGTTTCCAACGGGTTTACTAACAGATTAGCTAAGTATAGCCATAGAAAACTGAAAATAAGGTTTTCAAATATTTTAGGGAGAAATATGTTGGGTCTGTCCTTTAAAAGTTTGAAAGAATTATCAAGGACTTTGAAAATTCCCATATAACAAAATAGTTTCAATAATTCTTTTATATCTCGATTGACTCACCTTCTGTTATGGATATCGAAGAGTTTTCTGTTTCAGAACTTGATGGAGATGTGTTTCTTGTGCTCGTTGACTACAACGATTTCAGGGATGTGGCCGACTGCATAACAAAAAAGTTGCTGGATAATGGTTTGGAAGGTATTTTTTTCAATGCTGACAGGGATTTTCCAACATTGAAGAAGGATTTAGAGTACAGAGAGGTAGATGTTGATAGACTTTTTTTCATCGACGTTGTTTCCAAGATGAGACAGATGGATGAAGAGTTGGTGAGAACCGAGTTTATAGATTCCCCGACCGCATACAACGACATCAATCTTGCATTTTCAAATTTCTACCAAAAAGAAGACATAGATTTTGTTCTGCTCGATTCCTTTACTTCTTACCTTCTCTATGGTAATCTCAAATCTATAGGTAACTTTGTTAACAAGATGGCGGAGAAAGCTAAAAAGTTCGGGGCCAAGTTCATCATAATAGCTATGGAACCTCAGCTAGAGGAAGAAGTGGTTGAAAAGCTGGAGAGCATATGCGATAATTCTTTCGACTTCGACAACTTAGTAGACGAATAAAAAGTTATCAAGGCCCTTTTACCTTGCTACCTGAGCCTTTGAGCTTTCTTATAAGTGAAGAGGTCTCACATTCTGAACATTTGATATAGTAAGGTCTATTAGGCATTTCTTTTTCTCCTTCCTGTTCTTCTCCACAGTAAGGGCATTTCATGGTGTAATTGAAGTTCACATTGTCATAGGAAAACATCTTGATCCATCCTGTCATTTCTCCGTCATCGTCAGGTAGTTTTCTGTTTGTAGCGTATTCTATTTTGTCGTAATCTATGTCTTCCATAAAAAATTCTTACAAACCCTTGAATAAAAATATTGTCCTTTCCAAACTTAGAATTATCATCCGACTTTATGTCTCTTGTAGTCCCAGTAACTCTTGAGAGCCTCTTCTTCAGTTTTATTATCAACAGGATCCACTATATCGTTATCAAGTTTCTCTATGGAGCCTTTAGCAATTTTTTTGGTATCATAGAGATTTGATGTTTTCCTTAAAGCTTCATCCACTTTTTCATCTCGGAACACCACAAGCTTAGACCTAGGGTTGTACTCTTTGATCGTTTCAACACCCTCCTTAACAGAACTTGGATTTTTACCTATGTACACAGGTACCACGTTCTTTCCTTTTATGGATAAAAGGACGCCTGCAAGAGCGTCTATACGGTCTTCTAATCTGAGAACTACTGTGTCGTCATAATCAATGGGTTCTCCGCCAACACCTTCAAATTTCCGTGAGAAAATCTTTATTTTTCCTTTTTCACCCTCTTGAAGATTTAAATCGACTTTTTCCGCGTCCGGGTCGTGTTTATCCGATTCTTCTAGTAAATCCTGGACATCTTTCCTTGAGACTTCGAAACATTTCTTTCCTTCGAACATCTCTCCGATTTTTTCAGAAATCGCTTTGACATCATTTTTGGACTCGACAAACACCAATACTTCCTTTATTCCCGGGATGAAACCCATCTTGTCCACTAGTTTTGGGATCTTATCTTCTTCCACATCGTAGATCAGGGAACTTCTGTTATCAGGGTATTCACCCGTTTTTTCTCTAATCCTTTCCTCCAACAACTCATTCTTCTCTGTTGATGGTATTATCTCAACTTTCATATCCATCTTTCCAAAGAATTGTCTGGAAACTTTTTAAATAGTTAGATATTTTTTGATTTCAACGTTTTCTATCAATTTTAAGGTTTTATAAGAGGTTTTCAGGCTGGAATGGTATGATATAAAAACCTTTTTTTCGAATTAGTGGTTGTTGTAGAGGTATTGGGTCGGTGGTCTAGTTGGTTATGACGTCGCCCTTACAAGGCGAAGATCGGAGGTTCGAATCCTCCCCGACCCATTCCAGACCAAAATTAAGTTTCGTATTGAAGCCCCGATGGCTTAGTCTGGTATAGCGGCCGACTTGTAAGTTCAGCACTACAGACTTTCCAAAAGTCCTGTAGACTGTTTTTGAGCATCATTACCCGATATGATGAGCCCTGTAGTTTTTTTCAGTGTGGGCGATGATATAGATTCGGAGAGATCCAAGGTATCGGCAGGCCCCGGGTTCAAATCCCGGTCGGGGCTTTTTTTGGCATTTCAATCCCCTCAACATGGTCCTGAGTTCTTATCCAAAATACTTGTAACTGCTTTTTAAAGTTAAGATTCTCTTTATAAATTATGTCTGAGAAACACGGCGTTCCGGCTATCCTTTCCATTTTTGTACCTGGTTTGGGACAGCTGGTTAAGGGAGATATATTGAAAGGACTGCTTTTCATGGCTATATTTGTCTTTTTTCCTTTCTTGCTTTTAGGAGGGATTATAGCAAGCAGAACAGTGTTTTCTGGTTTACCTTTCTTTTTGGGTCCCGTACTTTACATCTATAACATATATGATGCCTACAACAACTAGAAGATTCCTGTATTTTTCGACCGATGCATCTATATAAAAATAGGACAATTCCCTTTATCGAGGACAATTTTTTTTGATAATAAAAGCGTTTGATTTTCCTTTTTTTTATAGAAGATTCTGCAGAAAACTATTACAACAAGATTAACTGAGACCAAGATTTTTTGGATTATCCTAATTTTTTAAACCTTTCAGTTTTTTTACCGGTTCGATTACAGATTTCTCCGTGAAGGTCATACGTTTTAAACCAGCATCAACAACTTTAATCCAATGACCTGGCACAGCATGTCCATTCAGGAAACCCTTGAAAAACTGAATACTTCAGAGGACGGACTTACCGATGAAGAAGCCAGCAAAAGAATCGAAGAATATGGTGAGAACAGGATAGAGGAGAAGGAACCGGTTTCACCGGTAAAAATATTTATAAATCAGTTCAACGACAACCTTATATTTTTACTAATGTTTGCTCTTATTCTATCGCTTGCAATAGGTTTTTTACCAGGTCAACAGCCAGAATACATGGAATCAGGTTTGATTCTTCTGATACTTGTTGCCAACGGTGTCTTTGGTTTTTTCCAGGATTACAGGGCTGAAAGATCTATTGCAGCTCTAAAAGAGATGTCTACGCCCGAGGCAACCCTCAGGAGGAACGGGGAGAAAAAAGAGGTCAAGAAGACGGATATAGTTCCCGGAGACGTCGTTTACCTGGAACAGGGAGATATAATCCCTGCCGATGCGAGGCTTCTCGAGGAGGAATCTCTGGATACCGATGAGTCGGCTTTAACAGGAGAAAGCACAAATGTCCGTAAATCGATCGAAAAAGTTGGTGAAAATTCAGCTGTGGCAGACAGGAGCAACATGCTTTTTATGAACACACACGTCGTCAAGGGCAGAGGAGTTGCTGTCGTCACAGGTACAGGTATGGATACAGAGGTCGGATCGATAGCTGAGGAGCTTCAGGAGATAGAGAAAAGTGAGACTCCTTTCCAGAGAGAAGTGGATCAGATGGGCAAGAAGATAGGTTATCTTGTCGTGGGTATCGTCATTCTCGTCAGTATAATCCAGTTCATCCTTACAGGTGCGGAGTGGCTGACGATTCTGTTGCTCGCCACCGGTCTATTTGTAGCTGCGATACCGGAATCATTACCTGCTATAGTGACCTTTACATTGGCTCTTGGATCCCGGAAACTACTGAAAAAGAACGCACTTGTCAGAAGGCTTCCAGTGGTTGAGACCCTGGGATCAGTTAACTACATCGTAACCGACAAGACCGGGACATTGACTGAGGGGGTCATGACCGTTGAAAAACTTTATTTCCAGGGAGAGGAATTCGATGTCACGGGTAGAGGGCTGGAGACCGAAGGAGATATTGTCAAGGATAGTTATCCATCCGATCCTGGCTATCTTGAACCCTTGCTCGAATGCGGTGTGTACTGTAACAACGCGGAGAGAGCTCCTGCAAGCGCCGATAAACACTTCAGAGGACAACCAACGGAGATAGCTCTTCTTGTATCAGGGATAAAGGGAGGTTTAGAGAAAGATAAAGAGAGATTAGACAGTATTCCTTTTTCTTCGGACAGGAAGAGGATGACAGTGATAATGGAAGACAGGAAAGCTTACATGAAAGGAGCTCCTGAGATAGTCCTTGAAAGATGTGACAGGATACTCCTCAACGGCGAGATCAAAGAATTAACCGAGAAAAGAAAAGAAGAAGTTGTCTACAAAAACCACGAGCTTGCCACCAATGCTTTCAGGGTTCTGGCATTTGCAAATAAACACGTAGATAATTTAGAAGCTGAAGACGAGGATATAGAGTCTGGCATGGTATTCTTGGGTCTACAGGCCATGATGGACCCTCCAAGGGCCGAGGTCAAGCAAGCTGTTGATGACTGCAGGACCGCAGGTATCGGTGTTGTGATGGCCACAGGAGACAACGTTGAGACCGCGAAGGCGATAGGTAAACAGCTTGGTTTTGAGTACGAGAGAGCTATAGAGGGAAGAGACCTAGAAGACATGAGCAAGGATAAATTGATGGAAGAAGTTGAAGAAGTGGAGATATTTGCGCGTGTTTCACCGGAGCACAAGGTAAGAATCTTAGAGGCTTTACAGGCAAATGGTTACAATGTGGCGATGACGGGTGACGGTGTCAACGATGCACCAGCACTCAAGGACTCCGATGTTGGTGTAGCGATGGGTGAGAGAGGAACAGATGTTGCCAAAAAGAGCAGTGATATGGTATTGCTTGATGACAACTTTGTTACCATAAGAGATGCTATTGCTGAGGGAAGAGCCATATTTGACAACATAAGAAAGGTGACGAATCAGCTTCTTTCCACTAACTCCGCAGAAGTGATGTTAGTGTTTATGGGTATTTTGATAGGAGGCATCTTTTATGCTGATCATTTCACAGGTACAAATGCAGTTGTATTGACCGCAGCAATGATACTTTGGGTTAACTTTGCAAGCGACGGACCCCCTGCCATAGCACTTAGCGAGGATCCGAAGGTGAAGGATATCATGAAGAGGGATGCTAGAGACCCCGAGGAACCGATCATTGATAAGAAGATACTTGCTATGGTTGCTTTTACAGGTCCGATCGCAGCAGCGACTATGCTGCCACTGTTTTTCTATCACATAGAGAATTTCGTGCTCGCTCAAACAACTCTCTTTATGGCATTGGCGTTTTTCGAGATAATCATGTTCCCGATCATTAGAAAGGACTACGATCTAAAGTTTTACGACAACGGCTACCTTCTTGCAGCAATACTTTTCGCGTCGATGACACACTTGGCCATACTGTACACTCCTCTCTCGGAGTTCTTCGGGGTGACACCTCTATCTCTTAAACACTGGGGCATGATACTGGTTTCCCTGTGTATCTTCGCAGTTATCGAGATTTTTTACTCCAAGATACTGCAGAAAAAGTACGGATCCAGAGCATGAATTTTTCAGGGATTTGAAAGTTTGCTGGGAATTTGTGGAGATTTGATTCGGAACAACCTTTTTTTTATAGAGGTCAGAAAAATGGTTTTTTTCTATCCTTTTTCTTCTTTCTGAACCTGTAGATCAGCAGTACTTCCAGTACAGCTGCGAAAATGGTGACGTGTTCTCAACTATCAGTTTTCTTGTTTGATACCAAAACTCCATCTGGAAACTAGTCTTATATTCACCTTATGGAGTAATCAGTCTCCATCTCGTACTTTTTCTTGTGACCTTTTTCTGATCCCTTATCCAGAATATCCTTAACCCCTAGACCGTTTTCAAGCAGATCTATCAATCCTTCATCAGTTTTGTTTGTGAAAACTATAGAGTTGTTCTGGTCGTAAACAGCCTTTCCACCGTTTTTAAGAAGGTAGAATTCCTCCATGGAAGAATTTTCATCGACTTTAACAGGCATACCATATCTTTCGAATTTTAGAAAGCCGTCTGAAAAGTACATGTCGTTGTACAATATGTCCACGGATGCGAATATATCATCACGTATTATCTCAAGTCCGTAGTCTTCTTTTATAGATTTATCTATCTCTTCGAAGTGTTCCTTTACGCTGGAGTAAAGGTTTTCGGAGAAAACCCCTGATATCTTATCCACAAGGACATCGTAGTCTCCCTTGGTTATTTCGTCTTTACCGATTATCTCCTTCACCAGTTCAAGGTCTTCTTCCATAAGGAGTTCATCGTATTCCCCTGTATCTATCTCCGTTACTAACTGGGTTAGAAGAGGCTTTTTTAAGTATTCTAATCTTTTTGTAGCGAAACACTCCTCTTCAACTTCATTGGAACAGCTTAATTTTTCGGAGATTTTTTCCAAATGATCAGAAAAAGTTTTTAGGTTGTCATAGGTCCCGGCGATTATCACAGAACCTTTTTCACCTGGCTCGATATTTTTCTTTAGTTCTTCCATAGGTATCATACCCGGAGGATCAGGCGAGCTCCATAAAATAAAAGTCAAGATACTTGTTTATAAATTTTGTTATTTTTAAGTACTATATATTGTAATAGGATGTATCAAAACATCCCTTTTACCAACCTGTATGATCCCTCTATTTTCTTGTCTTTTCCTCCGCACTGTCTTAAACTAAAATAGGTGTCTTCAAGGCTTCCTCTACCCGAGAAAACAGCTTCTTTACCTGATAAAATACCGGTGAATCTTGCCTCTTTTGCGGAGTTGGATCCTGAAAACTCGGCTTTCTCACCCGATTTCTCGCCTTTGAAGTATGCTTTTTCCGCAGAATTTTTACCCGAGAAAACCGCTTCTCTTGCAGATTCTCTCCCTAAAAACTTCGTTTTTGCCGCTGAGTTCTCCCCATCAAATTTTGCGTTTACTCCCGAATAATTCCCCATAAACGTGGCGTTCCTCGCAGCTGCTCTTCCAGAGAATTCTGCGTTTTTACCGGAGTAATCCCCTGAAAAAGTTGAATTTATAGCGGAACATGTTCCACTGAATTTTGAACCTGTTCCTGAGTAATCACCGGTAAACAAGTAACCTTCGGCTTCTTTTGTACCGTCAAATTCTAGGAATGACCCGCCGTACTTGTTTCTAAAAATTTTTCTATCGTTACCTCTTTCATAAAGAATGCTTTCCGCTAGACCTGCTGACGCTCCATCTTTCTCCTCAACATAATCCATTAATTCTTCATCATCAACATCTAAAAGTTTGGATGCTAATTTTAGTGCTCTCCTACCCCTTTCAGGGTCTTCCTGGTATTTATCTATCATTTTTTCGACTCTTTCATCCAGGGTTTCTTCATAATCCTCAACCATTTTTTCTTCGTATGTAGCTTCCATAAGACCAACACCTTTATTTGTCACCATATAGTAACAATATCATAACTAGTATATAAATGTTACGGTTCCATCTTAAAATATAGAGTCAGGTATGAAAAAATACCTGTCAAACAGCCTTTATTTCCTAATTCTTTTAAAGAACTGCCAGTATCAAGAGCACTATCTGACCGTTGAAACCTGAAAACACAGGTATCAAAAGGTTGTCATCTATCTTTCCGGCGAAAGTCTCAACCAATGTTGCAGTAACTGCCATGACAAATATGAGTATCCACAAATGAGCTGTCAAAAATGCTGCGCCTGGGAACAGTATAAAAACAATGAAACCTATCAGAACATCAACAAGGAACTCTGCCAAAATTCCCTCCCATGCCTTGTCTTCGGGGTAGGAAAGATAATGTTTACCGAACCTCTTACCCAGTAAAGCTGCGGCCATATCTCCAAAAGTAGTCATAAGAATAGCAGCTACGGCTATCTGAGTGTTAAAAACTGCTAATACCATGATGGAACCCACAAGGAAAAATATCTCCGAACCGATACTGCCCTCCTCTTTGTCTCTCCTAACCTTTTTCCATACGTTCTTCACTATAGGTATCTTGGCAGATAGCTCAAGCCTAAGGTATTCAAGCTCGAGGAAAAGTATAAGGATGAAAACTAGTATGATGAGAGCTATGTCTGGATTAAAAATGTCGCCAAAGATGAAATACACTAGAAGAACGAAGAGGGATAGAAAATGAACGAACTTTCTGGCTAACTCGTTCTTAAAATCCCATTCCATACACTTTTGTTCTAAAAAGGCAAATAAATATTTTCGGCCAAAATAAAGTTTTTGAAGTTGATTAAGAAATTTTTTGTAAAGTTAGTTTTTTTCATAAAAATAGTCCAAAATACTTTGCAATCATAGAAAAAGGAAAATTAATATCGAATCACGAGTTCAAAAGAAGGGGAACAAACTGACTAAATTTTTAATTGATGTATCCCACCAAAACATTTATAAATATGTTACTTATCAGTAATAAATGCGGTATCGATGTCCGATGTTTTCAAAAATGTGAAGTTTAAGCTGAAAGACGGCGAAAAAATCATAGAAATGAGCGAGTTAGAAAAAGATGTTCCGAGAGAGGAAGCCGAAGACGCACATGATCCCGAGGAACTTCAGAAAAGATGGGAAAAAGCAAATGAGATATTTGATAGAGTAAAATTGCCAAATTATGAGATCGATCTTGCACCTGGAGATTATGCCATAAGAGTTTTCGGAGGCGGTGCTATGAACATAATCGAATACAAAGATGGCGGTAACAGCATCGCACTTCCTAGAAGAGACTTTGGACCGATACCTGAAAAAGGCAAGCTTGACATCGGATCCGGTATGATGGCAGACAAACCAGGAATCACATGGAGAGAACTATGTGCAACAGAGGCTGCTGAAGAGGGAGTTATCACCGATTTTTCCAGAGGTGAAATACTGTTACCTGACTACAGAGATGAAAGGATGAACAGAGTTGTCGAAAAATACGTTAAGAAAGAGGTAAAATCAGCTATGAAGGATTCATCAAGTCCTTTCCACAATATGAAAGGAGTTGAAAGCTTTGAAGATATAAAATTTAATTACCACGAATCCGAATTAGTGGTGCCTGGAGACAGTATAACGGTTGTCTATGAGACAGAAAACGGTTATGAAGAGTTTGAAACAGGAATCGTTCCTGAACCTGAATCATCCAGTCTTGAAGCATTTTTATACAGTATCAGAAGGGATGTGACAGACGACTATGTTTTTCAGGATACGGAGAGCTTCAAGGATACACATTTTGATAGGGAAACAGTTGAGATAGAACTTGATAGAAACAAAAAGGTGAAGATACATCAATCCGGAAGGTTGAGAGATACATACTATCCACGGGAGTTTATAGAGATAATGGAAAAAGAGTACAGGGAAGCTGACAACACGCCTGAAGAGATGGACAGGTATGGAACTGTGAAGGTGGAGGCAGCTCTACTTCATAAGAACAGGAGAGGTAACAAGACTTTTGAAGAGGCGGATTTGAACTTTTTGTACAAGTGAAATAATTCCTCTCAAAATTTTAATCCTCTGTACCCTTTATTTTTTCCTCGATCCACCTGCCTTTTTTCTTTGTGTACTCCTCGGGCGACTCGTAGGAAAGATCTTTCTTCAGCTCCTCATAACTTTTGATTAACTCTTTGTTATTCTTTAACAGTTTTTTGAACCTGATGAAATCTTTTTCCTCCTTGGAACCTTTTTTCACTATGTGTATATGAACATCCTTATAACCCGTATCAGGTTTCCTGCTCAAAAACCTTCTTTCACCTTCTCTTGCATGTATGTGTGTGAATCCAAGTGATCTGAGTTCTTCTAAGAGTTCTTCTTCCATTTCCCAGTTATCTATGGAGACCATTATATCGACTATTCCCTTGCCTTTCAGACATTTTATGGATGTGCTCCCGACGTGCGTCACATCACATTTGTCGAATCTTTCCTCTATCATCTTTTTCTCCTTTCTGAAAATCTCTTTGAACTCCTCATTGTAGGGTAAAAAACCGATGTTTCTTCCGACTATACTGTCAGTAACAGATAACTCTCTTTCCTTTGATATCTTTGCTGCTTTCAAAACGAAAAAATAAACAATCAATGAAACTGTGGATGCTATTATGATATTACCGGCCATGAAAGTCTTCACCGCTTCGAAAGCTCTTGTTCTTAAAGCCAGTTCGAAAGTTTCCTCCAAAGGCGGATGCCTGACTAACAACCTGCCAAGAGAATAACTCAAGGCATAAAAAGTGTAGAGCACAAAAGGATTGAACACTATGACAGTTCCGAAGACCGCTACCTTGTTGAGGCGCTTGAAAAACTTGAAGAGAACCAGGAAGAACAGTATCCCTAAACCAAAAGTTGGAAGTAGAGCCACAAATGTGGCGAACGCTGCTGTGAAAGCTGTCTCCTGAGGTGTGTGATCCTCTTCTACAGCGTCTCTAAGGGCTTTTTCCACCCTTTTCACGTACTTCCCTATTCTACCCATAAAAATTAGTTGTGAACAATCTTTTTTAAACAGGTTTTTTTTTAAGAAAAAATGTTTTAAAAAAAGCCAGAAGGGGATTTTAACCCCTTCATTCGAGTTTTGTATGGAAGTTTTCTTCAAATTTACCCATATTTTTTCTTTTATAGGAAAATTCAGCTAATTATTGGTCATTATCTTTTCTTCCATCCATAGATAACAATTCCTACAATCAATAAAAGGAATATTGCTCCTAGTAATGTGGCTGTAGGGTTTTGCGTGATCATGCCTATGATTCCTGCCTGGATCTCGTCTATTGTTTCTTGGTCGGATTCATGTATTTCTACTGTTGTATCTACATTGTTCGCAGAAACTAGGTAATCGCCTGGTTCCACGAAAGTGTGTTCTATCTCTATCTTTGTGGATTCTCCTGATTCAAGCATGACGTCCCTCAAGTAAAAATCCTGCAGCGAACCATCCTTAATTACTTCTATCGTTATAGTTCTTTCTCCCTGTGAATTCCCGGTGTTTTCCAAATCCAAAATGATTATGCCGTCAGCAGGTGCTGTGTTTGTCTCAAGTTCAACTTCAAGGTTCGTTATTCTTATATCCGACTCTATTATCTCCTCAACTTCTATATCCAAACTTGATGCATATAGAGCGGTTCCAGGAACTAGTTCGGCTTCAAAGATGTACTGACTAACCGTTTCACCGTATAAACTTGTTTCAAGTTTTCGCCATTCTCCTAAATCCCTGTCGTATACTTCTAAATACACGTTTTCGGGATCGGTATTTCTTTCCTCCAAAAAGTCTTTCATTACAGAGAAAAGGATTTTACTGTCCTCTATATCTCCTTCAACACTGATCTCATAGAAGAGTATGTGAGAGTCTAATATAGGGACATCCACGTCATCTCTATGTACCAATCTGACATTTACAGATCTTGTCTGTGAGACAAGTGATTTGAATGATATCCTATCAAGTCTTGAAGGTTCAACAATAAATCCATCCGTATAATGTAAATTTATGAACACCATTTGATCCTCTGATGATTCATAGTCGATTGATGATTCACCTGTTTCTTCATCAAACCATATTTCATAGTTGGCATCTTCAGTTTCTTCATCTTCATCATTATCTACTCCATTATCTGTAGTAGCTCTTCTCACACTTGCTTGTTCCTCTTCTTCAGATTCTGTTACAGTTATAGTGACTGAATCCGTGTCCTGATTGTTGAAATTATCTTTCACAGTCAGCTGTATTTCGTAAGTTCCAGGGTCATTGAAACTTCTTTCAACGGTCATGCCGGTATCAGTTTCACCTGTTCCGAAGTCCCATTCATAACTTGTTATGTTGTTGGTACCAGATGATCCTGATCCATCGAAGAAAACCGTGTCACCTGTTTCAATATTTGAACTGCTGACAGATATAACCGCTTTTATCAAAAATTCTTCTGCATAGATGGTTTCTTCTATGGTCTCGACTTTTCCGGACTCGTATTCAAGATAAAAACCTGTGTAGCTACCATCTAATCTTAGATGGAATATGTCTCCTCCTTTAAGATTTTGGACAAGCATATCCCTGAAAACACCGTCTTCAACCGGAGCACTTCCAAAAATCTCTCCATTTTTAACAGCGTATACTGTTCCGCTGTAAGTTTCTCCTCCCTCAGACGTAAGTACATTGTTTCCATGTACCACGTGTGGAAGTTCAGGTACCGAACCTGCTAAAACAGCTCCTGATGTAAAAATCAGTAATAATATGGCTGTAAAAATTAGTTTAACTAGTTTTTTTTCTTTCATCTTTTTCACCTTTTTTCTTCTCCAAAAAAATTTAAAGAAAGAGGGAGTTTTTAGACACCCTCTTACTCCTCCCGATATTCGTTGTTTGTTGGTGTTGGTTCTTCCATTGTTGGTAATGGAATGGTGGATAGAACTGATTCTTCTGAAACTCTTAACCAGTATGCTCCTTCCTTGACAGCGTATCCTTCCGGATTTCCAGAATCAACGGAAAATCCAAATATGGTTCCGCCTACCATCATATTTGAATCTACCTCTCTGTAGTTGTCCAATGGATACATGACAGAGTTAAGTGCGTGTTTGATCGGTGAAAACACATCTGTTACTTTAGTGTTATCATAAGCTCCGACAAGGTTCCACTCTGGATGTAGTGTTGTGGTAACCATTCCTTCGTAGTCTTCGTCTTCGTTGAAGTAGATTCCCTTTATCTCTGGGCTGAAATAGTAAGCCATTTGTGGCTGACCTGCTTTTTCGTCTGCAAGTCTCCAGCCAACGTTACCTCTGTAATCTATGATGGTGCCGTCACCAACTATTTTGGCGTCTTGTATCATCATTGAAGGCGAGTAAGCTGTCCAACCGTCATCGAAATCGATGTAATAACCCCATACTGTGAAGGAGTGCTCTTTTTTAACGCCATCGATCCAAGTCTTTGCGTTGTATTCTCCGTGTTCCTCAAAGATTTCTTCTGTATCGAGCGATCCTTCTCCATCTACAAAAGTGACATTATGGTGTTTGGAATCTGAACAGAGGTCATATGTGACTTCGTAGACTCCTTCAAGTTTGTTTCCATAAATGTCGGTTGCGTTGCTGAATTCAAGGATTGGTGAATCTCCTTTGACTATGTCCTCAACTTGTAGCAGGTAGCTACTTGTTTTTCCAGAACTGACGTAGAAATCATCTGTTCTGTGAACGTTGTTGATCCATGTCTCGGCGGTGTAAATACCTGATGTTTCCATATGGTACCAGGTGTAGTTTGCTTTCCCATCGATGAATTCCAAAGTTACCGTTTTTGTTGTTTCATCTATGTTGATATCCACGCTCTGGTAGCCATTGACTGTGTTTTCGTGTTTGTCTTTCGCATCTGACAAGTGGATGATAGGGTTTTCACCTGCTTTTATGTCGTCAACTTTAAGATAATAGCTGTGAATGTCACCAGCATATACATTGATATACTTGTAATCATATCCTTTATCGCCGAATACTTCTATCTTGTGCTCTGGATCCACTTTTTTGACATTGTTTTCATCTATCTCTGCATGGTATTCGCCGTTGTCATCAAAAAAGATTGTTTTTGGACCGTAAACGGTTCCATCGTGTTCTGAAACTACCTTGAAATTTTCCAACTCTTTGTTTGCGGCGATGTTTCCGTATTCATCCTTTGATTGTACTTTGATGATGAATGAATCTCCTGATTTCAAGCTTTCAGGATAGTCTATTATCTCAAGACTGTGGACATCTGAAGCTGTGACAGAGACCATCACAATCTTTGAACTGGCCATTCCGGTTTCTTCATGATATTCAGCTAAAACAGGGTAATCTCCAACTATTTCCTGGTAGAAATATCCTGTTCCGTCAGTATTCTGCCATACAAACTCCGAATCATCGTCCTCAATGAGATTTCCGTATTCGTCGTATGCTTCAGCTGAAAAGTCTATGCTTTTTCCTGCTTCAACTTCTTGATCTTCCTCAGGATGGATTTTAACTTCGGATACGTTTCCTGGGATAACCGTCAGAATTGCATCATCACTGAATGTTTGTTCTTCGTTGCTGTAATCTCCTTTTACTTCCCATTCTCCAGTTTTTTCTGCCTTGAACCTTCCAAGATCCTGATTCCATTCTCCACCTGCATCTGTTTCGATAGACCAAATGGTTTCAGCGGTTAAATCGAATTCCATTCCATCATCGTCTTTTCCAATGGCTGTGAAGTACTTGGTCTCCTTTCTGATGACCGTAAGTATCGTTAACTTTTTTGAAGTTGTCTAGATCCATATAAAGTAATGTGAAAGGGGTTCCACGGTTCGCTCTTGATATGTTGTCCCTGAAAACATTCTTAAAAACTCTTCTGTTGTAAAGATTTGTTAGACTGTCCTTCAGAGCTAGTTTATTCAATTCAATGTTATCTTCCAAAAGTTTTAAGATGACATCGTACTTCTCTTCAGAGGAAAAATTCTTAATATCCTCTAATTTATCAATGCT
>JALDAG010000009.1 GCA_022729255.1 Candidatus Nanohalarchaeota archaeon | reverse complement strand
CCCTCTTCTATTTTAAAATTTTAAAATTTGAAAAGTGCAGGCATTTTCTCAGATTAGAGAGGGTTATTTAGAGGGTCTATACATGGTTTAATGGGTTTTCTACCATGTCTTGTATCAGGTCTTTGAACTCGTCAGCAGATGCATCACCTGTGATGGTTTTCTGGCACTGGTGGATGAACTTGGAGTCGTAGGCGGAGGTGAATATCTTGATGGCCTGGTCGTCTTGGTCAGTGATTGATGCCAGTGCTTTGAGACTTCCGAAAATCTCGGCCAGGATGTCGTTCAGGGTTGTATCACATACATACCATACCAGCTTTTCCTCATCAACCAGGGTGTCTGGACCCTTCACCCATACTTCCTTGTCATCCCTAACACTGTTGGCTTCGGAGTGTTTGTTCGTGGTCTCGACAGCATAGAAAAGCTTGTAGAGAAAAGCATCTGCCAGCAGCTGGTCAAGGTCTTCCCTACTTTTGTCCTCCCCTTCCGTAAAGATGGAACCATTGGTTAATTTTCTGTAGTACCTGCTGTCCTTCCAAATCTTAACAGGGTTTATCGTTAGTACTTGGCGTCTGCCCTGTCTTTCCTTGCTTATCCATTCCTTATCATGCATGGTGTCTATGTAGGTCTGGATGTCTGTTACCTGATCCCCGAGACTGCTTGCGACCTGGCTTGCGTAGGGTTGTTCTATCTCATGGATTCTGTTGAGTATGAGGACTATCGCCGAGGAGTTGGAAGAGCTTCCTGCTGCCTACAGGTACCAGTTCGCCAGGGTAAGAGATGACATGGAGTAGAGAAGAGACAAAGGGAGTTCTGGTGTAAAAAACCAGGCTCCAGTTTCTCCCCACAGTTTTTCTTCAGGATTTATCGAAAGGTTTATATATCGCGGAATTCTAAATAAAGAGTGTTGAGGAGTTCTTGGAGTTTATTGCCAATGATGAGAACAGTATAGGCACGCCCAGGGCAGGATTTGAACCTGCGAGGCCTTTAGGCCACCGGATATTTCTTCCTTCATCACCATTAACTGGTTCAGCATAACCGATTATTGGCTAGAGCTCGAATCCGGCGCGTTAAGCCAGACTCCGCCACCTGGGCATCATTTTTCCTCTGTCTTTAGAAAAGCCACATCCACGGAAAAACCGATTTTTACCGAAAGATCCGAACTACAGTTCGAGCAAGATGTCGTAAATTTGTAGCTTCCTTTATCCTCTATGATTTCCGGAACAAGATAAACTATCTGTTCATGACAGCACTCCGGACAATTGTAATAAGTAGTTGATACCGCGTTTTTATTGTTCATTGTAATATTTTTCCTGGATCATCTTTTTAATTATATTTTTTTGGTTTTAGGAAAATCTAGAGAAGGGGTAGATCCCCCATCTCAGGGTTTTTTCCTGCTTTCTCCATTCTTTGCCATTCCAGAAGAAGTTCGTTGAGTTTTGAAATTCTTATGTCGGCTATACCCGCTTTGATAATCGGGATGTTTTTCTCTAAAGCTATTTTCGATATACTGGTATCACATGTCTCTCCACTTCTGTGAGAAACCACCGGAACATAGTCGTTTTCCACGGCTTTTTCAATAGTTTTGTAAGTCTTTGAGACAACACCCACCTGGTTTGGCTTGACAATCAGCGAGTTACATGAACCTTTTTCTATACCCTTTCCAAGCCTCTTCTCATTGGTCACGAAGAGGTCGTCTCCAACTATGAGGCATCCGGTTTCAACTGTGAGCTTTTTATGGTTGTAGTAGTCATCCTCGTGAAATGGGTCTTCAACATAGTAAAGGTTGTATTCATCGATAATTTTTTTGACAAACTTTAATTGCTGTTTTGGAGATAACTCCATACCCATCTCCGGATAAACATATTTTTCGCCGTTCCAGAGCTCATTAGCGGCTATGTCTAGTCCCAACCTAGCGCCGTGCTTTTCTGCTACTTTATATAGTTTTTGTAATGTTTCTTCATCATCCATTTTGGTTACGAGAGCGCCTTCATCGTTCATGCCCATTATCTTCCGCGAGTGTTTCTCTCTGAACTCCCTGTAAATCTTGGAATTTATCTCTATCGCCTCAGGAAAGCTCTCGGCTTCAACAGGAAGTATCAAAAACTCCTGTATAGCAGTATTACCGCCATGTTCGCCACCGCCTACTGCGTTACCAAGAGGATAAGGAAAATACCTGTTTTTTTCGTATCCTTCAGCCAATTTAAAGGCTAGAGAAAGAGCGATTCCCATACTACCTATTTTTTCAAGACTTTCTGATCCATCATAATCTATAAGAGCTTCGTCGAAACTCCTCTGATCGAACTCCCCGCCTTCGATTTTTTCCTTTAGCTCTTCTTCAAACCTTTTCATATCTTCAGGAACAAAACTAGAGGCTTCATATGTTCCTGCTGAAGCACCTGAAGGCGCAAAAGCTAATTTACCATTTACCTCAGCAGCAACCGTATTGTTTGTCCTGCTATTTATTGCTTCATAAACACTGATTTCTTCGACTTTCATACTATAAACAAGTTACAAGAAGAAAAAGATAAATGTAAGGGAAGGTTGTTTAATAACCTTTCTCCCTTCTCCTGACACCGATAGGGATAACTTTTTTCTCCATCTCTTCTTTTGCAATGTCAAGAGGCCTAATTTTTTCAGTTTTTATAAGTGGAGGAGCTCCTTCAGAAATCTGAAGAGCACGTGCTCCAACTATCCTCGCTCTTTCAAATCTTGTTAAATTTTCAACCATAATATCACCAATTTTAGCCGATATATCCAAGATCCTTTGACTTTGGGTCATCATCGGTCTTTTGCTGTCCTTTTACCTGGTCGTGTATCTGCTTTATCTTCTTGATTATTTCCTCTGATTCATCGATTTTTTCCTCAAGGTTCTCGAAGTCTATATCAAGGTCAAGCAGTTCATCGATCTTTTCAAGTACTGATTCGGTTGCTTTTGGATCAGAAACAAGTATGCCTGATGTTTCCCCAAGTAAAGCTATACCGTTCATATCAAACCTTTCGCCAATACCGAGTATAAGACCTGTAGCGCCAATAATCTGGCCTATTGAGTGATCAAAATCTATATCTATGTCTTTATAAGGTTTCTTGTCCTTATCCGATGTGGTAACACCGAAAACCTTTGGTTTGTCTTCTACAGGCTCTCCTGTACCGTAGCCTCCGATGGTTATCATTTCATCGACCCCTATCTCGTCAAGGTATTCTATCAAAATACTGGCTATTTCGTAGTGTCCCTGAGGATCTAAACTTTGTGCATCTCCTACTAGAAGCACTAAATCTTTTTTTCCATCTCTTTTTAGGTAGTAAAGTTCGTTCTTAAGTATATCTAGCTCTTTATCTTCATTCACGATTGCCCAGTGTGGGAAGTGATCTGATATAAGTTCGCCGAACTTTGTCGCATTTTTATGATCTATAAGGTAGCTGACAGCTGTTCTTCCTATATGTCCTATTCCAGTCAATCCTTCTATGAATACAGGGTTTTCTACTTCCGGTTCTTTTTCTATGATCAACTTTGTGCTGTCTTTTTCTCTGTGTTCTGTCATTTTATCACATCAGATTTTATTTTGATTTAGGAAGGAATTCAAAACTTACATCCTTTTAATTAATTTATAAATGTGCGTCCTTGATTTTAAATCTTTTCGATTTTAGGCCTTCTGGAATTCGAAAATACCGTTGTTTTTCTCTATATTCTCCCTGACATCTTTGACCGTTTTCTTCATGGTCTTTTTAGCGTCCTCATGGTTTCTTCCCCAGACCGTTATCTTGTACTTTGGAGCCGAGATGTACGATATTTTTGCTCCTTCACCTACATCAAGAAATTCTTTGATCACTTTTATTCCGTCGCCGGTTGGAACTGTTATCTTTAGGTCTCCTTCAAGTTTAACCTTCTTTAGTGAAATATTGTCTTTTGCAACTTTTTTCACGGCTTCAAGATATTTTTCGGGTATAATATCTTTCACTTTTTCTTCGTCAACGATGCTTTCCTCGAATCCATCGAAAGTGGTTCCGAAATGCTCCTGGAATGGAAATGAGACATTTTCGTAGACTTTTTCGTAGTCCTCATCAAGATTTTTAGCGACTTTTTTCAAGAACTTTTCTGCTTTTCTTTCCTTGTTCCATTCCTTCATCTTGTCGCTTTTCATCTTGTCGTTTACACGTTTAAGAGAAAGGTTGATCGAACCTGACTCGTCTTCTCCTATAACTTGAGCAACGTTTTTTTCACCCTTTGAAACGTGCTTCCTTATATCCCTGACCCATGATCTTGCGACCTCTGATATATGTATTAGGCCTTTTTTACCATCGTACTCCTCCAGATTCACAAACACGGAATGAGGATTGATATCTTCTATCTCAACTACTACGATATCTCCTTCTTCAGGGGTTTCTTTGTAACTTCTCATAAATTTTTGACTCTTTTTTTAATCTATTGTTTCGATTTTGAAATCGCCCTTTCCACCTGTTGACTCCACAAGTACTTTGTCACAGACTAGGCAAAGGACATCCCTTGAGGGTTTGTTGAAAACGGTCTGTTCGTTTCCACATTCCTCACACTTTACTTCAACGAATTCGCTTTTAGATTTTTTCTTTTTCATTTAAATCTCCTCTATTCAATGCTGAACTTGGCAGCTCTGATAGGTTTCTTAGGTTTGTGGGATTTCCCGCACTCCTTGCACTTTAACTTCAGGTCTTTCTTTTCACTGGTCGGGTTTTTACCTCCACGACTTCTCTTTGAAGGATCTTCATAAGGAAATCCTCCGTAACCTTTATCGATCTTTCTCTGCCTTTTCCTGTGTTTCTTCTTCATTGCAGATGTTCTGCCTTTGGTATCCTCTTTGACTATATGTTCCTGATGTGAATTACAGTGAGGGCAGTATCTTTTGATTTCTTTTGGTATATTTACCATACTTCAATCACCTGTGTTTTTGCACACTATTTAATAAGAGAAACAAACATTTTTAAGAGATATCGTTGTTAGTCTATTTTTTCAACTTTGCCCTGTTTCAACAAAATATCTCCAATTTCTTTGTTTAGTTCAACCAGTTCTTCCTTTTCATAAGGCCCATAAACTTTCATATCCGTTCCTAAAAACTCTTCTACTTTTTCCAATACTCGGAATTCTGTTTTAGAGTTTTCTGATCCTTTTTCTTCATTTTCTAAGTTAGAATTAGCGTCAAAAAGGATTTCTTCACCTTTATCTTCTTCTTTTTTTGAATCTTCCGAATCATCTATTTCCTCATCTTTCACTTCACCGTCGTTTTCATCATTTTCCTCGGGATTTATAGTGTCCAGCAATAGTTCCCTTCTTTCCTTGATTTTTTCTCCTATAGCTTTGTAAATCCCTATTTCTCCACTTATCATGTTATCTGTGGGTATTTTGACCTTTGTCGATAAAAAAGAGTACCTCATAACTTTTTTCAACCTATTGTCGATTATGTCTTCCACCATTTTTTTAGCATTTTCGAACTCTCTGCTGCTTTTCTTAGATGATATCCTTTTCTTGCTTGCCAGATAATCCTCCACCTTTTCGAAAAAATCTTCATCTATCTCCGCTAAAGTGTCCTTCTCCCTCTCTTTTTTCCTTATATTCCTTATTTTTTCAAAAGTTAACAGATCCTCTTCATCCATACTCCTTAAGAGACACCTCTCCAAATAACTTTATCGTCATAGACTTTTTTATCAGTCTTCCTCTTCGTCTTTTCCCCCTTTTTTCTGAAGAACGAAGGCATAAGGAACAGGGTTTTCGAAGTTATCAAGCATCTTTTTATCCTTCTCCTCATCGATGACTCCTATATCCTTGTACCAACCCTTTGAATTAAAATTAGGAGGCATCAAAGGCTCATCCTGAGCTCTATGCCAGTTTATCTGGCTTTTAACATAGTTTTCCCTGAGTTCTTCTTTATTCCTCTCGTTCCAGGCCCATACTTCTTTTTCTATGGAATCCCAGTCGTAACCCACGTGCCTTAAGAAAGTGATTATGATGAAAAGAGCTCTTTTACGTCCATCGTCCAGACCATCCATCAATTTCTTGATCGGACGTGGAAAGTATTCTTTGTTCATGGCGTCGTCAGGTAGTTCATAATTTCTACGTTTAGCCCTCTTTTTCTTTTTTTTCCTTTTTTTAACCCTTTCTTTGTTGTCTAACCAGTCTATAGATTCTATACATAGGTCTTTCACTCCCTGATCGTTTTCTTTGAAATCTTCAAGGAACTTGCATTCCACACTAATATCTTCGATCCTCGCATCCTTTTTCTTATCAAATCCAGCTATTTCATCGATTTTAATTGGTTTAGATACCAACCAACTTTTTTCATTTATGCTGTAAGGCATCCTGAAAAGATGTCTTTGACCCCAATCATTCTCTATATCAGCAATACTGTATGGACCTTCTTCTAAAACTTTATCTTTCGTACCTGGATCGATTCTGATTATTTCTTTTTTGAGCTCTTCCTCCACTCGATCTCTCATGTAACCAACTATGGCCTGAGGAAGTTCAGGGTATAGCTCCTTAAACTTTTTACCCCCTATTCTGCTCGGAAATGCATTTCTATGGATTCCTATGTGGAATCCTCGGTTACCTGAAAACTTTACTGATATGTTCTTTTCAGATATTTTAAAGACGTCTGTCCATTGATTTATCAAGATATTAGCCGCTGCTTTTGCATATTCCATCCCTTCGTCAGCATCTATATCTATTATGAGGTCCCAGTCCTTTCTTAGTTTATTCATATCTATTTTTCCAATAAGAAGAGGATTTTTCCATCTCTCAACTGAGCCGTGAAATGCTATAGCTCCTCTTTCAACATATTCTCTGAAATCAGTAGCGTAGTTTATAGAATCAGGTCTTTTACCATAGCCTCCAGGATAGGTGGGAGCGAACTCCCTGTATCTTGCGCATCGAACCATCTCCTGGACTATTTCATCCTGTAAGTAGTATTCCTTGATCTCTTTTTTCCTTTCATCAGAGATGTCCATATAAAAGAAGTTTTTTTAAAAAGTAATAAAACCGTGTGGTGTTTAACCACGACCCGGTTAATCGAAATGATAGGACAAGTTAAATGTTAACTTGTATATACCTGTCTATCAGTTTTTAAATCACTCCTCAATTCTTGGAGCTAGTATGAAACCTAGCTTAAGCTTGTCAGGCACTTCAAAATCAAGTCTCATCGGAAAATCGTTTCCAAGACTCACTTTCACAGTATCCGATATCTTTTCAGCTTTTATCATTTTTTTCAGGTAATCCATAGAAAACATGGATTTCGCCTTACCCTCTGAATTTAGTTCTAAAAGCCCGTCACTTCCTTTCTCTATTTTGTACTCTGCGTTAGTGTTGTCTCCTTTTGATTTAAGTACGATAGCTTCACCGTCAGCTTCAAAAGTAACAGATTCTCCTATGATAGAAACGTCGCCTATACCTCTTGAAAGCGTTGAAGAGTTGAACTCTGCTTCAACGTTGAAGTCAAGCTGGCTTGTCTGAGGTGTTTCCTCATCGATGTTTAGGACAGGTAGAGAAAAAGTCCTTGTTGATCCATTAGTGATTTTTATAATAAAACTGGATTCGTCTTTAAGTTCAAAAACAAGTTTATCATCGTTTTTAACTCTTCTTATGATAGAATACATTTTTTCAAGGTTCAAACCTATCTCTTTTTCACCCTCCACATCATAGTTTTCAAAAGAATTCTTCAGAAGTGTGAAATCCACTAGAGAAACCATTGCTGGATCAGCAGCTTTCAGTTTCATTCCTTCTTCAGTTATTTTGAACTGACCCTCTGTTATCAAGTTTGATATAGCCTGTAGGCTGTCTTTGAACGGTTTCACGTCATTTAATTCTAATTTGACCATTTCTTACACCTTTCTAAGCGATTTTTAATACTTCATCGTACAGATCCATACTTATATCATCCATTTCTTGAATAATTTCGCCCTGTATCTCGAAACTATCCGGCGTGGGTAAAACCCTTCCTATGATTCTAATGGTTTTTTCTTCCTCTATATCGATAAGATCTTCTTTATCGACAAATATTTCGGTTGTTCCTGTCCCGTCATCAACTAGTATAGAGTCATCATCTTTTTCAAGTATTGTGCACGCTATTCTTACTCGGATATCTTTTTTAGGATCTATGTCTTCGATTTTTCGTTGTCGAGCTGGAGCCCTTCTGTTTTCTGGCATCTTGTATATTATTTCCTTTAAAGGATTTTAAATCTTGTCTGAACTAATTCAATTTTTAAGGTTTGGAAAAAAATTTGTTCGAATAGGATCTATGTTAAGAAAAATCGAATTGGAGGATAAAACCGTTTTGTTACTTGGAACGGCGCATGTATCAAAAAAATCTGTGGAAGAAGTAAGAGAAGCAATATTAGTTCATGAGCCTGATAAAGTATGTGTGGAGCTAGATGAAAAGAGATACAGGTCTGTGAAAGGGGAAGGAGACTGGACAGATGAAGATATAGCAAAGACGATATCGGATGGTAATGGTTATTTGCTTCTGTTAAAAATACTTTTATCGATATATCAGAGAAAAATAGGGGAAGAATTCGATATTAATCCTGGTTCTGAAATGGTTGAAGCCATTGAAATAGCGGAAGAACACTCCATAGATTTTGAATTAATCGACAGAGATATTAATGAGACATTTAAAAGAGCTATGAATGGTATAGGTTTTTTTGAGAAAATGATGGTACTTTATACAGTTATCGAAGGTTTCTTTGTGGAGAAAAAGGACATCGACATAGAAGAGTTGAAAGAAGAGGATATGTTGAAAAAAGTTGTAGAGGAGTTTTCAGGAAAATTTCCATCGATAAAAGAAGCGTTTATAGATGAGAGAGATGTTTTCATGGCCGAAAAAATAAGTAAAACAGAGGCTGAAACAGTTTTAGCGGTTGTCGGAGCAGGACACGTGGAGGGAATATCGGATAATTTAAAGGATGGAAGCGAAATGGAATTAGTAAAGCTGTCCGAAAGAAGATTTAAACCATATAAAATACTTAAATACGGTGTTCCAGCACTTATTATTTTCTTATTCGCTTATGGATTTGTACAGATGGGGTTTGATACTGGCCAGAGAATGTTTTATGTTTGGTTTCTTTTGAACGGCTCACTTGCAGGTTTAGGGGCACTGGTTTCAGGAGCTCATCTATTCACCGTTCTTATTTCTTTCTTGCTAGCTCCTTTTACATCTATAAATCCTGCTTTACCTGCTGGACTTGTAGCTGTGTATTCGGAAAATCATTTTAACCATCCTAAAGTCAAGGATATGGAAGGACTAGCCAACATAAAGAAAATAAGAGGGCTTTGGCAAAATAAAGCTACTAAACTACTCCTTGTTTTTTTCTTTGTTAATCTTGGTAGTTCTGTCGCAACTTTTATAGGGGCTGGATCTCTTGCAAATATTATAGGGTTCATTTAGAACATTTTTTGGATATGGGTTCCGTTAGTCGTATTCTCTCCACGTATTTCCACAGTTCGTACATTTGAAGAAACGTGTTTCAGGTTCATCAGCTGCTCTTGTTTGTTCCATCCACCAATGAGCCTTGTTATTTCCACACTTTTTACATTCTGCGTCTGTGATAGGAAGGCTCTCATCATCACCTTCTCCTATGAGAGAATGTTCAACATCTTTGTTCTTTTCAGTTATCTTTAGCTCCATACCTTCTTTAACATATTTTTTACCGCAGTTACGACATTTGAAACTGGTGTTCCCTTCTTCCTTTTTTGGAACTATTATACCCCCACATTCATCACAGAACTCCATTTTAATCTCCTCTTTGAAATAAAAAAATCACTAATCGCTTTTTGAATTTCAACACTTATCTTTTATAAATTTATTCCTACCTGTCAGAAAATGTAATCGCACATATACCTTATGTCTTCATCCTGAGAGTCTAGTACCACGTCGAAAACAACACACATGGGCACAAGTTTAGTGTAACCAAGATTGGGCAATACTATAGCTGCTCTCCCTTTTAATTGTTCTTCTCTTATATCTTGTTCGATCTTAACAAGTCTCTCGTTCTCAGTACATGTATCCTGAGTCATTCGGTGAGCTCCTCCAGGACTTACACAGTACCTTACCTGGTCATCGTTTGCATCTCCCATGGTTTCAAGAGATGTTTCATTTCTTGAGATAACTCTGTGAATCATTGGGGGCATCCTCTTGTTAAGCTCCTCGTCCTTACTTTCAAATACTATGACGTCTCCATCTTCTCGTCCTGCCTCTATCTTTTCAAAGTCAGCACCTGTGACCAATACCACATCTCCAATGTTAAGACCTAGGTCAGTGGAAAACAAAGATGGAAAACTGTGTTCTTCCTCCTCAAAAATCGTGCTTATTCTACCGAACCTTCCTGTGTGTTCGTGTTCCATGGAAGGAGAAACAACAGTTACGAAAGGTGTTTCAGTTCCTAAAGTTATTCCTATAGTCTGATAAATGGATACGGCCAACATGAAAGCTACTAATATGAATAAAACACCGTAAACGTTCTTTTTTTCTTCATTCATGATTAACTCTTCTAAATGTTTTTGGCTATCAAGTGAGCAACCCTTAGAGGTTCTGGAAGGAGACCTGAATAAGTTGTGTTTTCTAAGATATCTTTAATAACTTCTTTTTTTAAACCTCTGCTCTGATAGTATATTTCTCCTTTTTTCAGATGAACATTATTTACTTTTCCAGCTTTCTTTATGAGTTCTTTTCTTTTTTTTCCTTCATCTGTATTGTCCGCCGCTCTGCATATATCCTTTATGGAAGGTTTTTTTCTGTTGACGGCTATCACAGGTTTTCCCATTCTCTCGTGTATTTCATCTAGATCAACGACATTTAAACCGCCAAAAGTGATGCCGTCGAGCATAAGAACCCTTATCTGTTCGATATGCCTCGAATTTTTTACCAATTCACAAATCTTGTCAGTTGAATCGAAACCATCGACCGTTATATTTGAACTAACAACATCAACAATCCTGTCCCGGCCACGGAAGACGCATCCAACTATCTTTGTCTTCTTATCTGAGAATTTGAATGGACTATCATCTATTCCGATGGTCCTTATTTCTTTTTTAACCTTTTTCATGCTATTAAGACTAAAACTCGGCTTTGAAATCCTTTAAATCTTCTCTTATAGCGTCACAAGCCTTTTTAACATCCTTTTTAACGTCTTCTGATTCAACTATCAATTTTGAACCTCCTATGTAGGGGTGTCCTTCATCGTATCCTGTATTTGTCCCTGAATCCCAAAGATATCTTCTAAGAAGCGACATGATAGTGTGTTGTTTCTGCTCTGTTTTCAGGATTTTTTTACCCGATTCCTTTTCTTCAATATTGAGTTCCATAAGTTCACCTTTTTTTCTCAAAGTAATAAAAGTCCATGTTTACAGCCTTACTCGTTTTCTCGTGAAAAAACATTTTTCTTGGAAGCTGGATTTGGTAAGTCTTTAAAATCGTAGCACTAAAATTATGAAAGTCAGCGAACCTTTTTAAGAATTTCCTTGTCTCAACTTCTTTTTTTTCAGATCGATGTAAAAGAGCGAAAACGTTTTCACTGGTTTCGAAAGCTTTTTTTAGGAACACCAAATTTTTATCCCTTTCCTGTATGCCGAAAGGAGGGTTCATAACAACCACATCGGATTCGTCTTTGAAAAAACGCACATCTTTATTTATTATGGATATGTCGAGATTTTTCTCCTCGTTCTTGTTTATCATACCAAGGTTTTTTCTCATTATTGTTACAGCCTTCGGGTCTTTCTCCACGGATTTCACACTGAAACCGTAAAGTGCACCTGCAAAGGATATCATCCCTGTACCGCTTCCAAGATCTACCATGCTGTAACCATTTTTTTTATGAAGTCTAACTATGTTCAACATATCTGCAGCTACATCAGGAGGTGTCATGTACTGCTCAAGTTCTGGCACAGGATTTTTGAAACCTTTTACTCTTGAAAGAACTATTTTAACATCTTTTTTCCTTATCATTCGATTTCTCTCAACTTTTCTATTATGAATCTTTTTTCCGCTTTCATCAATTTTTCAACGAACAGTTTTTTGTTCATTCTTTCCCCGATTATGAATTCGTTAACTCCCTTACCGATCATCTCAACAAGAATGCTTGTAGACACATCGTTTTCAATAAGTACAGAAACGTTTTCAGCACCTTTTAATACATGATTTATAACTTCTTCTAATGCATATTGGTCCATCCTTAAATTTAAAAAACTTTCCAGATCTATCAAGACATTTGAAACTTTTTTAATGTAAAATACTTCTTGTAGATCGGTTAATAACAAGTATTCATCATTTTCAACGTCGTTTATGTCGTAAACAAGTTTTTGATAACCGTTTTCTGTATTGATAAGTTCTTCGCCATAAATAGAGGATCTGGTTATCTTCTCGGATTTCTTAAAGATCTTTGATGCGACAGCTGATGAGTTGAATTCTCCCAGACTTTCAATATTATTTCTTCCTTCAAATTCTTTCTCGCTATACAAAGAACCAGTTGAACAGTCTAAAACAACTTTTTCGCCATCTTCAACTTTATCAAGCACATTTTTGGTCCTTATAAGTGCTGGGAAACCTATTTCATCACATATAGTTGATATATAAGTGCTTCTAGCCCCTGTTTCTGTAACAAGTCCTTCGTTTTTTTCAAGAAGAGAAACAAGCCGTTTTTCCGCAGAATTAGTAACAACTATTTTACCCTCTATATCCGAACCATTGCTGTAAAAAACTTTTGTTACGCCTCTAACTGTCTTATCTCCGATAGGTATACCCTCAACAATCTTTTCCGACTCTTTATTATCTTGACTAAATTTTCTTACCTTTTCAAGCTCTGTTACTCCAAAAACATGTATTTTATCCTTCTTTAAACCGAAATCTACCCTTACAGGGTTGTTAAATTTTTTTTCAATTCTGAGACATTCGTTTACGACCTTGGAAAACTTTTCCGTACTCAAAGATCTTCTGTCTTTTTCACTACTAGAAACCGATTGTTTACCTATCTTACCGGTTGCGGGGTTTCTCGCATATTTCTGATACTTTTCTGCTATATCCTTTTTAACAACTTTTCCCGTGTTTCTTTCCACCAAGAACCTATCAGGGGTTATGTCCCCATTTCTTATTCCGACTCCTAATCCATAAGCGGATTCCATCTCTAGAAGATCTCTGTTAAAAGGGCTTCTAGTATATACAGAACCTGATTCATCTGTTTCTATAGATTTTTGTACAATCATAGCTATTTTAGCAGATTTTATTCCTTTCCTGCTTCTGTAAAATATTGCTTCGGGTTCAAAGTATTTTTCCCATAACTTTTTGATAGATTCTTCAAGGGACTTCTTGCTACTTACACCTACCTCTGGTTCATATATGTCTTTTTCGCTCTTATTAACAGGCGAAATCCTTATTAGAACCGTTTCATAAGTTCTTTGATTCCCTATCAAATTGATAGCTTTCCTACCGGCTTCCCTTACTTTTTGACTTACATTTACCTCGGAGTATCTTTCTTTTATCTCTTCTAAAATTTCTTCAGGGATGTCTCTAGAGGAGAGAATATTTTTTATGTTTTGAGAAGCTTTTTGAGATGATTCAAAACCTTCAACAGAATTTAATTCGCTTATTATATCTTCATTGATCCCATGGTATTCTTTAAATCTTTCAAAAGCTTCTGATTTGATCACAAAACCTTTAGGAACGTTGACATTTGAGCTTTCCACCTTAGAAAGATTACTTGCCTTCCACCCTACGGCGTCTTCTTCTCCACTTTCAAGATCTTTTATCCATCGAATCATATCTAAAATTTTTTGGGTCGAAGGGATAAATAAGTTGGATTTTTTTATTCAGGACTAAAGAAATTTTTATTTTACATGAACCCTGAAACTGACAGGTATCTTCATACCAGCCCTGTTAGCAGCTTTTTTAGCGGCTGGAATGTTTTTAGTATTGGTTCTTATCTCCAGTATCTCTTGGTTCTTATTAACTATAGCTGCACGACCTATTGAACGACCGAAAGGCTTTCTCATACCCTCATAATAACGGTCTGCCTGGGCAACACCTGCAAGAGGGTGGTGTCTCAATACATGGTGGGGATAAGGTTTTATCCTCATGTGATAATTTTCTCTCCCTACCTTCTTTCTAAGGTGTGAGTTAGCTGCTATCCTTGCAGATTCTAAAGCATTACTTCTGATGCAGCACTCTTTATCTACCTTAAGAACTATCTTTTCTTCAAACTCTTTCTCCTTTGCTCCCATATCAAAAATCGATATTTTTGGAGCTGGAGCTCCTGTGATATAATTATCTTTATCTTTCTTCTGTGACATCCTTGTGTAAGGCTGTCCTGGAACATCCCTGTAAATTCTTCCCGGTCTTAATGCCATATTTATTACCTCTTTGAAAAAATTGTAGCTAACTTTTATAATGGTTTCTTTTCTATCTCACCAAGCTCCTGAACATCTCAAAGGTGTTTTCACCATCGAAAGCATCACCACCTCCCATCGGAAATGCTTTCATTAGGCCGAGATAAGATGAAGATTCTTCTTCTTGTTCATCCCAATAAGGTTTAAGATCTTTATCAAGTCCTTCAAGTGATTTTTTACTGTTGCCGGCTCCACATGTGTTTCCTACTCCTATAATAAGAAGTTTCCCTTCCGAATTCCTTATCTCATCCTTTAATATGTTTACAGCTTCTTCTTTTGAATCCCAGATCTTTTTGTGCATCGGTTTAGATGCTTGTGGGCCGCTTTGTTTGATGATGTATCCTTCTAACGGTATGTCATGTTCCATCGCTGCCTCCTCTATCTTAGATTTTTCTACTCCCGGACCTCCCATCAGCACACCGGTACCATCAACTACTTCACCTGTTTCTTCACCTTCAAAACGCATTCCTGCATCAACTGTAAAGATCTTGTCTATATCTTGTTCTTCCAGGACCGCCTTAACAGCATCACCGTACTTACCAAGCCTTGCTCCCGGTCCTTTACTCTTCATCACGTAAAATTCATTTCCTTCAAAATCTTCTTTGCTCACTACCACATCTTCGGCGACTTCGTCAACATCGTCCTCATTTTCGATCAAAGACGCGGCTATCATAGGTCCTATAGTGTCTCCTATCGGTATTTGGTTTACGAAAGCGTCTGTAGCTCCTTTTTGAGCATCTGAAAGTTCCTTGTATACGGGTAGAACCATTTTCATCATACCTCCCAATTGATAGTTCCTTGTTTCCTCTATGATTCTTTTGAAATGCCTCAATATCACATATATCTGATGAGTTCCATAAACTCCTTTGAAAGCCATCGTATTGTTTGCAAGTTCTTCTTTATCCATTTCAGGGTTTAAAGAATTTACAAAATCTTTCATTTTGTCTTCAGAACTATCCAATACATGTTCCATTTTTCGGAACATTCCTGCAGGGTCCATGTTTGCAGGAGGAGAAACCACCATGTTTTTCATAGGTTTTAGGCTTTCTCTCATCTCTTGAGATGGTTTTTCAGATACGCTGTTCAAGAACAAGTTTTCTGCCTTTATAGCACTATCCTTTATTTCATCTAAAGCAGATTTGAGTTGATAAATTATCTGAAAACTTATCAGACGCGGAAAGAGTGCAAAAAACAATACAAGAACTAATATACTTAGGATTGTTTGAACAACATTTATTTCGCCTCCGATAAGACCTATCATTTTTTAATCACCTTCAAAATTCTTTTCAACTTCTTTGAAAAACCCTATAAGGGTGTTTGCTTCTTTTTTATCCAGAAAAGACCTGCCAATGAAATTGTTGAGGCACTGCATAATCCTGTCAGTTTCATCCTCTGAATAATCCAAATTATCAGCTATACTTTTAAAAATATGTTTTACATATTTTTTTTCGCCTCTACTACTTGCTTTAGTAGCTTCAACGCTTTTTTCCCTAAATATTTCGTAAAAAACTATGCCTGCAGCATGTGTGATGTTCATCACAGGGTAATCATCAGATGTAGGAACTTTTACAACCATGTCACACATCGAAAGTTCCTCATTGGACAAACCTTTCGATTCCCTCCCTAAAACTATTCCTATGTCCCCTTCTACCTCTCCAGCTCTTTTAGCCATTTCTCTTACGTCCATGGTATTCCTCAAAACATTTGAAGACGAATCAGCTTCTAAACCTGTTGTGCCTATGCCGAAATCAACAAGTTCCAAGGCCTCTTCCAGCTTTCCCACAATCTTTACATTATCCAATATGTCTTGGGCATGTACAGCTCTATTTCTAGCTTCTTCTCCTATTTTTATCTTGGGATTGACAAGTATCAATTTTTTAAAGTTGAAATTAGCCATGGTCCTGGCCAAGAAACCAAGATTGCCTTCTATCTCAGGTTCGACAACGATGCACTTGTTGATATATAACACCTCCTTTTCATATATTTTGATTAAATTTGACCGACAAACCATTTTATATATGTACTACAAATTTTTATACGGTTATAATTATGGACTTGAAAGTTTTTTCAGCTGTACTCGTTGCATTGCTGGTAATAGCTGTAGGTATGGATGTTTATGATAAAGATATGAGCGATTTGACAGACTTTTCAGATATTTTTAGAGGATTGAGAGGCATATTTACCGGTATTGATGATGTAGAAGAGGTTCAAGGATCGACAAATGTTTCGGTAGATGTATTATCTCATGGAAATATTTCCGAAATAGAGTATTCAGGTCTTTTCAATGAGATAAGTTTGAAGGGAGAGTTTATAGATGTGAATTTAGGTAGTATGTCGACCAGTAGCGAAAGCGTTTTTTTAACAAATATTTCAGCAGATGTGTCTGTAACTGAAGATAATGTTTCTATTGAGGGAGTTACCAAACACTTGATGATCGGAGATAATGAGTTTGTTATTGAAGAACCGAAAAATGTTAGAATCAAATCCAAATTTGATTATATATTTCTTGATAACTTGACGAACATCGATTTAACTTTTTCCAACGTTTCGGGTTCTATAGCCACGGAAGATCAGTATATGGAGTTCGAAAAGGTTCCACTTGAACTTGAGAAGTTTTCGGGCAAATACAAAAGAGATACAATAAGTTATGAACCTGATGACATGATTTTACTTGAAGGAAAAGTTGTTAAAGGGGTTTTTGGAAAAGAAGGATCAAGAACTCGTTTTGGGGAGGAATGATCAATCCTATGATTCCTCAAGGATCACTGATTTCTCTTTCTTTTTTTCTTTAGCTTTTTCCTTACTGATTTCATCTATCTTTTTACTAATCCTTCTTGATAGAGATTTCACAGGAGAAATCAGTATTATGAAAAGTTTTCTCAATAAGTTGAACGTTTTTCTAAAGAAGTTGGTTGTCATAAAGAAAACTGTGAAAAATATGTATAGGAATGTTCCAATAATCATGAATCCCAGTACATTAGCGATATTAATATCTAATCCTGTTATACTGAGGTAGTTTAATAGTATAAAAAACCCTCCTGATAGTATAGAAACGATTAGAACAGACGTCAATGTCTTTAAAACTTTGTAACCTATCACAAGAACGATAACCAGTGATATCAATAAGAAAAGGTTGTTAGGTTCCAGTATTCTTAAAAGAACGTCTGTTATGCTGGCCATGAAATTAAGTTGGATCGCCTGAAATAAAAGTTTACTCCTCTGGAACTATACTGAGGTAGACCACCGCTCCTATGATAACCAGTATAAAGACAGGTATTATGAATAAAAGTACGCTGGGACCTTCATCATCTATTTCACCGTTTTCAGGTATATCAGGACCGTCTTCATCGTTTTCTTCTTCATCTTCGTCTTCTTCAGCATCAGATATCAGGGTTTCAATAACCGAAAAATCAATGTCGCTATAAAGGTCTTGAGCACTTGAATAATCACCTTCTTCCCAGTATTCGTTCAACTGATCTATATCCTCCCTTAAATTATCAAGTTCATTATTGAGTTCTGTTGTATCAGCTTCCTCTGGAAGATTCATTATTTGTTCGTTGTATTCATCTAAACTGTCCTCAAGATCTTGTATGTCGTTTTCTATATCTTCCATTATAAAGACAGACAAAGTTTCTGAATCCCTTGCACTGGAATTTGATACTGCTTCTATGGTTATTTCTTGTTCTCCAGTTCCAAACAAAGAAGTATCGAAATCCAACTCTCCGGATAAAGAATCGCCTGAGGAGATAGGATCTGTTGAATCACTTATACCTGTAGGATCACTTATTATTTCAACATAGCTAAAATCTAAATCTCCTGTATTCTCTATTTCGTATGTTATATCCTTTGAATCTCCTTCAAGCATATTTTCTAACTCTGTTTCCTCTATCGAAAATGAAAGCTCTCCTTGTGGTATGGAGACTTCAATATTTGTCGGCATTTCTAATGTAGAGTTATCAAATTCGAAACTGATGTTTCCTTCATATTTTCCATTGTCCTCTGAATTAATGGTTTCTCTAATTTTTAACTCGATATATGCTTCTTCGCCTCCCTCAACAGTTTTTTCAGAAGGCTCAAATATGTTGAAAAGTTCGTCTTGTATATCAGGGCCGTATTCGATGTCTAGGTCTTCTTCTCCTTGGTTGACGATTTCTAATTTGATGGTGTCGTTGAAAGAAGTAATCTCTTCTTCAATCGTCTTGTTCCTTATACAAAGAGCTCCTTCTTCGAATTCACAAGGAGTCTCAATATGATGTATCGTATAGATTTTGTTGGTATATTCATCATCTATAGCATCTTCTACCTCTAAAACAATCTCTCCTTCATATATTTCGTCGGGTTCTTTTTCGCTGAAGTTTAATAAAACCTCTATATCTGTGTTTAAAATCTTCTCTTCGTCTCCAGAAATAGGGATGGTATAAGAATCCTGGGTGGTTTCACCTATATCTTCCAGATCTCCTTCAAACCGAACCTCGACATATCCTTTTATATCTCCATAATTGGCCAGAACTATATTTCCTCTCAGGTCTTCAGGATCGTCCATGACCTTTGTTAATTGATTGTTGCTTTTTTCAAAAGATCCAAGACTGGAAGAAGTATCTTCAACTCTTATGTCTGAACCCTCTCTCGTTAATTCTATAACTTCGAAGCTTGATGAGGTGTTATAACTTGCTCCTGACATGTCCACAACCTTGGCTGATAGTTCATGAGTTCCTGTATCAGCATCTATAGGTATTAATTTGTTGTAAAGCAAGTAATCATCATCTAAAAACGCTATTTCTTGTATATCGCTTTCATCCAACACCATTTCTTCATCAATATCTTTGAAATCCAGTATGATCTCCGAAATATTTTCCATAGGATAAGAATCTTCAGTATAATGTTTCAACGTTCTTATTACTACGCCCATCTCTTGGCTTTGATAATACGTGTTTTTGTGATCCAAATCAATTTTGAAGGGTTTTAATTCAAGATTTTCTGATACAGTATCTGTAGAATACTCCTCAATAAGCTTTGCTTCGACTTCTATCTCGTTAGCATCCACATGTTCAGGGATATAAAATTCGCCTTTCCACATATTATCTTCTCGATAAACTCCTCTTTCATCTAATAAATCGATCTTGGTAGTATTACCGTGATCGTTACTTGCTGTAATGTTTACATCTATCTCATCAGCTTTGTTTTGTAGCTCTTCTATCCAGAAAGTTATTACAGCACCTTTTTCACAAGAAGTAACATCTTCGTTGCAGTGATCTTCATCATGTTCAAAAGAATAAAAATTCCCTTCAATGTTTCTATCAACTTGTATAGGCATTGCAGCACCATGGTCGGAAACTATGCTGTTATGATAATAATCTTTGTGATCTAGGGCGTATATTTGCGCTATATAAAGTGTTTCGTCTCTGTTAGGCACTTCAAAAACATTCGAACTAGCGTCTTCAGTGGATTCCCATTCATTATCAAATGAGAAAAATGAAAACCTTTTGTTGTCGGATGAAACTTCTCTGTCCACGGAGGATATATCACCTTCGAATTGGTACTCCCCTTCCATATAATCTATTTCCTCATAGTTCTCATGGAAGTACTCCTTGTACTCCGTTATTTCAGCATCGTAAAACCTTTCAGTTCCGCTGTATATCAACTCATTTATCTCTTTCTCTTCTAGAACTCTCGAATAAAATCTGAACTCGTCAACTCTACCGCTGAAATCTTTAGAGTAATCTTCATCAGGATCAAAATCTGAAACTGCTTCTAAGAAATCTTTATATGAATCATCCGTACCTAACTGAGGATTTTCATAGACTTCTTCATATCCGAATTCGAAACTTTGTGCTATAGTGGAAGGTTCTTTATCGTTTCGGTTTACGGTCAGTTTAACATCTATTTCCCCATTTTCTTTTCTAAGAGAAACTGCTACAAAGTTCCAACGATCCTGATGGAGGTTATCATTGGATAGCTCTATCATTTGATCGCTGGAATCATCTTCTTTTTCGTCGTATAGCCTGAACTTTATGGATTGATCCTCCTGATATATATGGTATCCCGTGGCTGTTTCTTCTTCTGTGTCAAAATCAGTTTTTCCGAATATTATACCATCATCTCCACTTGGATAAACCCAACCGCTTATAGTTAATTCTCCGTCTTCTCCAGAACCATAATTTAATCCAAGGTCATCTATATCTATCTCAACGTTATTACCGCCACTAATTTGAGAAGCACCGTCATTAACGTGTCTTATTCCATCCGATGATAAAACGTTGTTGTCTATCAGGTTTTCCTCAGAAGCAGGATCTTCCAGTTCGAACCTGTGCTCAAGGTCTTCGGTCACTGTGTTTTCAAGCTCTTCAGGGAATATAGGTATCCTCTCTAACTCAACGGTGCCATCATAAATCGCCAAATCTCTATCCGGATCCTTGTTGACATCTTCTATATCTACATAAAAATATCCTTCACTACCTTCTACATATTTAAGAGGTTCTAGAGCTCCATCATAGTTGTATCCTAAATCATGATCTTCCTGAGGTATATAATAATCGTTAATCCTAGTATCATATATTTGGAAGGTTATTATTTGTCTGCCTCCGTCTTGAACCTGGTCAGGAAATTTATTGATGCTTTCTATTTCAAAAACAGTATTTGCTGATACTAACGATATCAGACTGGTTAAAATCAAAAAAAGTACAAAAAGTTTTTTTCTCATAATCTTAATGTGCTATTCTTTCTATTTAAAATTTGTAACATTTTATAAGTAAAATTTTCTCCCAGTCCACTTTTTTCTGGTTTATAACGCGGTAATCCATGTTTTTTTCATTTATCTTTTCGAATATGTCTTTTACACCTGATATAGAGCTGAAAACCAGCAGAATAAAACCTTCTTTTTTCAAGTATTTATCCGCATCTTCCAAAAATTTTATCAATAATTCGTTACCTTTCTTACCTCCTAACCAGGATTTTTCCTCCATGTTTGAAACATCTCTTTCGCCGGGCAGATAAGGCGCGTTGAACAAAATCATGTCATATTTTTCATCGACTTCTTGGAAAAGATCGCTTTCAAAGACATCAAGGTGTAAATTGTTTTTCTCAGCGTTTTTTCTAGCTGCGCTGATAGCCCTAGGATTTATATCAGTTGCATGAACATCACCTGCTTTTTCACTACATATAATAGCAAGAAATCCTGTACCTGTACCTACGTCAAGTACTTTTTTCCCTTTTAGATCCAGTTTCCATATATGGTTTCCCGCGAGGAAAGAATCCTCTCTAGGCTCATAAACCCCTTCAGGGACTTCGAACTCGAGATGCTTAAAAAAAACTTTTCCCAACTTATATCATTCCTTTGAAGCTTCCAAGAAGTTTTTGTATAATGGATTAGGAGTTTCGAACCTTGAAGTGAATTCTGGATGGGATTGCGTACCTATATAAAATGTATGGTCTTTTAATTCTACAAATTCAGCTAATAAACCATTTTTAGAGCTTCCTGAAATTGTGAGACCGTTTTTTTCGAGGATGTCATGGTATTCAGGGTTCACCTCGTACCTATGTCTATGTCTTTCCCCTACTTTCTCTCTTCCATATGCCTCAAATACTTCACTTCCTTTCTCTATTTCAGCGGTGTAATGTCCGAGCCTCATGGTGCCGCCTTTTTTCTCAATTTCTTTCTGCTCTGGAAGTTCTTTTATCAAAATATTTTCGGCTTTTTCATCTATTTCCTGTGAATTGGCGTTTTTAAGCCCGCAAACATTCCTGGCGTATTCTATGACCATCATTTGCATCCCGAAACATATACCGAGAAGGGGGATATCGTTCTCACGGCAGTACTTAGATGCGTTTATTTTCCCCTCGACACCTCTTGATCCAAAACCTCCCGGTATTATCACACCATCGTATTTTTCGAGCGAAGAAACTCCTTCTTCTTCAATTTTTTGCGAGCATACTACTTCAGGTTCTACATCAGTTCTCAAATGCGCTCCTGCATGTTTCAATGCTTCTTCTATGCTGACATAAGAATCGTCCATGTCCGTGTACTTACCACATATACCTATTTTCACACTTTTGTCAGGGTTCTCCATGTTTTCAACAAGTTTTTCCCACTCATCCATGTCTCTTTCACCGTTGTGATATCCTAGTTCTTTTAATACTTGTTTATCAGCTCCTTCTTCTGCTAATATAAGTGGGAGACGGTAAATATTGTCTATATTTGGATTTGAAATCACATTTTCTTTTTTGACATCACAGAAAAGGCTTATCTTTTCTTTTGGACTGGATTCTAGTTTTTCGTCGCTTCTCCCGATTATTATATCGGGTTTTAGACCTAGTTCTCTCAATTTGCTTACAGAGTGCTGTGTGGGCTTTGTCTTCTGTTCTCCAACAGTTTCAAGATAAGGTACAAGTGTCAAGTGGATATGAACCGTGTTTTCTTCATTTTTGAGCTGTCTTGTTGCTTCAAGAAATAGTTGGTTTTCCATGTCACCGACAGTACCTCCTATCTCCACTATCACAATATCGGAGTTTTCCTCTTTTGCTATTTCTTCAAACCTTCTTTTAACTTCATCTGTCACGTGAGGTATCATCTGGACTGTTTCTCCCAGAAAATCTCCTTTTCTCTCTTTTTCGATAACTTCTTTGAAGACCTTTCCTGATGTAAGGTTCCATTTGAATTTAGTGTCTATTCCCAGAAACCTTTCATAATGTCCGAAGTCCATGTCGACCTCTCCACCATCTTTCTGAACAAAGACTTCACCGTGTTCTATAGGATTCATGGTTCCAGGATCAACGTTCAAGTATCCATCACACTTTATAGGAGTTATTTTGTAACCTCTGCTCTGCAAAAGTTTCGCTATAGAAGCTGACGTAAGACCTTTTCCAAGACCTGAAAGAACCCCTCCAGTGACAATTATCCATTCCGGCATGAACATAATTTAAGAAAAATCGTTTAATATTTTTGGATTAGTCATTAATCAAGATCCCCGAATTTTTTCCTCATCTTTCCAAGCACTTCACTGAACTTCCAAAAACCTTTCCTTAAACAATCGGTACAAATTTCTCTCTCTTTTTCTTTCTCAGTTCTTAAAAGAGCTCCACAATGTTTACAAGCGCTCATAACGATGTCTCCAAGTGTTTATGGATGTCCGAAATTTGTTTTATCGAGAGTTTTAAAACCCTCTTGTCAGAATGTGGTACTTCGTCCCTTATATCTTTGATCTCTTTCTTAGAAACTCCTAATATATGTCTTGAATCCACCAGTGAGTTCCTCACTTTTTTTCTTTTAGTGGTGAAAAGAGCTCTAGCAGTCTTTAAAAAATCTTCATCGTTTTTTATACCGAACCTAGTTTTTCTTGGGAAAAGCTTAACTAAAGCAGAATCCACTTCGGGACTGGGAAAGAAACTTGATCTGGGAACTTCTTCCAAAAATACAGGGATGAAATAAAAGTTTGTCAGCACAGTGAAAAAACCGTAACTTCCTGAACCTGGACCGGCAACAAGCTTGTCAACAAATTCTTTTTGGAATAAAAGTACGGATAAAATATTTTTTTTGCCCAGGAACTCAACTATTTCCGATGATATATGGTAAGGAGGGTTTGAAACACATTTGGTGAACTCGTTTAACTCTGCTTTTTTATCGATGAAATCTCCTTCTACAACCTCAACATCACAATCTTTGAATTTTTTTCTAAGAAATTTAACCAATTTTCGGTCTTTTTCAACCGTTATTACCTTTTTTGCTTTCCCAGCCAATTTTTCTGTTAGGTTGCCTATCCCTCCACCTATCTCAAGAACAACATCTTCACTGGTTATTTCAGCTTCATCTACTTCTCTTTTCAGAATTTTTTGGGATAAAAGAAAATGCTGGTCCAGGTCTTTATCAGGCTTTATTCCATGCTTTTTTAGTGTTTCTCTAATCATACCTTATTCTCTTGTTTTTGTCTTCGTTCCTTGGCGGCGCAGTAAATATATATCTTTTGCACCCTCCTTTGAGCTCTTTCTTTAACCTTTTCTTAATCAATTTTTTTGGATCCGGTAAAAGAGAGACTCTCTCCTTTATATCTTTTAGATCGGAGAACTTTTCTATATCTCTTTCCTCGATTATTTTCCACATGTGTTTTTTCCCAACATTAGGTAAAAGCTCCAGTGAATGTTGTCTAGTACTTATGGGGCCTGCATTGTTGAAGAATTTTACGAATTTTTCCTGCGTCTCTTCTATTAATTCATCAAGTATGTAATCAAGTTCTCTGGATGCATTGCTCGTTAATTCTTTAAGTGTTATCCTTCCCTTGATAAATTCAACGTCTTCTCGTTCTCCTTTACCGATATATACTTCATCACCTGATTTGAGATGCTTTCCTTCCCTTGCAACTAGTTCAAGAAGGTTGAAATTGTCTTTTCCTATGGCTTGGACTAATCTATTGTCCTTTCCTCCGGCTCTCCCATGCTTCAGGAAATCCAAGACAATTGCGTATTCATCTCTCATTTTTCAAACACCGGTCTTTACTAGTTTTTGTAAGACTGGCATATATCAATTATGTTTTCTACTTCCGCATCTTCAAGTTTGATCCTTTCTTTACTAAGGATGGTTTTCACTTCTTTCTCATGTGTTGGAAGTAACTCCAGAAGTTTTATAACATGTTTTTCTTTTAGACTATCAACTTCTGAGAGTTCTTTTTTTAGTTCTTCAAAGCTTTCCTTGTCCTTTATCTTCAAGTTTTTCCTTAAAAATTCCAGGTTTTCTCTTTGAATATGGTTCAGTTCGCTTTCATCATACTCAGATAATATCTCAAATGCATCTACAGCTGTAGAGTCATCTTTCTCCAAAATTTTCATTGTTTAACCTCCTTAAGATGTGAAGGGTAAACTGTTAGTTTCTTCTTCTTTTTGACGTCTTTTACCTCTATCACGTAAGACCTTCCTTGTTTGCCCACTACTTTACCATTTTTTCCGTGGAACCTTGGATGAGGTATACCTCTATGAATAGATGAATCTATCTTTATGTTGACCTTCTGACCAACATCAAAACTCTTTAGATGAGATGTGACTGTTTCTTTATCCCTTGAATGCTTTTTAAGCTTCTTCCTGGTTTTGTTCCTCTGTCCTTTTGATTTTTGAGCCATAACAAACACCTTTAAATTCAAAAAACTGTATTTTTGAGATTATATATTTACCTAGAAAATTAATCGTGGAGAACTTTTAAAACCTTGTCTGGTGTGACCCTTATCTAACTAATATTCTCGTACCCCTCAGGTTTCTCTATGTTGATCACATCTAGTTCCTCGCAAACGGTATTGACACCAAGAACATCACTCACTGAGGGTTTTGTATTACTCTTGTCACCTGATATTAATTCTTTTATGTAAAGACCAGCTTCTCCCTTTATTTCTAGTTCTAAGGAAGTTTCTCCAAGTTTTTTCCATTTTATATCTAGTACCTTTCTTTTTCTGGTCTTGTTAGCTCTTCTGTGAGAGACTCTTGTAGGCGTTTTCTGATGTATCGTTCCCTTTATCTTCTCAAGTTTGTCCAAACTTCTTTCATCTACTTCTTCGTCAGTGGAGACTTTTGCCCTGTAAGTCTTGTTAGCTCTCCTCTTTTTGACTCTTTCAACAAGGTCTTTTCCAGCCATCTCGAGCTTGAAAACCTCGACTTTACCGGATTTTTCGACTTCTTTCTTTAGTCTTTCAAGATCTACACTTCTTTTCTCAGGTTCGATAACCTCTATCACGAATTCTCTTTTTCCAAGACAGAGCGCATCAACATCTTCTCTTCCCGCTCCATGGAACCTTGTTTCTAAACCTTTTGTCATTTCTATCAAAGGTTTCGCTATTATCTCTTCCACAGATTCGGGGTAGTTCTTACCGGTCCATTCGCATTCTTCGCATCCCTTTCCACTGCAGTTTCCACAAGTCCATTCCGTCTGAGGAATACCTCTCTCAAGCTTGTTATAAAAACCGTGTATCAGAAGAGAGTTTATCTGAAGTTCCACGCGATCTTTTTCTATGTCGAGAACAGGGTTGATATCAGCCCTTTTGAAGTCCACATCGGTTTCCATACCTCTTTCTTCCTCGAGTTTTTTCTCCAGTTCCTTCCCTATCATCCTGTTCAGTTCGCTTTTGATAGGTTCGACCCACTGGACACCCGCTTCTTCCCATACTTCTTCTTCCGCTTTTGTAACTTTTGGAGGAACTCTTGTGCCCACAAGATAAGTGGAGAAATCATATCTCTCCAGGGAATTGTAAACTCTTTTGACAAACCTTTCAATGTCCATGAAAAGACCTCCACATATGTAACAGTTCTCCTTCAGATCCAAATCTCTTTCAGGTATGTTCTCCCTTTTGAAACTGGTTTCATCTAACTTTTCAGAGTCTTCCATTGTTTTTTCTATTATCCATGTCCTCTCATAATTAGTAAAGCCTCTCCCAAGTCTTGCGAACTGTCTTCCAAAACAGTGGTCGCATAGTTCAAAGGAGTCAAGCAGATCAATTTTTTCTTCCAGTTCCATTGTTCTCCCAAAGGAAGTTGTGTGACAAAAGTTAAAAATGAGGTAGCAGAAAGGAAAAATCTATCTTTTCACCTTGAAAGTGTTTAGGTTTTCGGGTTCTTCCTCTGATACTTCGACTTTCTCTACATTTGCAAGTCTTGGCCCTCTCTCGCAGAACTCTATCATAGCATCGATTTTTTCTTTGGAACCCTCGAATACGGCTTCAACACGACCATCTTCAAGATTTTTTACCCAACCGTTTACTCCCAGTTCTTGAGCCTTTTTTCTGGTTGTGTTCCTGAAAAAGACTCCCTGGACTCTGCCGGAAACAAAGACATGATACCTCTTCATAATATCTAAATTTTTTACTGGAAATGTTTTTATTTATGGATGAAGAGTTATCCAAGATATTCTTGCTCATTTATCGATTTTTTCAATACCAGGGCGATGTTTCCATGTTTAGTTCGTATGTGTCTTCCTGGTCATTCGAGATCTTCCGGAATCCACTTCACTGCTTTATCTATCTGAGAGAATACAAAATGATCATTGTTCCTCCATTCAAGGTTGTCAACGGTATCATCAAAGTTATGGTATGTCGTTCTCCAAGGATCTTCGGGATCATAAGCAGTAATGGTGTTACCACGATCCCCATAATAGATTATACCATCAAGCTCTCGGACAGTGTTAACATCAGTACCATAAGTATCGTCACCCCACAATTTCTCTTCTTGACTTAAATCGTATGCCGCTACCGGATCTTCATCATGTCTCGCATATGAGACGGAATACACAACATCGCCTGATCGATCTAAATCCGTAACGAGATCATCGTGAATATGATAATCCCAAAGTTTTTGCCCGTTATCAGGATCAATTCCATAAACAAGTCCTTTAGATATGCCTACATGAAGCACTCCATATTCTTTATGAAGCGAACGAACTCTGCCATCCGTCTCTTGGTTGCTTCCTTCATAATGCTCAACACTCCAGTCTATTTCCTGGTTATCAATGTCAAAAGCAAAAACTTCTCCATTGAAAAACTCCGCATAATACAACATACCGTCTTTTACTATGATTTCTTGGAAGCTTCTGTGATTTCCGTCGCTCTCAGGAGTAATATAATCCCATTGCCTTACACCTGTTTCTCTATCATAAGCAACAATCTTGCTCGGTCCATCTGGGAAATGACTAAGTCCGATGTAAACGTTGTCTTCGTCTGAACCAACAGCACCTATTCCTGCATCTTCTCCGTCTTCTTCTAACCATGTATGTCTCCACAACATCTCATCATTTTCAGGATCGTAAGCAGTTACAGCGGCGTCATCCCAATGATGGCCAACAGTGTAAACATGATCAGAATCGAATGCTATATCATTGATTCTAACATCGGAAAAAGGTTCTGATTCCCACTCAAAAGGTCCTTCTTCTTCGAAGTTGGCGTGGACGTTTTTGTCCTCGGTCATAGTTACGGCACAAGCATCACCATCGGTTTGATCACAATCGCCTGACCAACCAGTAAATTCGTATCCGCTGTCTGATGAAGCTGTGATATGGAGATATTCTTCTTCTTGGTGGGTGTGCGTTCCTTCGGAGGGACTGGTTGATCCGCCGGTATCGGAGGATATGGTTAGTTCGTATGTTTCTGGTTCTTCATCCCAAAAGCTGGCGGAGTATCTACCAGGTTCAACTGCTATTGCTCTTATGATACTACTATGACCCTCGTAAACCCAGATATTGTTTCCGTCAAAATCTATTTTATGTACCTCGAACTCTGCTCCACCGGCATAAATATATCCGTCCGGATCCACGCCTATATCCAGTAAAGAAAAATCAAATTCGTCGTAAACCCAGATATTGTTTCCGTCGGAATCTATTTTATGAACCTCGCTACTAGTAGCAGTATAGATATATCCGTCCGCATCCAATACGTTTCCATACACATGATACCCAGGATGGTCGTAAACCCAGATATTGTTTCCGTCAGGATTTATCTTGTGTAATTCACCATCATTATATGAACCGGAATAGACATACCCATTTTTATCTACTGATAACGATCTTATGGCGTTGCTATGATCATTGTAAACCCAGACATTGTTTCCATCAGAATCTATCTTATGAACTTCCTCGTCCCTGGAACCTGAATAGACATATCCCTCCGTGTCCACAGTTATTGATCGAACCCAGTCATCATGACCGTCATAAACCCAAATTTCATTTCCATCGGAATCTAGTTTGTGAATTTCTCCGTTGTCAGACAATAATGCAATATAAATATAGCCGTCTTTATCCACTGCTATATCGTCAGCCATGTCATCAAAATCCTCATTAACCCAAATTTCATTTCCATCGGAATCTATTTTGTGAATACTATGATCATATGCCACTAAATAAACATATCCATCTTCATCTACTGCGATCGTATTTACTTCATCTTCATGATCATCGTAAACCCAGATATTATTACCCAGAGGACTTATCTTATGGAGTTCTTCGTCAGCAGATCCGGAATAAATATGGTGTCCGCCAAACTCCTCTTCGAAGTTAGCAGTGACAGTCACGTCCTCATCGGGCATGGTGAAGGTGGTGTCGGGGTTGTTTTCGTTTTCGATGTTTCCTGCTGTGGTGGTCCAGTGGCTGAATCCGTATCCATCTTCTGGTTGTGCTGTTATGTCTATGGTGGTTTCTTCTGTGTATGGTGGGTTGTTTGTTTGGTCTGTGGCTGTTCCTCCTTCTGCGGGTGATGCTTCCATGTTTAGTTCGTAGGTTTCCGGTTCTTCTTCATACCAGAATCCAGCTCCATATAAACCAGGGTCTACTGCTACACCCCATACATAGTCTTCGTGTTCGGTGTATTCCCATTCTAAAGTACCGTCGGGTTTTATTTTGTGGACGCTACTATCAAGAGAACCGGAATAGACATATCCGTCTTTGTCTACTGCCACTGTTACAACAGACGACCAATGACCTGCGTATTCCCAGACTTGGTTTCCGTTGGGGTCTATTTTGTGGACTTCGTCATCATAGGAGGCTGAATATACGTATCCGTCTTGGTCTACTGCGATTCCTGATACTCCACTTTCGTGTTCTGCGTATTCCCAGACTTGGTTTCCGTTGGGACCTATTTTGTGGACTTCATCACCACCAGATCCAGAATATACATATCCGTCCTGGTCTACTGCTACTGTCAACACACCACTTTCGTGTTCGGTGTATGCCCATTCTAAAGTGCCATCAGGTTTAATCTTGTGTAGTTCATTATCATAGGAGGCTGAATATACGTATCCGTCTTGGTCTACTGCGATTCCTGATACTCCACTTTCGTGTTCTGCGTATTCCCAGACTTGGTTTCCGTTGGGACCTATTTTGTGGACTTCAT
>JALDAG010000031.1 GCA_022729255.1 Candidatus Nanohalarchaeota archaeon | reverse complement strand
TTATTTATGGAAAAAAGAAAGCTTACAATAATCGGTGGAGGACCTGCGGGCTGTTCTGCAGCTATATACGCGGCAAGAAGCAATGTTGAAACTCTGCTTATTACAGAAGATTTTGGCGGTCAATTAATGCTCACAGACCATATATCTAATTATTTAGGCTTCAAAAAAGAATCAGGGTTCAGTATTTCGGAGAAGTTTGAAGAACACGTTAAAGACTACGACATAGATATAAAGATGGAGAAGGTGGAGAAGGTGGAGGAAAAAAACGGACGATTCCTGATAAAAACCACCGGAGAAAACGTAATATCGGAAACAGTCATAATAGCGGTCGGTACAAAGGCCAAAAAACTTAATGCAAAGGGAGAAAAAGAATTTTTGAACAACGGTGTGGGCTACTGTGCACTTTGTGACGGCCCTTTATACAGAGACCAAGATGTAGCAGTGATAGGAGGAGGTTATTCGGGCACAGAAGCTGCTTTATACCTATCAGACATTGCAAAAAATGTTTATCTCATAAATGCAGGAGATGAACTCACAGGAGAACCAATAACTCTCAAAAAAGTAACTGGACAGGACAACATAGAAGTTATAAACAATGCATTTACAAAGGAATTCTTCGGGGAAGATGTGTTGAAAGGCTTGAAATATGAGGATAGAAAAACAGGAAAAATCAAAGAGCTAACTGTGGATGGCGCTATGATCGAAATCGGAAGAGAACCTCGATCAGATATAGTTGATTTTGTCGATAAGACGGATGAAGGTAAGATAGAGAGCGATAATTATTGCAAGACATCTGTAGAAGGATTTTATGCAGCAGGGGATGTCTCAACCATTGAAGAAGAACAAGCGATAGTAGCAGCTTCAGATGGTTGTAAAGCAGCTTTACAGGCTGTAAGATATCTCAAAGAAGAAAAAGATGAAAATTAAAACAGTATGTTCTCGAACGGGTGGTCTTTCTCCACCTTTCCTAACTCTTTATCTCCCTCAAAAATTTTGAAACAATCTCTTTTCATGACTAATCTGTTTCCCTTATTAAGAAGTTCCTCTGTTCTCTCAAGCTTTTCCAAAAACTCTTTCTCCATCCCTCCATAAAAAACATTTTCCGAAAACGACACTTTATGAAAATCTTTGTAAAATAACTCGTTCCTGTTCTTATCTCCATCAAATAGGAAAAACTCCGAATAAAACCAGTATAATGAATTAAGCCTTAAAAAATATCTTCTTAAATCAGCGTATAAGTTATCCTCTTCTTTCAACAGTTTAAACATCTGTTTTGCGTACTTTATGCTCCCTTTACAGTCAAGACTGCAGGGAACGTGTGAAACAAGTGGTTTGATAGTGTAAATGTTTAATGCTTCCGATACAGTATCGCTATTTCGAAAAGATCTTATATGGGCTTTGGACCAAGTCCTACTCTCTTTCTTAGACTCTGCATCTCCGACATTACCAGATAAAGAATAACCAAAATCCAGACAACATTCAGGATAACCCATAACTTCCCCGAATTTTCTGGAGAACTCTTTATTGCGCTCCCATGTTTTGCTTTTTTTCAAGAAGAATTCCTCCGATTTTTTGTTCAGAGAACTTTCAAATGATAACGAAAAGGAAACCAGGCCATCTCTCTCATCATCAATATCCACGACCTCGCAGAAATCATTAGGGCTGTTTATAAGGTATTTATGAGAAGATATGAGATAATTCACTCCATATATATCTTCAAGTTCGTCCAATGATTTTTTCAATTTTTCAAGGTCCCTATCGAAACAGTTATCCTGCATGGCAGGTTTAATTCCTTTTAGAACTCCGATAATCTCATCTATATTAGATTCTCTTATCAAGAACCTTGGTATGTATGTCTTTCCGTTTTCAAGCCTTTTTTTATCGGAAAAAACATTTTTCCTTTCTTCTATCTCATCAATTTTTTTTGAAATAGTCATTTTTTCCAGAGATCTCAGGGTCTGTGTGGTTTTATTTCGAATTTTTGACCGTCTTCCGCCGCTACAACGTTATCGAATATATTTGATGCTTCCTCCACAAGTTCTCTTGTTGAGTTGGTGAACCTTCTGGAAAAATGGGTCAGAACAAGTTTTTTTACACCAGCCTTTTTTGCAACTTTCGCGGCTTGTAAAGCTGAGCTGTGCCCGTACCTGCCATCTTTCCTCAACTCCTCTGTAAAAGTTGAATCGTGAACAAGTAAATCAGCGTCCTTAGACTCTTTGACAATTTTTTCTGAAAACTCTGTATCTCCTGTATACACTATTTTTCTTCCCTTGACTTCACTTACAAGCTGTTCAGGCCTGTATTTCTTACCTTCTATCTCAACTTCCTTTCCCTCTTTTAGCATACCGATCTCTTTACACGGTTTAAGACCTAATTCCTCCATCTTCTTCCTAGAAACTTTTTTTTGGTCTTCCTCTTCAAAGACGTAACCTAAGGATTTAACCCTGTGCTTTGTTTCCACAGCTTTAACCTGGAAATTTTCAAACTCCACGATGTTCCCAGGTTCCAAGTCCTCGGCAAAAATATCGTAGTTCCTGTTGTAGTATCCGAGTTCAAGGAGTTTTTTAGTGAACTCTTCAGTTCTCTTAGGACCGTAAATGAAAAGAGGTCTCTCTCTTCCTTCCATCCCCATAGTTTGTACAAGCCCTAGAAGACCTGAAAAATGGTCGGCATGCCAGTGAGATATGAATATGTTGTCTATGTTCATCAAACCTAAGTTGTGAACCATCAAACTTCTCTGTGTTCCCTCTCCACAGTCGAACAACATCTTGTTTCCCTGAAAATTCAGAAAATTGGATGAAAGATTTCTCTTATCTGTTGGCACTGCGGAGGACGTTCCCAATGTATAAAATTCGATCATGTCTTAAATAGTTGTACACCAACATTAAAGTTTTTGCGGATTCAAGACGTAGATGTATCTGTCCAAGCTTCTGTGAACAAAATATTTGAAATCAGGTTTCAAACCTAGCAACCTTTTTTTATTTGTCATAAGCACTATCCTCGATACATCAAGTTTTTTACCGTTCTCAACCATATTTTCCGCCATCTCCTCTATCTCTAGATCTTTTTTCGATGCTCTTCCATAAGGAAGATCCGTCACGATGACATCTACATCTCCAACTTTCGATATTTTTTCAAAAGCATCTCCTTTTATTATCTTTTTTTCCTCTATACCATAATGCTCAAGGTTCTTGATACAACCTTCAACCATCTTAGGATCTTTATCTATACCTTTTACCTTAACACCTATCATACCCGATTCTATCAGGATGCCTCCTGTACCACAAAAAGGATCAAGCAAAAATCCATCTTTTTTTACCCCTGAAAGGTTTACAAGGCTCCTTGCAAGTTTTGGGTGGAGGGAAACAGGTGAGGAAAAGGGCCTTAAATGACTCCTTCTTTTTTCAAATGAGCCTCCATCGTTTTCAAATACTCTTTTCGATAAGTATACTTGATCTCCGTCCACAAAAACTCTGAAGACGGTTTCAGGTTTTTCTAGGTCTACATGGTTGTTTTTTCCTGAAAGTTTCCCACCTATCTTTGCAGCGAGTTCCTCCTTTTCCACAGAATCCCCTTCAATAATAAAAGGTCTGACAGCGAAACTTCCATCAACTCTTATATCGTCCATTTCAGGGATGGATCCCATCCTAAATTCCTTTATCAGTTCAGCAACTTCCTTCGTATATCCCAATCTAGAAAAATCGGTTTTTTCTGCCTGGAAAAAAACTGTTCTGCCCTTCTTACTTTTTATCGAATAATCCTTCGATGATATCCTGATAACTGCCTCAAGTTCTGCAAGAGGAATTTCTGCGTGTTCTCCCGACAAAACAGCTATATAATCCATAACACTTATTTTAATATCAAACCTTAACAATATTTTATATATGAACAGAAAAAATTTTTACATACCTCTTATATTTATTACAAGTCATCTAATGGGTCTTGTTGCAGGTATCAAGAGTCTTCCAAGTTATATGACAGAGGGTACAGAGGTCGTAGGAGCTGATCCTATATCAGGTGTTTATCTTTTGTTCATGATAGGTGTTGCTACTGCTCTAATGCTTCTACTTTTGAAGTTCCGAAAGAATTCTTTGATAAAGATATGGTTCAATACAGCTATCTTCCTAACTATCTTCCTGTTTTTCTCAACCATGTTCGATACTGTTTATGCTTTGATAACTACTATGGTTCTTTTCGCTATTAGACATGTTTCTAAAGACCTAGGTCTAAGGAACATCATAGATATATTTGCGTATGCAGGTGCTGGAGCGCTTTTCGGTACGATGATCGGTTTCATACCTGCCCTGATATTTCTTTTCCTTCTTGCTATCTACGATTTCGTATCAGTATTTATAACTGGCCACATGATAGATCTTGCGAAAGGTGGTTTAGATACCGAAACGTTCATGGGAATAATTTATGCTGATAAACCACCGAGTAAAGACAGTAAAATCATTGAAAAAGTAGAAGAAACGGATGAAGTCAAAAAAACACATAAAGGCATCAGTATAGTCGGTGGAGGAGATGTGATAGCTCCTATGATCTTTTCAATCAGCCTTTTAAAGAGTTTCCCTATCTATACTTCCTTGATGACTTCCATTGGCAGTATGTTCGGTTTAATAGTTTTGATGAATTACAAATCTGAATATGATTTTCTTCCAGCAATACCGACGATTGCAGCTTTCAGTATTTTAGGTTTTCTGCTGTCACTGCCTTTCGTATACTTCTTAGGATAATTTTCAGTAAGGATACCTCTTAACATCACCGCATTTTTGGCAAGTCACGATTTTTTGCTTCTTCTTAGAATTCAACCTAATCCTACAGTTAGATCCTGGAACAAGAAAACTTTTGCAATTCCTACATATTCTTCGTCTGAACTCTTTAGGTATCGAAACATTGTATTTCATACCTATATTTCTAGCTATCTCCACATATCTATCCGACAAACTGCTTTCAACATCAAAAATTTCCTCTGCCTGCTGGAAAAGAATATCGATTCTTTCCCTCGCTATTTTTTTCATCTCTTTTTTAGAGACCATTGAAACAAGTTTATCTTCAAAATGTTTAAAGCCTGAACTTGTTCCAGAACATGAAACATGATACACAAAGTACCGATGAACTCATAAAAAACATGACCTCTGAACCAGGCTCTAATACCTGTATTTCAAGGCCTCGACTAACCACGAATAATAGATGAGAAACCGATAAAAGTATGAGGCCTGCATAAAGCATCTTCCATTCCCTAGAGTTTTTTCCTCCCACAAACTCTTCATGGAAAAAATATGCAGCTAATGCTGCTAACATGAACAAAAGTGCGGTTCCAACGCTGAAAACCATGGTCAATACCATCAGTATTCTCCCTCCTTTGAATCATAGAAGCCTTTTGCAAACCCTGCTAAAACTACTATACCGCCCAAAAAGTTTAGTGTTGAAAAAACTAGGTAAATCTCGATGTTTAACAAAGATATTAAGAGTATATACGAAAGGAAACCCAATCCTACTATGACAAAACCTGAAGAAATAATCTTCCAAGTTACAGGAGCATGTTCTATAAAAAACTCTTCTCCATACATATAGAAAAAGAAGGCAGATATAAACATCATTAAAGATGATAATCCTACGATAACTACTGTCAATACCATAGCTTACTCTCCACCTTTTATTTTTGAAACCATGTTTAAGTATCTAACATGGTCTGGATTTATTAGTCTATGAGTCCTAGCTGTTCTTGAATAATATGCTTGAACGTTATCAAAATAACTGGACCTAATATAAGTCCTTTGACACCGAAAACCAATACTCCTGACATGAATCCAAGTAAAAATATAAGATAACTTTCATCTATCTTTGATGCTCCTAGATATGGAAGTATAAATGCCTCAGGAATGATAGCAAGGAAGAATATCCCGAAGAGCGTTAACCAGAATGCGAACCATGATTCACCCATAACAAAATAGTAAAAAATTATCGGTATAAGAAAAACCGCTGAGGTGAAACCTCTGAAAAATGCTGCTAGACCCGCACCAATAGCCCATAACCAGAAAAATGGTAGTGGATGACCTAAAAATATCATACCTATAAAATAAAATCCGATTGCCGCTATAATCATCGTGATAATGGAATAAGTACCATATATAACAAAGACATCTTTTATGAGTTGCTCGACATAATCTATTATCTCCGTTACAAATTTCCTATCCTCTTTATTCGCTTCTTCAAGAATCGACATGAATATATCATAAGCTTTCTCACCATCACGGTATGAAAAGAACAACACTATAAAAAATATCAAGGCGTTAAAAAATATCAGATGTACCTGGGAAACAACCCTGAATATCAAATTTCTCATGTTGTCTTCTAAATAAATAAATACTTGATTCACGTATTCTGAAAGGGCTTCAAGTTCGTATGTTATCAAAAATGCCTCAATAGCTTCACTTGCCCGTTCAGAAAGAGTTATTATTTCAAGAGTCACAAGTGATGCCCTGGTAACAATAAAATATATGCCTCCGAAAACAGTTACCACAATAACTATGGAGAGAATTAAGCCAACAAATTTCTTGTTGATTCTTTTTCCAAGCCTATTAACAAGTATTTTTAGCGCATAGGCAGTTATAAGTCCAAAGAAAATAGCGTCAAAAAACGGTGTAAGTATGTATATAGATACAAGTGCTAAAACTCCAAGAACAGCAAGTTTCAACTTATCCATCAATTATTACTTGGATAGACAACTTTATGAAAATTATCGGTAAACAGATTATACATGCTCGGAAAACTCATAGTCTTGTTTATAATGATACCTATCATTGAGATGTATCTGCTTCTTGAGTTAGGTCTGATGATAGGTGTTGGTAACACAGTTGTATTGATAGTTGCTACAGGTGTTTTTGGAGCTTTTTTGTACAAAACACAGAGCCATATAAATTTTTTAAGGATCACAAATACGTTCCAACAGGGAATAATACCGGACAGGGAGATGTTCGAACACCTCCTGATAATAATAGGTGCTGTTTTACTAATGACCCCTGGATTTTTAACTGATTTTTTAGGTTTTCTACTCCTGATACCATTCACAAGACCGTTCATCAGGAAAAGACTGAAGATATATCTGGAAAGAAGAGTGGGAGACAGCGTTGAGGTAAAAACCTACTCTCCCATGTAAAATGCTTTCCCAGCCTTGTATGTGTTGTATATATCTACTTTAGAACTTATCTCATAAGGCGAATGCATGCTGAGAAGTGGAAAACCCATGTCCACTACTTCTGAACCTCTTCTTGACAGAAACTTTGCTACTGTTCCTCCTCCACCTTTGTCAACCTTTCCAAGCTCAACAGGGTGGAACGGTATATCTTCATCGTTGAATCTTTTTCTGACTTTTCCAACGAATTCTGCATTCGCGTCGTTTGCTGAATACTTACCTCCAGAACCTGTGAACTTTACGAAACATACACCCTGTCCCAGATTTATCGAATTGTTTTCATCATGTACTTCCTTAAAAGTAGGATTCACAGCTGCTGAAACATCCATTGAAAGTGCTTCAACTTCATCAAAAAAGCTATAGACACCTTCATGGTACCTCTTATCACCGTACTTCTCCAGTATATTTGAAACTGCTTTTTCAAGAAAACTGCTCTGGATTGAAGTGTTTCCCTCACTGCCTATCTCTTCCTTGTCAAAGAAACATGCCATGATCGTCTTATCAGTATCAGAATCCAAAAAAGCATTTAGGGATACAAAAGCGTGTCCTCTATCATCTTGACCGTATGCTGCAACCATGGATTTATCAAAACCCAGATCTCTTGGTTTGATAGCAGGAACAGCTTCTATCTCGGCTGACATGAGATCCTCTTCCTCGAATCCGTATTCATCGTTCAGATGTTTCAATATTTGCAACTTAACGGCTTCATCTTCCCCATCTTCAAGAGGTATATTACCCACTAATATGTTGAGATCTTCTCCCTCTATCGCCTCCTTCAATTTCTTCTTGAGCTGGTCCTTTCCTAGATGCGGTAGAAGATCGGGTACGATAAAAACAGGGTCTTCATCTTCTTCGCCGATAACTATCTCATGTTTATCTCCTTCCCTGTCTATTATTGTTCCATGAATTGATAATGGGACGTTGGTCCACTGGTATTTTTTTATACCTCCATAATAATGCGTGTCAGCGATGCACAGGTCGTTTCCCTCATAAAGAGGTTTCTGTTTCAGATCCAGTCTAGGAGCATCCAAGTGCGAAAGTGTCATCCTGACATCTTGTAGGTCTTTTCCAATCTTTACAAGGACTATCTGTTTTTCCTTGTTCTTAACATACACCTTATCTCCTTTTTTTAGCTCTTCGATATCGTCCAATGACTTGAAACCGTTTTTCACAGCGACCTTCAAAATATGCTGGAAAGCCTCTCTTTCGGTTTTAGCATACCTAAGAAATTCTTTATAGTCTTCTGCCATCTCAAAAACTTTTTCTTTATCCGTCTTGTTCCATGTCGATTCTTTTTTGAAAAACAGTTTTTCCTTCAAATCCTTCATCTCTTCTTTTTTATCAGCCATCTAGGAGCACCTGAAAGAAATTTGTTGATGAAAGTTTAAACCGGTTACCATAAATCATTTTAATATTTCCATCAAAAAAATTCAGGATTCATTTACATTTTAGCCCTCAAATTCTCGGTGAGATGTTCCATCCTATCAAAATTCTTGGAAATCTTTTGGTTAGCTTCTTCCACTATAATATCCAACATGCTTTCATCCATTAGAAAGCCTCCATCATCACCTATCGGTGTTGAAAGCCATTCTTCGCCTATCAATTGAAACATAACACGCTTTCTTATCTGAAATATGCCTGAAGATTTCAAACCTAATTTTTTCGCTTCTCTGACTACATTGCTGGCTTTTTCAGTATTTTTCGCGCATATATGGATTATGAAAGGCTCCATCTTGAACCATAATACCCCTTCATCAACTGGTGTTATAGAATTAATTACTTCATCGGTAGATACTTGTCTGTGCCATTTCCCCAAAAACTTGAAAAACTGTTTGTCATCGTCCTTGGTATGACATACAACTATCCTACCGCTACACGAGGATGTAGTGTAATAATCTTTTCTTGAATTGAAAAATTCCACTAGATCCTTTATTTTATCGTCTGCTTCTCCTTCCTCTTTTGCTTTTTCCCATCTCTCTAAAGCTCTTTCTCTTCTTCCCATCAAAAGAAAATTGTTTTTTTACAGTTAAACTTTTACTGGGTATGGCATTTCTTCAGGTATTTCACAACCATGTCCATAGCAACATCGTTGTAACCCCCTCTGGGAATTATTATATCGCTGTATTTTTTTGTTTCCTCTACAAAGCTTTCATGCATAGGCTTCACCGTCTCCCTGTACTGAGTCATCACGGACTCCAGTGTCCTGCCTCTTTCCTTTATATCCCTTGATACTCTTCTTAAAACTCTTTCATCCGCGTCTGTGTCTACGTAAACCTTTAAATCCATCATATCCCTAATGTCTTCATCGTACAGAGCAAATATACCTTCCAGTATTATGTTCTCTTTAGGAGTTATTGTCTCCGTTTTATCCTTTCTTGTGTGCCTTTCAAAATCATAGAGAGGCATTTCTATAGGTTTTCCTTCAAGAAGTGTTTTAACATGATCTGTCATCAGATCCCAGTCGAATGCATCAGGGTGATCATAGTTCTGATCCTTTCGTTGTTCTAAAGAAAGATTTTTCTGGTCTTCATAATAATTGTCCTGTTTCAGAAGCGTTATTCTTCCTTCAAGACGTTTTTCTATACCTTGAGCCACAGAAGTTTTTCCAGCGCAAGTTCCTCCCCCTATCCCAATAAAAAAATTTTCATAAATTCCCATATTTTATCATTATTAAGTAATACTAAAAACTTTTTTGTTCGGTTATAAACCAAAGTATTTCTTAAAGTCCTCTCCAAATTTATCCAAGAATTGTTCTAAACTTTCATAGGGTCTTTTAATAACTATATTTCCCGCTCTTTTTGCTCCAATGCCAGGAACGGATTTAAGTTCTCTCATAGATGCTTCGTTAGGGTTTAATGGATATTTCACACCTGTAATACTCCTGTATCCATAGTCTGTTACCGCTATATCCATCTTAATACCTCTCTTGTATTCTTCTCTCAGGCCTATAAGAAGAGGATAGGATCCTAAAGGCCTTGCAAAAGTTGTTTTTCCGTCCCTGAATTCTGTGTATACGTTTCTGATGATTGTTCCTTTTGGAGCTACTCTTTCAAGCATCGGCCTGTCTATATCCTCCCTTATTTTTTTCTTCCATTTCTTGAATAAGTTTTTATGCTCCCTCACAAGTCTGTCTCCTAATTCCTCCATTTCTGTTCCGGGGTGTGTGGAAACCTGTCTTAGGTTAATCCTTCTCAAAATCAGGTTTTCTTCCAGAATTCTCCTTAAAAAATCGTAGTTCTTCTTGAATGTTTTTTCAGTTTGTCCTTTCAGACCATAAACAAAGTTTATACCTGGTAAAAGTTTGGGCAGGCTTTTTCCATTGTCAGTTCTGAATCCGCCTATATCGTTCAATAATTTTACGGCTTCGAAGCATTCCTCATTGGTAATGGATATGTTGTTCTGTTTTTGTACTTCTTCATCAGCTGATTCAAGGCCCAGGGAACACGTGTCTCCGGGTGTGTTGTACTTCGATATTATTTTTATGCATTTCTTTGATCTTTCAGGGAACTCTGACACGGTGTGTGCGTTGAAGTTATCGAGGTGAAGCGTCTCCAGGTTTTCCACAGCTTCGTTGATACCTCTGTAAAGTTTTTTCATTGCTTCAGGGTTGGGTCTTACACCGTCTCCTCCATATGTAAGAAAATTAGGTGCCTGAAGCCTGAAATCGTTAATTCCATAATTATTTAAGGCTTTCACCTCTTCAACAACTTTTTCGGGATCACGAAACAACGGTTTACCATATAAGGGTTCCACACAGAAAGAACAGCTGTACGGACAGCCCCTGCCTATCTTTATCTCGGTTATTATGTATTCAGGATGGTTGGGATGTTGTTCGACTATAAAAGCTCCTTTCTTTGCCCATCTTTCAAGTTCTTCTTTAGTTCTATTCCTCTCATTAAAACCTTCGAATCCGTTATTCAGAAGGTCGAAAGTAGTAGTCTCGACATCTCCGTCAACCGCTTTG
>JALDAG010000017.1 GCA_022729255.1 Candidatus Nanohalarchaeota archaeon | reverse complement strand
TAATTCTAGACCTGTTTCCCTGACCAGTTCCTTCACCTTTTCAAGCTCGAAGCTTTGCTCCACGTGTCTCTCAACGAACTTTTCATAAAGACCGTCTTCCTTCTCCTCAAAAACCATGGTCTTAAGCACCCATTTATCTTCTGATTCACAGGTTCTGTAAAACACCTCATGGTTCTCAAGTTCGTAGTGGAAAGCTGAGCCCTCCCATTTCTTCGTAGCTTCCTCGATAAAATATTTGGAGTTGAGATCGAATACCAGGTAGCCTTTTTCGTTCAGATGTTCGACCGAGCTTTCGAAACATTTTTTCATCTCTTCAATATCCTCGAGATAATTCAGGGAATCATATATGCATATCAACAGATCATACGTTTTACCCATCTTGAAATCCTTTAAATCCTGTTTGTAAACGCTTAAATCCTTCGACTCCGCGACCTCAAGCATGCTCTTAGAGATATCAAAACCCTCTACATCGTAACCATTTTTTTCAAATACCTCCATTAGGTTTCCTGTTCCACACGCCATCTCAAGCACACTACCGATCTCGAGATCTTCCACAGCTTTCTCGACAAATTCAAGGTAGCCCTCATAAAAATCCTGTTTTCTGCCATGGATCTGGTCGTAAACCTCTCCCAGCCTCTTGTACGGTTCAAGCGCTCCCATAAAATCTTCTTTGTAAAACAAGTTTTTAAAGACAACCAGTGGAAAAACTTTTTGAAAAAACCTTGAGACACTTATTTTTGAACAATTACTGGAAAAAAAGCATTTATTCCAAAAATATTTATTACTACACCATTGAAAATTGTTTATGACGATAAATATAAACGGTGCAGGGATTTCAGGACTTACAGCAGGTTTGAACCTTGCTACAGAAGGATACGATGTCAATATTTACGAGAAAGAGGATGAAGTAGGTGGAAGCATGGTGGAAAACGCTCAGATGCTTCCTAACTGGATGTCAAGAAATGACATAATCAATTATCTGGAAAGTTTTAATGTTGAGATAGATCCTGCTGAAGAAGTCAGACAGGCCGAAGTATTCTTCGGAGATAAAAAAATCTTGGTTAGAGGGGAGGATAAACCATTTGGTTACACAGTTCTCAGGGGCGGAGAAAACTCACTTGAAAAAAGGCTTGCGAACCAGTTTAGGGATGTCGGCGGCACCATAAGAACAGGTGAGACCTGTGAAAACCCCGACATAATAGCTACTGGAAGCAAAAAACCTCATGCAATAGTTTATGGAGAAGTTTTCGAGGGAGATTTCAACCCTGAAAGGGTTAAAGCATTCTTTAGCTCAGAGATAACTCCTAAATCATACTACTATTTTTACCCTCATTCGGAAGACAGAGCTTCGATAGTGGTCACAGGTGTGAAGAAATGGGGTTTCAAACCCAAGAAAGCCTTCGAAAAACTTTTGGAATCTGAAAAACTTGTTGAGAAAGGCATAGAGGTCGGGGATAAAATCGACAGTTTCGGCGCATTCGCTAATTGTTTTATACCTGAAAAAGCTGAGATAAATGGTTCCCTTCTGGTTGGAGAGGCAGCAGGGTTTCAGGATTACCTCACAGGATTCGGGATGAAATTCGCGTTTGAATCCGGTTATCTCTCAGCAAGGTCGATAATAGACGACTCTGACTATGAAAAGCTATGGAGGAAAAAGATGTACCCGGATCTAAAGAAAGCTCAGTACGCAAGAGATCTATACAACATCACAGGGGAGAACGGTATCTCCAAGGCATTTGGAAAAAATGAAGAGCAAGAAACAACTGAAAAAGTGATAGAAAGCGACATCCAGTTTTTCGAAGATCTCTGGCACTCCAGATTTCTGAAGCCAGGTATGAAAATCACGGGTTACCTACCAGAAAACCTGAGAGTGTTTTTATTCAGAAAAGTGGTTGAAAGACTCTGAATTTATAGAGTTTATCTAAATTCGCCTCATCAGTTCAAGAGATAGATGGAAAGATTCAAAGCTAGAGCCAGTGACACCCATAAAATATAGGGTATGAGCAGGTAAGCCGCTTTCTTAGAGACCTTCCTGAAAAAATATATGTTGGCAGCTATCGCCACCCACAAAAACATTATACCTATAAGTCCTAAAAGTGGAGATCTCAAACCGAAGAACAGTATTGACCACAGCGCGTTAAGGACAAGCTGCACAGCGAACACCGAAACACCTTTTTTGACCTGTTTCTTATCGAACCCTTCTCTCCAAACCAGAAACAAAGACACTCCCATCAAAACGTAAAGCGTTATCCAGATGGGTGAGAAAACCCAGTCAGGTGGTGTGAACCAGGGCTTGTTCAATGCAGGATACCAGTTCTGGACACCGTCAATCGTGAAAAAAGAGCCTATAGCACCGGCTGAAAGACTGAATATTATGGACAAGAAAAGCTTTAGGGCGTCCTTTTTATCCATGTTTCAGAGTTAGTCATCACAATATATAAAAACCGATTTTTTTTTGAGGTTGTCAACCCTTTAATTGATATAAAAAAAGAGGAGTTAAACCCTGTTTCAATCCTTTAGCCACATGTACTCTTTTCCGAAGTAACCGTTCGCCACTATCTTAAGTATCTCTATGAAAACCATGGTCATAGCAGCGATACCCAGTCCTATACCCCAGTGTTGAAGACTCAATACCTCGTGCTCGAATACTTCGGCAAAAAACGGTATGTATATAGTCATAATGAGCAGACCAAGCGTCAAAAATATCGATAGTATCATCCACTTGTTGTTCAGCGGGTTTATATGTCTCAGGGTCTTTGTCAAAGATTTGAAGTTGAAAGCATGGACTATTATTATCAGTGTGAGCGTGGCGAAAGTCACCGTCCTGGCCAGTTCTAAATTGGTTTCAGGACCTATGTAGATGTACAAAGCGAAAGATGTCAGAGCCATGAACACAGCCATCACGACCATGAAGAAAAGGTTTCTCCTGTGCATTATACCAAGCTCTTTGTTCCTGGGAGGTCTATCCATGATACCCTTTACAGAGGGATCAAGACCCAGTGATATGGCGGGGAACTCCTGGCCTATAACGTTCAAGAAAAGTATCTGAAGGGCTAAAAGAGGCAAAAGTTCGAAACCAAGGAATATTATTGCTAATGCAATAAGGGATATCTCAGTGAAATTCCTTGAAACAAGATAAGTCGTGAACTTTTCAATGTTGTCATAAATAGTTCTACCCTTCTCTATAGCGGTCACAAGAGTGTTGAAATCATCATCTTCCAATATTATATCGGAAGCATCCTGTGTGACTTCCGTACCTTTTTGACCCATTGATACTCCTACATCGGCTTTTTTTACAGCTGGTGCGTCGTTGACACCGTCACCTGTCATCGCAACGATTTCATCCTGTTTTTGAAGCGCTTCCACAAGCCTGTACTTGTCCTTAGGCATAGTTCTTGCAAAAATATCGATGTCTTCAACCGCTTCCTCCAGCTCATCGTCATCCATTTCGTTCATCTCTGCTCCGGTCAACACGTTCGGGTTGTCAGTTAGATTTATTTCTTTCGCTATCGCCTTCGCTGTAAGAGGGTTGTCCCCGGTTATCATCTTCACATCGATCGATGCGTTCCTAGTATCCTGAATGGTCTCCACCACTTTCTCCCTAGGAGGATCTCTCAATGCTACAAGACCGGTGAAAACAAGATCTTTCTCTATTTCATCGTCATCCACAGTTATATCGTCAAGATCTGTTCTGTAGGCTGTGGCGAGAACCCTCAAGGCATTTTTGGTGTACTCATCATTTTTACGAAGTATATCCTCTTTCATCTCATCAGTGATCTCGTGCTCCCTTCCATCGAAATAGATCTTGCTGCACTTTTCCAGTATCACTTCTGGCGCTCCTTTCGAATAAACCACCAGTCCCTGCTCTGGATCGTTGTTTACGGTGGACATCATCTTTCTTTCGGAGGTGAAAAGGATTTCTTTCTTCCTAGGGTAAAGGTTGTGGAACTCCTCCTTCCTCATCCCAATCTTTCTTCCAAGTACAACAAGAGAACCCTCTGTGGGATCCCCGTTTATGGTGTATTCTCCGTCCTCAACAAGGTAAGAATTGTTGCATATAACACCTATCTTTGCGGTTTCTTCAAGTTCAGGGTGTTTGCTTAAATCTATCTCTTCACCATCTTTCTTTATCGTTCCAAGAGGTTTGTAACCTCTTCCAGTCACGGTGTATTCTCCGTCCTTGGTAAAGACCTTTCTAACAGTCATCTCGTTTTTGGTAAGCGTACCTGTTTTATCGGTACAAATAACGGTTGTGGACCCTAAAGCCTCCACAGCAAGCATCTTTTTCACAATAGCGTTTTTTTGAGCTAGTTTTCTCATGCCGAGGGAAAGTGTGAGTGTCAATGTTAATGGTAATGCCTCGGGTATCGAAGCAACGGCTAGGGCAAGAGTAACTATCAAGATATGGGTGAACTCCTCTCCCTGCAAAACACCTGTGATCATTATGAAGAGAGCGGCGGATACGGCGATGATACCCAGTTTTTTACCCATCTTGTCTATCTTGTTCTGGAGAGGGGTTTCCTCTTCTTTTTCTTGGAGGCCTTCAGCTATGTCACCAAGTTTAGTATCCATACCTGTCTCCGTTACTTTTATCTCTCCTCTTCCATGGACTAGAACGGTTCCAGAATACACTTCGTCTCCGTAGTCCTTTGAAACAGCTTTGCTTTCTCCTGTAAGAACAGCTTCGTCAACTTTCATGTTGATCGATTCTATTATCTCTGCATCTGCGGGTATCCTGTCACCCGTGTCAAGTTTTATTATGTCTCCGGGCACAACCTTGTCAGATTTTATCTCCTTGATTTTGCCATCCCTTAAAACATTTACTACAGGCTCTGCCATCTCCTGAAGCTCTTTCATGGACTGTTCTGCTTTCCACTCCATCATGAAACCGGTTATTATGATTATCCCAATTATTATGAGAACGAAGTAAAACTCGACCATCTCACCTGCAAAAAACGATAGGGCTGCTGCAACTACAAGTATCCAGATCAAGACACTTGAAAACTGTCTTTTAAGTATATCCAATATTTCAGAGCCTTCATCATCCTCCAGTTCATTAGGTCCATAGGTTTCAAGCCTTTTTTCTGCCTCTTTCGTACTTAATCCCTCGGACCTAGAAGTTGGAACGTCCATGTATTACAACTGGTCTTTTTTTGTTTAAATAATTTTTTTGGTTCTAAAACCCCTTTCAGATAGTATATCCATCCTTTAAGTCTGGTTGAAGGGTTTCAAAGTTTTTGATGATACTATAGACTGAGAAAAACAGGTTTTGTTGTTACTGTATAAAAATTAATAGGCCACAAAAATGTTATAAATCTGGTATTGTAATCACTAAATGATAAATAATGGTTTATGATGTGGATATTGATGTTAGAAATGATGATGTACTTGGCTTCGCGATGCAACTAGAGGACCACAGATATGGAAATATCAAGAAAGGTTTGAGGAGGTACATGAACGAACCGGAGTACAGGGAAAAGGTCGACGAAATCTATGATACATTTGATGAAAACATGACAGAGATGAACATAGACGAAGATCTAAGAGAAACCATAGATTCAGCCTACAAAGATGTTTATGAAGAGGTTGAACAGCTTCACAGCGATACTTACTTGAGGGATTTTTCAGAAAAACCGATAAGCAACCTTGGAACAGGTATGCTGATCGGAGCGATTTCAGGAACATTACTTGCAGCAATAACAAGAGATGCTAGAGCAGCCTCTTCGATGTTTCTTGGAAGCTCTTTTGTGGGACTTTACTTCGAAAGAGAACACATGAAGAAGAAAAAGATTAAAAGAGAAAAGATTGAGGAATATGAGGAGATGAAAGCAGCCCTCGACACATTTTACAACAAATACCTTTCATGAGGGTTTATCGCCGAATTTCTTGTCCAGTACAAGGTGTGTAGGGTAATATACAATTGTTATCAAACCCGTAATAAGAACCAAAAGGTAAAAGTGAGGGTTCAAGAGGTTTTGAGGGTTTACAGGGCCATGAACCCAGTTAATGTTTTTCTCAGGGCTTAAAAAGTAGGTCATAATAATCACGAAAGCACCCCATACTTTCTGATACCTGAAAGCTTTCCTATCATAACCGGTCTTCGAAAGAATTATGGTAATGAGGGGTGGAGTGAAGATGTGGAAGAGAGATACACTTCTGAGGAAAAGAGGAGTCGCACTATCGAACATATAGCTGACACCTCCTAACTCCAAACCGAACAGTAGTTGAGCGAAAAAAGATATGGTCCATAGACTGTGAAAAACAAGTACTGATACACCTGCCATAGATATATACAGTCTTTTACCCGACCATATACCGACAAATAACAGTATCAGCGCTACATGTGAAAACCAAAGAATGTTTCTCCAGCCATAGTGGAAGAAGTTAACGTACATTATTATAGAGAAGAAAAAAGTGTAGACAAGCCTGAACCAAAGCGGAAAACCTTTCTCGTTTGTTCCAGCACCCATAACAAAGAACTTATGGTTTATAAATAAAAAAAGTTGGGAGACAAGGCAAGTTTTTTTTTTTAGAAAAATCCTAGGAAGCTTTCCACCAGAAAAATGAGAATTTGGAAACTTTTTTATCCCTTCATTACCGTTTTCAAATGTTATGGTAGGATTCAACAGCTTCGATGTCGAGAAAGATGTGAAGGGGAACTACAAATCAGCAGACCTGTTTATCGTTCCAAAGGGAAAACTTTACGTGGATCTTGTTGAAGAGATCTTAGACGTGTTTGAGGAGGAAAAGCTGGAGCTAAAAATCGATGAATCGAGCATGCCTCTCCCATATTACCAGGCGATGGAGATACCTCTCGAAGTATTCGAGGAGAAGTATGGGATAGAGGATGAAAAACATATCAACCGGAAAAAAGTTTTGGAGCTGTGCGAAGAGCTTTTTTCACTTGGTTTTTTCGACATAGGATTCAAGGGAAAGAACGTATCCTTTTTTGTGGACCACAACGGGTTCATCAATGTCAAACCTGAAAAAATCGAAAAAAAGGATTTTCAGGATAAGATAGAAGGTCTTGGTGAGAAAGATGATTGATAGAGAAAAAATTTCAAAGGAAAAGCAGAAGAAAAAATTGAGAAACTTTTTAGGTGACAGAGCAGCAGAGATACTGGAAAAAGAAGAGGATGAAAAAGGAAGAGAGAACAGTTAACTCCACTTCACACCTTCATCCGTGTCCTCTATTTTTATACCTGATTCTTCAACTATCTCCCTGATCCTATCAGCTAGCTCATAATCTCCTTCTTCCCTCGCATCTTGCCTCAGTTCAAGTATCTTTTCCACGAGGTACTTATCTGAAGAGACACCGGATTTTTGACTGTACGGAAGCACACCCAGAACCCATGACAACTCTTCTACCACACTTAAAAACCTTTTTAAAACATTTAAATTGGTTTCACCGCTTTTTAGATGCTTGTTAGCTGATTTTACGATTCCAAGAAGTTCTTTCAAGGCTTCGGGTGTGTTGAAATCGTTATCCATGGCCTCTTCAAAACTTTTTTTCCTCTCAAATAGTTCTTCCCTTAGCTCGTTGTCTTTATCCGTCAACTTTTCTGGTATTATATCCTTAGAATTTATCTCAGCTTCCAAACTGTTCAAAACGTTTTCTATGCTCTTAAAGTTCTTTTCGGCCTGATCCAAAAGTTTCTCAGAGTAGTTCAACGGTTTCCTGTAATGTGTTGAGACAACCATCGTTCTTAAGACTTCAGGTCTGTGGTCCTTGAGTAGGTCTCTGGTTGATACAAAGTTGCCAAGGGATTTCGACATTTTTTCATCTTCAAGTCGGACGAGTCCGGAATGCATCCAGTACTTGACCCACGGCTTTTCATCATTGCAGGCCTCGCACTGAGCTATCTCGTCTTCATGGTGTGGGAAAACTAGATCCACTCCTCCACCATGGATATCTATTTTTTCACCGAGGATTTTTGAAGACATGGCTGAACATTCGATGTGCCATCCCGGGACGCCTTCTCCCCAGGGGCTTTCCCATGTAGGTCCTTTGTAATCTTTTCTTGACCTCCACAGGACGAAATCCCTAGGATCTTTCTTGGATTCCAGGTCCATTATGTCGTCCCTATCAGACTTTAAATCTTCCAGTTTTTGATTGGATAACTTCCCGTAATCCTCAAATTTTTTGACATCGAAAAAGACGTTGCCATCGGACTGGTAGGCGAATCCTCTATCAATAAGTTTTTCGACCATTTCTTTCATCTCTTCGATGTAATCTGAAGCTTTGGGATAAGCCTCCGCGGTTATACCTAAAGAAGCAAAATCTTCAAGGTTTATACGAGTATATTTCTCAGCTATTTCTTCGGAACTTTTTCCTTCCTCCTCAGCCCTATCATCTATCTTATCGTTGACATCGGTTATGTTGATAACCGTCTCCACATCGTAACCCTTGTATTGAAGGTATCTCCTGATCGTGTCGAAAGAGATGTAGGTCCTGCCGTGCCCTATATGCATGTTGTCGTAAACTGTCTGTCCACATATGTACATCTTAACCTTTCCTTCTTCCACGGGTTTGAAATCTTCTTTCTTGTTGGTCAGGGAATTATAAATTTTAATGCTCACTTGCTTGACACCTCTCCTTTTTCCATTGAAGAAAAGAAACTGTAATGGTATTCACCGACAAAGACGGACACCTTCTCTTGAAGACCTGTGTCTCATGATGAAACCTCTTAATCAAAGGTTGAAAAACTATTTTTAAAAAGTTTCTTAGGATAGATAACAACTTGTTTAAATATACCCGATAAATTGTTGAATATGAGTAGTGACAGATTCATCTCTGCTGATGAACTCTACATGGTAGAAGACTTCAATGATTTAAGGAATATGTATGATGAAAGGGGTCTGAAGTACGATTTTTCAATAATCGATATTTTGTCAGCCAAGTCCATCGAGATAGTTGAAAACATCTACAACAAAGCCAAATCGATCGTTAAAGGCACGGATTTCAGCTACATAAACGAGATAGATTTTATCAAGGATACTTTCGTCTATGAGAGAACGATGTACGAAAAATTCCTTGATAACCAGGAAAAAAGAGATGAGGCAAGAGAAAACATAGTCTCCGACGGGGTTCTACCAGGCTACGACACCAAACTTGGTGGATTAGATTTACATCTTAGAGCGGTGGTCGACAGCTACATATCCGACATACCCTCCGGTTACAGAACAGACGTGATGTCTGAGATCATAGGTTTCAGGGAAAAAGGATTCACAGTGCTCAGCCAGGAAGTTTCGGAGATAATACCTTTGGCGCATCTAGTTCTATCCAGAAGGAGGTACAGGGACTTCTACGATATGGAGGATAAAGAAGGAATAGGTTTTTTCGAAGAGATAAAATCCGGAAGTTCGAATCCAAAAATATATGAAGGACTTTATAAGCCTTTCAGAGATGTGTACTATCAACACATCAGGTCAAAAGAACTAGATGGACACATCGAATCCAAGAACTGGGAGGAGATACTGATGAACGAGGAAGGATTCTCGCTTCCAAAAAATATTGATAGAAGTTTCATGGAAAAATGGTATCCTGTTGAGAACGACAGGAAACACAAAAGACTTGAAAGGTTCGCCGATATAGTCATGGACTTCACGAGGAAGAAAAAAGCAGCTGGAAGAGATTTCGATGATGTATACGTTGTAGCATCTTTCTTTGAACTACCCATCCTCAAGCAGTACTTTGAAGATATTTCACCGGAAGAGTTAGAAGTCTATGAAAAGGTTTAAAGTATTAGATATCAAATTCTTTTTACCATTGCCGGGATGGCAGAGTAGCTATGCATCCGCCTGCAGAGCGGACTACCTGGGTGCAAATCCCGGTCCCGGCTTTTTCAGTAACACTTCTTAAAAACATTTTTTTATCTGCATGAGACACATAATATTTAATGACCCAAAAAAATCTTGTTTTGAACATCGGTGGAGGAAATAAGGAAGACCAGGTACTGTTTTTGTCCCCTGATTCAAAAGAGTTCGAGGCACAGAGCTACGAAGAAACGAAGCAGAGGATAAAAAATTACTCCGCCGGAAAAGGTGTAGTGGAGATCATAGGGGGTAATCCAACGGAAAATTCAAGGATATATGAAATTATAGAACTTGCAAAGGATTCCGGTCACATCGTTTCCATAAACACCGACTGCAGAAAGTTTTCTGATATGGAAAAAGCACGTGACTTTGTTGATAAAGGTATGAAAATGGTTTCAACCGAGTTACATGGAACAAGAGATATACATAATGATATAGTTGGAGAAGACTTTTTTGAAGATATTATCAAGGGTATCGAAAACCTTGTTGAACTAGGAGTGGATGTAAAGGTATCCACCATATTTCATGTTAAGAACGTAGATAATTTTGAGGACCTAGCGGAAAAACTTGTCGATATAGGTGTATCCGAGTGGGTTTTGGAAGGCCTGGTTCCAAAAGAGTTCGGTGTTGAGAGATACAAAGAAGTTGGTGTACCTCATCACATGGTTTTCGAAATTTTAAGGGATCTATCAAAGTTCTTCGATGATTTTGAAGTTGTGAAGATAGTAAACTTTCCGGAGTGTGTGAAACCTTTTGACGAAGAAAAACTGATAAAAATATCTTACTTCGAATCCGTTGAATACTTTGGTTCTGCCACAGATGAAGAACCTTTCAAGAACGAGTTCTGTAATTCTTGTGAATTCTCTGACAACTGCAGAGGATTTATCAAATCCAATCTAGAGATATTTGGAGAGGAAAACATAGAAAAACTCTGGGAAAAAAGAAAAACTAATTGATATCAGTCAAAAAGGCTCATCTGATCGTAATCATCCATCTTACCTTCCTTCCGACTTTTCCCTATCTTTTTTATTCTCTTGTAGTATGGTAGTCTTCCACCGGTCATGAACTCCCTTGAGTTTTTGATTTCGTTGTAAACCTCGCTGGCCTCAAAGTTTCTACCTTCTTCCAATAGTTCCTCCGCTTCTTCGACCTTTGAATGAAATCTATCAAGGTTTCTTGGTAGTGCATAAAGGACCTTTGTACCCCTCAAGTAATTCTCATACTCGTTTTCGATAAATCTCTCCACAGAGTATTCGTCTTTCGGTATCGCCGCTGTTTTAAGCTCTCTACTATCCACATAAACGTTCGGGTTTCCTCTGTAATCGCCTTCAAGTCCGAATTTGAATGATTTAACTTCAATACCAGGTTTTGTACTGTTGAAGTAGGGTATCCTCCCATTCATCAACCTGAGAGCGGTTCTCTCGTTTTTCTTTGTCTCCACGATTTTTCTTCTTTTTTCTTCGGGCATGTATCCCAGAGAGTTCCTGAAGGATCCCTCGAACCACTTCATGAAAACTTTTTCTCCGTCCGATGCCCGGTTTTTATAGAAAATAGGCATTGTGTATAACCCCATGGACGTTGCAGAACCTATCTTTCTCATGAAATGTTTGTCGACCATAGGATCCGAGTTCACGATGTACAAAAACTCTTTTCCATCCCTTCTTTTTGCATGGACGTGTCTCTTCTTCTGATCGTTGGTCACTCCTTCCACTTTTTCCCCTACACTTATCTTTTTGTATAGATCGGTCTCTTTAAGGACTGATTCGATGTATTCCTGAGTTTCCAGCATTTCTTTGTTATGAACCATAAGACCACCATTTAAAAGTTACTATTAAATAATCGTAACACAGGTATATAAGGTTTTCGGTCCATTGATTCACCGGGTTTAAAAAGCTGAATACAAAATAAAGTATCGGGATAGACCGGGAGACTTGGGGCCTCCTGTAACCGTAAGTCCTCAAAAGCGGGGTCGAAGCCGTGGAACAGGGTGTTGATCAGAGACTGTGGCCCTGTAAATCCTCGTTGATCCCTTGTCCTCTGGGATGGGCTGTCCAGTGAACCGGGTCAGGCCTTGACGGGAGCAGCCCTAAGTTGGCCGGTCCATGTTCAGAGGGTCGCAAGGAGTAGAGGAGGTACAGGATAACCATACCTCTGTCGCTCCCGACTTCACGGCGTTCCCACTACTGTTTTTATGGTAGCAGAGATGGTAAAAGATGATAAAGATTATAGGGACGTCACACATATCCAGGGAAAGCGTGGAACAAATAAAAAAATCATTTCAAGAACATGATTTCGATTTGGTCGCTGTAGAACTTGATAAAAACAGGCTTTCAGCTTTAAAAGCACAAAAAGTAGGTGTGACAACTAGAAATCCTATAGCATTGATAATAAGTGCTATACAAACATATATGAGCAAAAAAACCGGTATAACTCCCGGTACAGAGATGTTAACCGCCGTTGAAAACGCTGAGAGATTTGGAATCCCGGTTTTTCTACTGGATCAGGATATTTCGTTGACCCTAAAGGGTCTGAAGGAAGTTTCTCTAAAGGAAAAAATAAAGATAACAGGTTACACTTTACTGGGTTTATTTGGACGTAGAACAGTTAAATTCGATATCACAAAGGTCCCCTCCCAAGAATTCGTGGAATACATGTTAATCAACTTTAAAGTGATGTTTCCCGAGTTTTACAATGTTTTAATAGAAGAGAGAAACAAGTACATGGTTGAACGCATTAAAAAACTGGAGGAGACATACGATGATATTTTGGTCGTTGTCGGCGCGGGTCACAAACCAGGAATGGAATCACTCATGGAGTCATGATTTTAAACCAGACGACGGTTTTCTTAAAAACTATTTTATTGATAGATAACAAATAAACTAATGTATGACTGATTTTGAAAGATCCCTTGTCAAATCTTTTAACAGGTTTTTCGAAAGCAGAAAGATAAGGGGGATCGCATACAGACGGAAACAACACAGGTTTTCCAGTCAGTTCGTCGACATACTGGTGGACTCGTTCAACCCTGATTTTTACCTTGCGATAGAGAACAAGTCCTTAAAGACTTCCTCCGCTGACAAACTTTATTTCTCCCAGCACTTTTCAAAGACTGATGAAGGCCACCAAGTTGAAAGGATCGATGATTTTGTTCATAGAAGCGGTAGAAAAGGTTTTTTAGCGGTTGAGCTCAGAAGAGGTACCGGTAGACCGAGGAAAGCTTACATGATACCCTGGAATGAGGTCATGGAAAGGTTCGAAAATGGTGGGAAAGGATTCTCGGTTGAGGAGATAAAGGATTTTCCCGAGATAAAACGCAATTCGACCAATTATAAGATCAGACAGACCATGGAGATGGTTAAATGAGCAAAAAAGAATGGATTCAGAAGATTGATATGTACAAACCCAGGGAGATTAAAGACATGGTTTATTCAGCGGTAATACTTGGCATAGCTTTCAACATAGGTATATTCGGAAGGGAGAACCCGTTTGAATTTATAAGGGAGTGGTACTTTTTCTTTTACTTTGTACCAACTTTTCTGATAGTTCTGGTCTCTTTATTTATAAAGGATTATTCCCAGAAAAACATCGCTAAACATCTTGAGAGCTTTGTAAGATTCGAGATGTGGGTTCCTGGAGGAGTGATAGCGTTTTTGAGTTCTTTCCTAGGTATCGTAGTTGCGGCTGTAGGAGGTGTGAAGGCATCAGCTGATTACAGGTCAAGGTATGGAAGGTGGATAGTAAACATGACCTCTCAACAGTTAGGATTAATAGCCATGTCGGGCATATTTACATACATATTCTTAGCTCTGTTATTCGTATTGCTGGCACCTACAGTTCCAATTTATGTTATGGGAAATAACCTTTTCATGGTAGGATTCGAGATAAACCTGATGCTTTCAATATTCTCACTTGTGCCGATAAAACCACTTGACGGAGAGAACCTTTTAAGGTGGAGTGTATTCATGTGGTTATCTCTTCTAGTAATGAGCCTTGTCATCTTTTTCATAGTCTAGACGGCTTTACTTATATATAACTGGAACACGATTTTTTTGCCATGGGAAAGAAGAGTGGGGAGATCAAAGTTACCGCGCCCTTGAACGTGTTCATAATATACTTGTCTCTTGTCCTCATACCTCTGATAATTTTTCCCGCGATAGGTTTCCCACAGTTCGATTTTCAGACAGGCATTGTTTTCACGGCGCTTACAGGTTTCGTTTTTGGTATAGTGGACAGAAAATTCATACTGGACAACTTTGTGGCGTTCATAAATGGATTGATTCTCTACTTATTTCTGATGATATTGCTTGATATAGTTTGGTACTGGGTTCTGACAGTTTTTCTGTTGAGCTTTTTACTCGCCAGAAAAATAGTTGAGAAAAGACAGTTGACGGATCTTTCGTTCGTCTAGTTCAGACCTATCTTCACGGGTCCGATCTTAAGCTTGAGAGGTTTATCTTCCTGTTCTACTTCGAAATCATCTTTAACCTCTATATCAGTCACCTCCTGGTTTTCCTGTTCTTCCTCAAATTTCTTCGCGAACCTGATGAACTTGACAAAAGGAACTATGTAATGAGAGAGTTCAAGAACGCTTTCAACCTTTATCAACAATTCTTCCTCTTTCTCCTCGAAAGTGATAGTTTCACAATCATTAGAAAAAATTCTAGCTTTCATCATCTTTCTCACCGGACCTAAGAACCGTTTTACCATCCATTATAAGTTCTTTATCCCCAATAAGAAACTTTTGAGAATCAAACTCAAGTTCAAGGGTCAGGTTCCTCTCAACAGCTCTCTTGAAAAAGGATTCAAGGAATTCGCCGAACTCTTTTTCGGATGTCATGACAATAAATTGGTGAAAGGGGTTTATCTTTTTATGGTAAAAGAACTCCCTGGTTTTCCAAAGTACTTTTCAGTTTAACCCTACAAAAAATTCTTATGAGATTGCTTATAGAGACTGTTGAGGGCTTTGAAAAAACCTGTGGAGAAGAACTCGAAAAAATATCGGAGACCATAGAAGTTGAAAAACAGATGAAAGGCTACCTATTGCTGAAAACTGATAAAGACGATGTATTCAAGATTAATTACGTGGCCGGCACTGTGAACAGGGTTCTACAAGTTTTAAATGAGTTCGAACTGGAAAAATCCGAGGATTGTTATGAGAAAGTAAGTTTTGATGTAGAAGAGTTTATAGAGAAGGACCAAAAGTTCGTTGTAAGGGTTGAAAAACAAGGAAATGATATACCGTCCAACAAACTTGCCAGGGAGACCGGTCAGAAAATAGTGGATAATTTCAGGGAAGCGAAAGGTGAAACTCTTTCAGTGGATTTAGAGAAACCTGACATTGTTTTCCGTCTCTACATTTTTGAGGATAAAGCTTTTTTCGGGTTCGATACTACCAAAGAACCATTGAACAAAAGAAGATACCTTGAAAAAGAAGTTGATGTACCTCCAATACTTGCCAACTGTCTGGTGAGATACAGCGGGTGGGATGAAAAGACTAAACTAATGGATCCGTTTACTAGGAACGGAGTGGTGGCTGTAGAAGCTGCTAGAATCGCTTCTAATACTCCTAACAAGGGCAGAAAATTTGGTTTCGTCGATTCGAAATACTACTCCAACAAAAAGTATTCAGAAATAGCTAACAGGTTAAACAGCGAGATGAAAGTTGAAGATACAGGTGTAAAAGGATGTGATAAAGATGTTTCACAGGCCAGGATACATGCTGAATCTGCAGGTGTCAAAGTAGATTTTGAAGAAGTAACGGCTATGGAGCAATCTCTAAAGGATTACCACGTTGTTTTTGACACCCCGTTTTTACCAAGAAAGTCAAAGAGAAAACTTATTGCCGATTACATATCAAAATTTGAGAGAAAAGCTGTGTCAGAGGTGAAATCTTTGACCTGTACATCCAGGGATCCAAGTTTTTACAAAGAGCTAGAAAGAGTGAAAAAAGTGGTGTGGAACAGCTTTGAAGCACACGTGTTCCAAAAAGAAGGTTGAATCAATCTTCTACACTTTCAAGCTTTGAGGCTATGTTCCATATCTCCGTTCTGATGTGTTGAGGGAGATTAGGGTCACTTGAAACCTGGTCAAGAAGACTAGCACCCGTGTTAACCCTGACTGAAAGCTCCGTGCTTGAATCAGAAAGCTCGTCTATGAAGTCTTCTAGAACATGCTGAACGTTGCTAGGAACACTTTGCTCCTCTTTGAGATTTCCTACCCTCCTTATTACTTCTTCTACGTCTGTCATGATGTATCACCTTATCACTGAGCCATGTTTTGATTCTGCATCTGTTTCTGGAATCGTTTTTGAGCTTCTTCAACTTTCTTTCGGATTTTTTTCTCTCTCTTTTTGAGGCTCTTCATCCTTATCTCAAGGTCTTCATTCCTCTCATTGAGTTCTTCCAAGAGTTCATCGTAATCCTTGGATACAAGGATAGAACCAACTGATTTATACACATCCTCGTTTTCACAATCTTTCAGTTCTTTAAGAGCGTTTTCTATTTCCTTTTTCTCAGTCTTTGTGGACTGTTTTTGCATAGTTATCTGCTGAAGTTTCTGCTGATTCTTTTGAAACTCCATTATCATCTGTTGATTATCCATTAAAAATCACCTATTATCTTCGAACTTAACTTGACAAGTTTTGTAGCAGTGTTTAGAGATCCTCTGAATGATCCTAAACTATCTGCCTCTATCCCTACTTTGAGGACATCTGTTTTTCCTACATCGAATTTTACCCTGTTTGAATCTATCAGGTCAGGTTTCACAGACCTGTAAACTTTTTCTAACTCTTCTATATCGAATTCAAGAGTTGCCCGGTGAACAGGGATGTTCGATCACCTTGCTTCGACCGTTTTCTTTTCCACAGGTCTCTTCTTGAGTATGACTCTGCCCGAGCATTCAGGACATATTATCTTTTCTCTAACGGGTTTTATATCTATCTCGGATTCGCATTTTGCACAGATGTATCCTACCATTTTTAATACCTCTATTTATAGCTTGGAACGTTTAAATCTTTTCTTTAACTTCTTCAAGTTCTTCTGTACCCTCTCTTATAGCTTTCTTTATTTTAGCTACAGCTCCGGTACTTGCCTTGTATGCTCCACCTGCAGTCTTGTTGCCACAGCTTTTGCATTCCCATATGCCTGACGCGGTTCTCACCAATCTCTTCTTGTGACATTTGGGGCATTCCTTATTTTTCTCTACCTTGATCTCATTTCTTGCCATTGTTTTTCACCTCTACCTTACCTTCAATAATAAAAATACGTATTTTTAAAAAGTTGTCCGAAAACGAAGATAAAAAGGAGGGGTTATACCTCCTTCACAGCGTCTCTGATTTTATTCCTGAACATCTCCGCCTTTTCGTTTATCGTGTCGATGATCTCTTCAACGTCTTCTGCTTTAAGAGGTCCTGATTCCCCTTTCTGCATGTTCACAACGTTTCCATCCTCTTTAACGGTCACTGTAAGTCTTGTGTCTCTGACATCTTCTTCGTCAGCTGTGGTGTCGAATAAGATCTTCGAACCTATCTTTGAACCTGTCAATGTTATCGGAAGACCG
>JALDAG010000034.1 GCA_022729255.1 Candidatus Nanohalarchaeota archaeon | reverse complement strand
GATCTTGAAGAGATGGTGAGGAAAAAAGAAGAGATGATGAAAGAAAGCAAGAAAAGAGATATTGAGTCGGAAGAAAAGGTGGAGGAAAATCTTAAGAAGGAAGTGGAGAAAACCATTGAAAAGGAAAAATCCGTTGAAAACTCCGTTGAAGAGGGTAAAGATATGTCTGAAGAAAAACCAAATATCGGTGGTATTGATAAAGAAAAACTAGAAAAGATGAAGTCTAAGATTTCGGATTCAAAGCTGGAGGACAAATCCGACGATGAACTTGCCGGTATCCAGTTAGGTATAGAGGAGACAAAGGAAAAATTCGAGAAACTTCAGGAAGAGCTGGATAAAGTCGTGATAGGTCTTGATAAAGTGAAGAAAAATATTGCTATATCTTTGCTTGTAGATGGAAACCTTCTACTCGAAGGTGTTCCCGGTCTAGCCAAATCTTTGCTGGTGGAAACACTTTCAAATATAATAAAAGGATGCGACTTCAACAGGATTCAGTTCGTTCCGGACATGCTTCCAGCGGACATCCTTGGAAACAGGGTTTATAATCAGAAAAAGGGAGAGTTCTACATCAATAAAGGACCTGTTTTCTCAAACTTCATACTTGCGGACGAGATCAACAGGGCACCTCCAAAGACTCAGGCGGCTATGATGGAGGTCATGCAGGAGAAAAAGGTTTCAATCGAAAAGAAAGAATTTAAACTCGATCCTCCTTTTCTTGTACTGGCCACGCAGAACCCTCTTGAACAGAAAGGAACTTACCCTCTTCCAGAGGCTATTATCGACAGGTTTTTCATGAAATTAGATCTTGGATATCCTTTGAAATCCGAGGAGATGGAGATACTTGAGGCGAACACCATAAGAACCGCAATACCTTTCCAGGATCTTAATGAGATCATCGACAAGGAGGATATCCTGGAGGCTCAGGAAGTTGTGAGGAACATCTACATTTCTAAGAGCGTAAGGAAATACATTGTTGATATAGTTGTTGAGGCAAGAGGAACAAATAATCCTACTACAGAATCCATGAAATACGTTGATTATGGGCCTGGACCACGAGCTACGATTTGGCTTGCGATGGGAGCTTCTGCAGAGGCTGTTTTAAATGGAAGAGCTTATGTTATCCCTGAAGATGTGAAGAACGTTGCAAAGGGTATATTGAGACACAGGATTCTGCTTAATTACGAGGGTAAAATAGCTGATATAACCACTGATGATATCATTGAAGACATTTTACAAGAGGTGGGAACGGTTTGAGCCCGACCCGGACACTTGATAAAGAGTTGATAATTGATGAGTCGATGAGGAACAGCAAAAAGCTCATTGAAAGAGTTAGAGTTCTTTTAACGTATATTAAAGTTGTAACCGGTAGAGGATTAACTTTTGATAGGCTGAGAGAGTATTCAGTTAGTGATGAAGCTAGGATGATAGATTGGAACTCGCTTTCAAGAACTAACAAGCTCTATTCCAAGGTTTACAAGGAGGAAAGGAATTTAGATGTTATCTTCATGGTGGATATTTCTGAAAGCATGACTTTGGGAACCACCAAGCTAACAAAAAACGAATACGCGGCTATACTTACCACGACTCTGGCTAGCACAGCTATAGAGGCCGGTGATAAGGTAGGGCTTGTCACATACAGCGACTCAATAAAGGAAATGATAGAGCCCGAATACAAGGACTCTGTTCCTTTTAAACTTGCTGACAAGCTTTCGGAGCCAGAACAGTACGGAGGAAAAACGATGTGGGAAAACGTATCTGACAAGATCCTCCAAAAGTTCGATCAAGATACGTTCATCTTCATAATATCGGATTTCATAGGGGAGTCTCCAGCATTATACGACTTCATGGCAACGGCAAACGAACAGTTCAGAGGAGTTTTCACCATAATGGTGAGAGACCCCAGGGATTCCTATCTGCCTGAGGACATAGGGAAGATAAGGGTTATAGATCCTGATACGGGAAACGTGGACATGGTTGATGTGGATGAGATAAGGGAAGAATATAATCGTAGAGCGATGGAGCAGGAGTTGAAGATAAAGAAAAGAGCAGAAAGCACTGGCGGGGATTTTTTTAAGGCATACACGGATAAAAACTTCGTTGATCAACTCGCAAAGTATCTTAAGAGGAGGGAACAATGGAAATAAGCATACTTGGATACATAATATCGATAAGCATACCTACCGGAGAGCTTATATTTTTGTTGTTACTGCTTGTGATGACCGTTGTAGCGTACAGATACATGCACAAGGCCAAGACCGAGAGAGCTGTCAGATTTGGTAACTTCGAGACTCTAAAACAGGTTCATGGTTACAAATCGTTCGCGAGTCCTGTCATACTCTTGTTGAAGGTATTAGTAATCACACTTTTGTTTTTGGTTGCTACAGGTTCCATCACTATTGTTGCTGAGCAAAGCGTTTCCAACACGGACTTTGTTTTTGCATTGGATAATTCACCATCGATGATGGCTCCCGACTATGATCCGAACAGGCTTCACCATTCAATGTCGAGGATCGAGGACACTATAAACTTCCTTCCTCAAAAAACCCGTGTAGGTGTGATAAGTTTCAGCGGTTCTGCTATCCCTGTTAAAGCACTTTCAGATGACCATGATGACATCAAGGATTCTATTTTTAGTATTTCACCAAATATGGGAGATGTTGGTAGAGGTATAGATGATGCTGTTGAACTGGGTTCAGAGATGTTGGGTCAGAGCGATAGGAATAAGACCATGGTTATTATTACAGATGGTGAAGACATGGAGCAAGAAAGGGTTGATGAGTTGATTAATGTTTTGATGGATAGAGAAGTTGAACTCTACATAATAGGTTTAAACAGCAGAGGTACTACGGAACACATATTCCAAGAACTTCAAGACGTAATAGATCAGGAAGGTCTTGATGGAGAGGTCTCAGTTCCAGAGCTTCAAGAATCCATGCTTGAGGAACTAGCTGAATCCTCCGGAGGAGGATACTTCAAGATAGATGATTATAATTCTTTCAGAGATGAGATTAGCGATATAGTGTTGCAGGAAGAAGAAGTAACCATAGATTCCAGTTACTATCTTCTAACCCTTATAGCACTACTTATAATAACCGAGTTGGTGTTTTATTCCAAGTACGGAGTGCTTTGAAACTTTTCAACCACTGATCTTTTTGTGGAACTCGAGTATCTGATGTTTTAAGTTCCTAACGGTCTCCTTTTTCTTCGTCAATTCTTTTTCAATTTCTTCCTTCTCCTCTTCGAGCTCTTCCTTTTCTTTTTTGAGGGACTTGACGTTTTTCTCCAAGGATTTCTCCTCTGCTTCAAGCCTTGATTTGTCGTCCTTGAGGTCGTCTATAGAATCTTTCAATTCTTTTTTCTCCTCCTTCATGTCCTCGTACTTCTTTTCGAGTTCTTTTTTGCTCTCCTTCAGATTTTCTACCTGATGCTCGAGTTTTTCCTCTTCTGTCCTGATGTTTTCAACTTGATCCTCTAGTTTTTCCTTTCGTTTCTTGATTTTTAGAGCCTCGTCAACGCTCTCTTCAAGCACATCCAAGACTTCTTCCATTTCTTTGTCTTCTAATTCTAATTCGGTTGCCATCTTATCACCATATTTACAAAAACATTTATCTTGTTTAAATATCTTCTATGAACTTTGAAAGTTGTTCGACCTGTTCATCAACCCGTCCAGGATCGATCTCCTTTATCTTTTCGGCCTCCATCTCTATATCGTTGAGCCATCCCATGCTGAAATCGTAGTTGTAATCGTCGTCACCGCCTTTTTTTTCCTCCTTCAGCTTTTTCAGTATGTCGACCAGCTGACTTCTCAGCCTGGTGTTCATCCTTCTAAGCTTTTTGTTCTCCCTCTTTATCTTCTTTATTATTTCGAGGTCTTCTTTGAGGATTTTATCAAAAGTTTCGGTTTCTTCCATGTTACCACTACCTTTTTTAGCAATCAGCCTCTCCTATGTTTCTGTGGATTTCTTCAAGGTGCGAGTGAAGGCTTTCTTCGTTGTCGAACGAGTATCCACATATCTCGCAGACGAATTCAAGTTTTTCATCGTCTCCGTGGTCGTTCATGTGGTGGAAGTGTAATCCTTTCTCTGATCTAAAACTTTCATCGCATACAACACACCTGAAGTTGGATCTCAGCCTCAAATTCGCGGAGTCTATCTCATGTATTATCCTGTCCAGCCTTTTCCTAAAAACCGGTATCTTGTTGTACATCAGTTCACTTATCGAATGCGATGCTTCTATACCGCTTTTGAAAGGTATCTTGACATCTATAGGTTCTTGAAGTATCTCGCTTATTTCTTGAACTGTGAAATCGTGTCCTGTATCACCAACCTTGTTCGCAGCTATCAGATACTCCTCCAGATCTACGTTTTCGATTATCCTTGCTATGTCGATTACGGATGAGTAGCTAGGCTCCACCACGAGTACAGGAATGTCTGAAACCCTCAAACACCTTTTGGCTCTCTCCCCATGACCTGAAGGAGAGTCTATTATTATGTGGGTGAAATCACCGTGGTCAACAAGGTTTTCGTGGAACATACCGTCTCCTTCATCCAATCCCTCGTCTTTCAGTTCTTTGAAAGATGCATAAAAAAGTCTTTGACCTATCCTTCTGTATATCCGGCCGTCCATTTTCTCTGAATCCTTTTTTATGCCGAATATGAGTTCTATATGTGAGGATATCTGGTTGGCATCAGCCAATAGAACCTTGTTGCTTTTTTCTTCCGCCAGACGGGCTGCTAAGTTAACCGCCAGAGTTGTTTTTCCGACACCTCCCTTTCCGGAGGAGATGCTAGAGATTTTGGTCATATGTTAAAACATTGTCGTCACGAGTTATTAAAATTTGGCAGAAAAAAACGTGTTTAAAGAACATAGTCGGAGATTTCTGAGAAAACCCTGTGTATATCGGAATCCCTGTGTCTTTTTATGACGGGTTCCTGTGAAACGGTGGTCTCTCTGATCCTTTCATCCTCAGGTATTTCCGTTATAACCGGTATACCTGTCTTTTCCTCGGCTCTTTTCTGAGAAACCTCGTATCCCCTGTTTTTGACCCTGTTGTACACCATGCCGTGCAGCATCATCTTTTTGTCCAGATTCTTTTTAAGCCTTAAAACATCGACTATGGAGTCCATCTTGGGACTGGTAACCACTATCATCTCGTCAACTGAACTTGTCAGAGTGTTCAGGTTCTCTTTAAGACCTGGAGCGGTATCCACTATAAGAAAGTCGTAGCCCTTCGAAGTTATGGATTCTTCCTTGATCGCTTTGAGGTCCTGAGGATAGGGTTCCACGTAAAGCCTTGGGAAAACTTCTTTCCTACCATCTTCTGGTTTCATGTTTAGAAAGTATCCTAGATGCGGTGTTGTAAGGTTTCCTTCAACCAGCAGTACGTTTTGGTTGTGGTCGTGGGCGAGTGAAGCAGCCAAATTTATCGATACGGTGGTCTTTCCGACTCCTCCTTTCCCCGAAAACACTCCCAGCTTTCTCATTATATCACGCTTATACTCCCTTCAAGAGTTATTTTTTCATCCTCGTATATGTAGACACCTTCTTCATCAAGAGAGGGTCTGAAAGTTATTTCGTGTTCGTCAAAAACCATGTTTATGTTTTCACCGTCTTCTTCGACAATATAACTACCCTGCCTGTCCACTTTTTCTTCTTCTAATTCCAGTGTCAATACAACGGTTCCATCGGATCTGAACTCGAATATCATGTATGTTTCTTCGGCCGACCAGAGGTAGCCGTCGTCAACATATTCGTCCATGTTGACAGGACCGAACTCTATCATCCTTGTATCCGAAAAAACTTTTTCACCATCATCTGTCTCGGTGTAGTCAGTTCCAAAATCCTCCGCAACTATGAAACCCGTTAATGAAACATCGTACTGAGAAACAGCGAACACCGCTACTATTATCAGCATGAATACCGAAACGAAACCTAGCTTTTCGGTTTTTCCCATGTAATAATAAAAGAACCCGTTATTTTTAACTTTTACTTATCCCTACAATTTTTTTGTTGATGTAGAGACATCAGATGTTCTTGTAATATACGATGCCTGCAATTATAGCTATGAACAATATCACTATAGCAACTATTTCAACAGTGTCTAGGGCTGCAAGGTATCCGACAGATACTTCTTCTTCGAAGTAAATGTTTTCAGAAACGTTTTTTATGGATGTGTCGAACCTCTCCGAACCGGATACAAGTGTCGCGTTTATGGGGCTGAGCTGCTCGGCTTCTTCCCTGTCCAACCTCAAAGAGGTCTGTAGAAAGGCGGTTTCACCGGGTGGTATCTCCTCCCTATCGGATTTTAATTCGTAAGTGGATCCGTCTACATCTATCTCTTCTATAAGCATGCCTGCATAAATTGTTTCATCTCCAGGATTAGATACTTCTAAACCTAGTTTCCTGGAAAACCCATCAATCCTCATGTCCTCTATCACAGGTTCAGAGAGATTCCCTATCCTTGTTTGCTGAACAAGATTACCCTCTGACTCGTTGTAAGGTATTTCAGAACCGTCTGCAAGAGCTGTTACATCTATGGCTGTTGGTACACCGTCAGCATCTAGTCGGAACTTTTGAGATCTTGTTGATTCGGGTCCTATCATCATGGTGGCTTCGAAACCATCTACAAGTTCTATCGAGCCTTGAGCATCCACTAGGTCGGCTCCAAGGTAGTCTATCCTTGCACCGGTCATCCCATAATTTCTGTAGAGTATGTAGATATTATTCGTGTCCGGGTCGTGTATAGCTCTTTCGATCCTGACATCGCTACCTCTCTGAGGTACCAATATACGGTTGGAAGGCATTTCAACTCCTTCAAGTCCTTCTATCCCTGTGAAAGTTCTGCCGGTTTTCACTATCACACCTATCTCCCTGTTTGAATCGGTTCTTATGTTGTGGCCTATCGTGTTGTGCTCCGGACCGACTATCTCGAAAAGCCCTATGTCATGTTCGAATGAGAAATCCACCAGTTCTTCAGAGTCGGATAACAGTAGAACGGGTTTGGAAGATCCTTTCAAACTGCCAGGGGTTATCGTTCTCTCACCTAAACCTTTAACTGTTGAGGAACCTGTCAAACTTATATGTTCGGCTGTTAGTTCCATGTTGTTTTTGTAGTGGTCTTCATGGTTGTAAAGTTCGTAATCAACGTTTTCAAGTTCTATCCACGGTCTTTCCGGAAAAACCCCGTAGAAAACGGTGTGTTTTCCTTCTTCTTCAAGGAAATCGATAACTTCTTCATCATAAAATAAGATCCAAGAGTCTGTCTGTCTCGCGTATGAATAAACAGCTGAGAAATCAGCCCCGAAATCAGGTCTTATAACTATCATCTGGTCTACTTTGTGGGATACCTGTTCGTACAGCTCGTATTGCGAAATATTCCAGCTGATCTCTTTTTTGGTTGTTTCCTCAACCCCTTGATTCTCAAGGAAATCCGCGTAGTCTATGGAAAGAGCTTTTTCAAAACCTGAACTGAGGACAGTCACGTGATCCTCGTTGCTCAAAACGTTTGAAGTGAGGTAGCCCTCCTGTGTTGTACTAACAGCCCTGAAATCTTTTTCATTGTAGTCAGCGTACTGGATCCCTACCGATATGTCCCTCCAGTTCTCCGAGTTAACTACCACGGTTGAAGTTGCAGCCGGTATCAAGAGGAAAAGAAAAAGTATCGACAACAACTTGACTGTTCCCTTATCCATGTCATTTATAGTTTGGATAGAAATATAAAAAAATACCGAAAAAAACGTTTAAAGATTCTTGAGAGGCTACCGACAACTTATTAAACCAGTTCGACAAATTTTTTAGTAGTTATGTTAGTGGTGAACATTGTTTTGATCGTACTTCTTGGAGCAGTATTTGGGTATCTTCACTACAAACAGCAGAAAGAGATAAACATGCTTGAAGAAGCTATCTTAGAACTGAGGGGCAAGGTTAACGAGATGTTCGTCGAGAACATGATCTTCGATCCCGACACTGAGAACGATCTTTTCGAGCAAAAGGTCGAGGACCTTGCTGACAGGTTGTTCCAGATGTTGCAGAAGAAGCACGGTATCGATGCTACCACCTATTCTGAGATGATCAGAAAGCTCAAGAAGATGGATGTCAAGAACGAGGATTTGAAGAACGAGGTCATTCACTTCCTAGATTCTATAATAATGATGAAGTATTCCGAAGGAGAACTGAGCTCTGAAGAGAGGAAAGACATCAAGAAAGAAGCGGTGGACTTGATCAAAAGAACGGGACAATCCCTACATATGCAAGGATAACATATATGATCAGTAAAGCTTCCACGAGAAGGATAGCAACTGTTTTCATTTTCTTCGTTACTTTAACCTTCTTATTTTTCTTTTCGAGTATCCTGTCAGCTCTGTTCCTGTAATCCGAAAGACTCTGTTCCTGGCTTTCATCGAAGAACGAACCCTCGGTTTCCTCTTTCTGTTCATTCTCCACTTTTTCTTTATCCTTTTTCCCTGAAAAGATCTTCGATTTCAGCTTCTCTACGATTCCTGGTCCTTTCTCCTCTTTTTCTTCTTCTACGGGTTCGCCGAAAAGAGTTTCATCTGCCATATTCGAACACCATCCAGTAAATCGTGAATATACTCCAGATCACCAGCAGTATCATGGTTACCGGTATCTCGGGTATTTCTATTTCATCCGTTTCCTCTATGGTTATCTGTACGGGTGAGAACCCAACGGTATCCGCGCCTTCACTAAGGATCATTACTGCGCTGCATTCACCCGGTTCGTTGGACGCCATTATCTCATAAACTATGTTTTCAGTCTCTCCTCTTTCGACCGAACCGGTTCCTTCCACATCATCTATACATCCGTCTGCGTTCCTGAACTCAAGCTCCAGATTTTCAAGGTCGTAGTCACCGACGTTTTCCACAAGAAGACCTATGTCTTGTGTTTCCCCTGTTTCTAAGTCCATGAATGCGGGTGCCTCAATGATATCGATGGACCTTATTTCCTGCCTTAACTCCACGTCGACCTCCAATAGTTCGATGTCGAGAACAGCATCCGTTGGTTCATGTATGGCCGCTACTTCAACAAAGTAAGTGTCAACTATCTCGTTCTCGAACACCTCTATCATTATGCTGTCAGTTATGTTTTCCAGGGGAGACATCCTTTCTATGTAATAAGGAACCGTGTCCCATCCCTGCGAGACGTTCGCCTGCACCAAAAGATCCTCGGGATGGTTTTCAACCATGTTTTCTAGCAGGAACTCTACTTCACCTATCTCTCCCTGTTCAAGAGTTATCTGTTCGTCCAGAAGGGTCAGGTTCACATCAAATATTCCCGGTGGAGCCTCACCATCATCAGGAACTCCAGGATCCGGTGTGGGGTCAGGTTCTGGCTCGGGTTCCGGAACTCCTGGAGCCTCCTGATCGTCTCCTGGATCCGCCTCAACCCATTCTCCGAACGCCCCGAATATGGAGAAATCTGTCAACAGTTCATCCGTGTATATGTAGTCCTCGTCCGCTATTATGTTTGAGGGTAGATCGATGTCCTCGAACTCGTCATCGTTCACCCTTCTCTGCTGGAATATGGTTACCGGGGAGATAGCTTCATCTATTTCACCGTAGTTGAAACCCACTTCCCTTATCTCGGCTTCTTCTGAAGCTTTCGTGATATTTATGTAGTGCTCCATCGGCACGTATTCCTCTGGAGGTTCAGGTGCTTCCTCAACACTGTACATAGTTACATCGTGAAAATCTCCTGAAATAGAGGTTATGTCGTCTATAGAACGCGCCCTGACATCTGATAAATGAAGGTTGGAACCGTTTTTCGCGGTTATAACATTGTTTTCCTCATCATCTATTTTTATCCTTCCCGCAACGACATCAGAGTTTTCGACCACTATACCCTCGTTTATGGTGGTTATACCTGAAACCTCTGGATCTCCGGCTCCAACAATCGTTATGTTTTCGGAGTCCCTGACGCATATGCCCTTGTCGAACCTGTCTATGTTGGGGTTTATCACGGTTAGTTCGCTTGAATTGGTTATTGTGACACCGCAGGTTCCCTCTCTCTTGCTTCCTTCTACCTCGTCATCGTCTCCCGAGATACGGTTACCTCCAAGGTCTATGGTTGACGAGTTCACGTCGTCAACTGTAACACAGCCATCCCCTAATTCTTGTTGTGAAGCGTTAAGCAAAAAGTACTCCTCGCTGAGACCGGTTAAATCAGTACATTCTGATGCTACCTTTGTCTCCAGGGTGAAGATATCGTTTATGTACATTCTTTCCTCTCCCCTAAGTATTATTCCCTGGAAGCTG
>JALDAG010000021.1 GCA_022729255.1 Candidatus Nanohalarchaeota archaeon | reverse complement strand
TCCTGATAACTGATCCTTCAGGAACGTCGCAAGCGAACTGCAGAGGCCCATCGGTTTCTGATGTTAGGCCCGGCCATCTCACCTTGTAACCCTCAGATGACTGTATACCTATTCCGTAACGTGTCATCAGATTTGAAAGTTTATCACTACCTGGTTCTATGTGATCAACGTTGATGCCCAGAGTCTTTTCAGCGTCTTCTCTTATATGTTCCTTCCAGACTTCGAACGCAGGTCTGTCATCAAACTCATATACTGTGCTTCCATCTGATTTCGTGACTGTTATTGGAGGTGATATAGGTTTGTGTCCATGATCAACAGTCAAAACAACAGGATTCTTCGTTGCTAACATTCCTAGTGCTACGGAGTCTGTGAAACATTCACTTCCATTAAATACACATGTCTCCTGCAACTGTAAATCGTCTCCTGCTGAACCACCAGCTACTTTAGCATCTCTGACTTTTTCTATAGTTTCCCAAGTCACCTGTGTGCCTTTACCTGCAAGTCCGTCGTGAAGATTTAGAACCGATTTGTAGGGGAAACCATCAACTTTCTCTGGTAGGTTCTCAGCCGCTTTTTTGAGAGCATTTGAGGTGTCTTCTCCAAGACCGTCTCCTACACCGCTGAAAAACTTAATGTCGTCTCCTGAAACCAGTCCTACAGCAACGCTTCCAACCTGAGGACCTTTTTCCGTGAACTCTCCAGCGGTTGTACAACCGATTATATTCGAATTACCGGTTTCTCTCTCTACGGTTTCCAATACTTCCTGATAATCGTACTCTGTTGAACTGAACACAACCGAGAAAGTGATATCTTCATTTATTAAGTTTTGTTTTGCTTGTCTAACTGCTTCTAAGGCAGCTTCTGAACCGCTTTTTCCTTTTGCCATTCCGGTCACAAATTCTGTCATTTTTTATCGACCTATAAATTTTGACCACGAACTCGAATAAATAAGTATCCATTTAAATGGTTTTTAGCAACTGAAAATTTCCTGATATATCCTTTAAGGATACTCGAAGTTGGTATCAGGGTTCAGAATAGAATTTAAGGATATTTAATTTATCAAAATATCTTTTATAGGTTTAAAATTCTAGAGAAGTTTTCTAAATAATTTTTTAATACAAGTTTGTTAATAGAAAAATTGTTGATTTAAATGGGCTCGACGGGATTTGAACCCGCGACTACGAGGTAGCACCCTTTAATCTTCTAATTCAATTAATCTGTTAAGAGCCTCGCGCTCTGCCAGACTGAGCTACGAGCCCAGAAAACTATTTCTTCCTGCTTTTAACCCAGCTGTAATCTCTTCTTTTTTTGGTCTCTCCAAAACCGCATGATGCACATACTTTTCTCTTTAGATGGAATGCTTTCTTCCCGCATCTTCTGCATTTTCCATGAGTTCTTTTGTTTCTCTTACCTTTCCTTAATTTTCCTTCTACCATTTAAAACACCTTACTCTGGAGAAACTACCATCACGTTGTCTCCTCTGATGAGAAGTTTACCGAACTGAGTCTGAGTGTCTTCTTTTTCCATTTTAGCATCTTCTAACCACATATTTAGATGCATATCAAATGCTGTTAAAGTACCTGACACTGTGACTTGTTTATTTGTTCCTATTGGTTTTAGTTTTACTAATATTTTGTCTCCTTTCACCGAATCAAGCATATCCAAAGGTCTTTGGGACACTGTAATAACACCTTGCATAAGACCTTATCTACAACATATTTAAAGGTGAAAGGTTTTTCTTCTGTTAAAAATATTTTTCAACAACCCTCTCCCTGATTCACTTATAAAAACTTTGTCTTCAAATAAAAAACAGGTTGAATAAAAATGGCAGAGGCTCACGAAAGATCAAAAAGAAAGAGTTCAGGAGGTCTTTACAAACCCAACACAAAGAGGAAGAAGAGAAATTTGATGGGAGAGTTTTCAGCTACAGTTGTAGATGAAGAGATAAAGACAAATGAGAGGAAAAGTAGAGGAAATAAGAAAAAAATAAGTCTAAAGAAAGTTAAAACAGTGAATGTTTCAGATTCAGAAGGAAAAGCCTTAAAAGCTGAGATCGAGGACGTTCTTGAAAATCCTGCTAATCCTGATTTTGTGAGGAGAGGTATCATCACAAAGGGTTCTGTTGTTAAGACATCAAAAGGAAGAGTCAGGATAACTTCAAGACCAGGACAGGACGGAACTCTTAATGGGAAATTGTTGGATTAGAAGGCTTCTACTAAAATTTTCCCTTAACTTTTTTATTATGTGTTCTATTTTAACTGATTATGGGAGAATTATCCGATGAGGATTATTTTTTCAGGGAGAAAATAAGGAATCTGTTGGAAAAGATGGAGAGAGACTGCGATGCTTTTGTGGTAGAAGGCAAAAATGATGAGATAGCGTTAAAAGCCTTAGGAGTATCCAAAAGGATTTTTAAGGTTTCAAAGAGGGAGATTAGCGAGTTTTGTGACACCGTTTCTCATTGTTCTGATAATGTTGTTATACTTGTAGATTTTGATAAAGCCGGTAAAGAGATTAATAAGGAGTTATTAGAAAATTTGAAAGGAGATGTGAATGTTTTAAGCTCTTACCGGAAACAGTTCGGTATATTGTTGACTTCAAGGGACAGGTTCTGCATTGAAGATATTAACCCCCTTTTAAATAAAGGCTTTGATAAATTTGACGAGGTTAAACTTTCCAGACTTTATTCTAATCTTGGTTGAACTTTAAAACTTGTGTTAGAGGTCACATAAAAGTTTTTTATACTTGGATTGTCAATTTGTAATTGAGAAGTAATGAAGGACCTCCTCGATATTGATGATCCTGAACAAAATGATTCCAAACGATACATGTTGATTTCTGACCCACATTTTTCTCGTTCTGATGTAGACCTTCTTGATATTGTTTCAAAAGTGCATAAATATGGGGAAGAACACAACTGTGATGAAATTATCATAGGAGGAGATATATCAAAGGATGTTGAAGAAGTCAGCGAACTGATTCTTGAGGATGTTTTTGATGGTTTTAAGATAGTTAAGGGAAATCACGATCCATGGGATCCGGCTGAACTTTATCAAGAGATAAGGAAAAAAGCTCCTAACAGTAAAAACGTTTTTATAGGAAAGAAGCTTAGCTGGGAGGAGGGAAAATATGGAGATATTCGCATGAGTCTCAGCCACAAACCTCAAGAGTTCAAAATACGTTCCAGCACCACTGAATCTCCATACGATTTTCTTGATGATATCATACTCTACGGACACTCACATGCTCCTTTTGACAGGACTATGGGAGAGGGCAGCATTGTTATAGGTATGGGCAGCGTATTCACGAACTACCATGTTCCATACAAGGATAACCGCAAGATGGCTAAGAGAAGTTTTCATACGCTAGACATCGGAGAATCGGTATCGCTAGAACATTATGATTTTGACAGAGATATATTGATAGAAAGATCTGTTTATAGAAGGAAAGCTAAAGGTTTTGAGAACTGCTTCAAAGAGATTTATCAGGACGTGCTTGAAGAGCCTGCTACCGGGGAAGTTTTAAGTTACGCCTGAACCCTTTTTTATGTTATGTTTGAGAGACACAATTTTAAAGTCAGGACGGAGAAAAACGGTCTGTTAAATATTACTGAAAAAGTTAAGGAAAAAATAAGGGCGTCAGATGTTAGGAACGGTATATGCCTAGTTTTCTCCAAACACACCACTGCTGGTATTTTGGTCAATGAGACTGAGAAAGGTCTTGTCGAGGACATGGAAAATTTTCTCGAAAACCTTGCGCCAGAGGACAAGAATTATATGCACAATAGAGGTCCGGACAAAAACGGTCATGCACATCTTAGAAATATTTTGACAGGTCCAGGTCAGACTTTACCTGTTGAGAAAGGTTCACTGGCTACAGGAACATGGCAAAATATTTTTATCGTTGAAGGAGATGCTCCAAGAACCAGAAACATAAGTCTTCATCTGGTCGGAGAAAAATAAAAAAGAGGGTTCATTCCTCTTCTTCAGGCCACTCAACGGTTATTTTCGGGAGCTTTGGACCCAACCGCTTTTTAAATGCTTCTGAAACTCCTTCTATACAGCTTTTGGTCTCTTCAAGTATGTCTTTCATAAGGGGAACAACCACTTCTTCACCAAGTTCTGTTATATCGTAGTAAATCTCTTTGCCTGATTCTACCTTTTTCTGAACCCATTCTTTTTCCATGAGCTCTTCTATTCGTTGTTCAACTATCTCTTTGCTTTTACCAATTTCTCTGGATATCTCTTCTATGTTCCTGTTGTCTTTTTTAAGAAGCTCCATTATCCGTAGATCTGTTTTCTTTTTCTCAACGTCCTGATGCATTTTTGCGGAATGAACGTGCAATCCTCTTTCAGTATCAAAACTCTTATCGCAGTCTTCGCATTCGAAACTATTTTCTTTAGTCATCTTTTTACCGAAAAAAAATTGTCTTCCATACAATTTAAAATTATTCTTTTACTGTTTCTATTTACTTCGTTTTATCCTCTTTTTTCAGTAATTTGATTGTTTGGAAGAGATGAGTAACTCACCTCTTTTTGAGTTCAGTATGCGGGTTTCAATTCTTTTTCCGGATAAGTCTCTGTTTCTTCTGAGTTTAGAACATCTCTTATCTCATCTATTTCTATATCATAAGCTTTTTCGATGGTCATCCTTTCCATACCTGTGGAATTTTCTCCCAGTTTATAGATAGCTTTTTCATACATCTCTTCTGAAAGTCCTTGTTTTTTAGCGGTGACAGCTGCAGCTGCAAAAGGGTATGGCTGACCTGTTTTCTCTCCTAACTCCATGTATTCTTCGAAAGCCTTTTCTTTAAGATCTTGGTCGGGTTCTTCTAAATCCTCGGAGAAGTTATCTTCAAGTGCAAGAGCTCCTGACTTGTTGGTCTCCTTCCAGTCGTTGTAGATACTATTGATGGATTCCTTCTTGTACTTTCCATCCGTTAGTATCTGCCTGTGCCTTTCCAACAAAAAATCATCTTCAAGAGCTTTTTCACCATAAGATTCTGTTTTCTCCATTTTTGGTCACCTTCTTTCATCCTTGACAGCGCATTAAAAGGTCTATCCCAGAAATGTTTTCCATGGTTCAGCCGAGAACGAGAAAAACACCCTGGTAACAGACTTTACAGGTACTTAATCGTTCTCCCGATGATGGGAAAACTAAGCACTGTAAACAGATTTGACACTGTGTTGAACCAGTTGGATCCAACGTGTCTTCTGTTCATATATCTGTCCAGGATGTTTGATTTCATCTTAAATTCTATCCAGAATTCAACACCCTATCTTTATAAACATTGTTCTAATTTGTAACTCCATTTACAAATGTAAAAAAAGTTTTGAAGAGGTCATAACCGTCTGCACTTATAAACAATCTTAAATAGTTTAAAAAGGAATTTTTGGTTCATGTTGATCCAAGACCCCATACACGGATATATAAAACTAGAAGAGCTTGAAAGAGATATTTTGGACACCAGCTCGTTCCAGAGACTTAGAAGGATAAAACAATTAGGATTCACGAATCTTGTTTATCCCTCTGCGACTCACTCAAGATTTGAACATTCTTTGGGAACCACATACCTTGCTGGAAAATTCTCTGAGTACTTGGAACTAGAAGAAATGTCTTGTAAAAATTTGAAAGCGGCTGCGATGCTTCACGACATAGGTCATGGTCCATTCTCACATACCAGCGAAAAGGTTTTTTCCAAGAAAGGCCTTTCACACGAGGATTTCTCCATCAAAAAGATAAAAAACAGTGAAATTTCTTCCGTGCTGGAAAAACACGGTGTTGACCCGGAAAAAGTTGTATCGTTGATTAAAGGAGAGGGAGAGCTCGGGCAACTTATAGCTGGAGACATAGATGTGGACAGGATGGATTATTTGATGAGGGATGCACATTATTCAGGAGTTGCACATGGAGTTATAGATGATGAAACGATAATGAGAGCCGCAGAATTCAAAAAAGGAAAACTCGTTTTCAGGTACAAGTTCAGGCCTGCACTTGAAGGATTATTGACCGCCAGATACCTGATGACCCCGACAGTTTATATGCACAGAGCGGTTGTTAGAGCCGAGAAAATGATGGGCAGAGCTATCGAAATTTTTATGGAGTACGAGGGCTTGTCGGTGGAAAAAATAGCTGAGATGGATGATGTGGATATCAATTACAGGTTGAGAAATACTGACTGCGAAAGAGCTAATTTCATAAACAAGATGCTGGATCAAAGAAAGGTTTTCAAACCCCTTACAGGTGAAAGAGGAATGGCTGATTATTCGAGGGTAGAGGAGTTATTGGAAGGAGTTTCTTGTGAAAGAAAGGCAGAAAAACTGATCTCCGATGAAACAGGTGTGGATGTAAAACACCTTATAGTGGATATATCCTCAAAATCCAAGAGAGGAAACATAAATGTTGATGTGCTCGTTAACGATGAAATAAAAGGTCTTGAAGAGATTTCAAGCATCTGTTCTTCTCTTGATTCTTTTAGAAATCATCCTGAAAGAATTAATGTTTACTGTAACGAAGATGTCATCCCTGATATTGAGAATTTTTTTGTTGGATAATTCTCAAGACTCTAGGATTTGACACAATATTTAAAACTCTGGGATATACTTTTTATCCTGTCGAGTCAATAGGAGAATTCACGGCGGGTTGGTGTAGTGGACTATCATCGGGCGTTTGGGACGCCTGGACCCCGGTTCAAATCCGGGACCTGCCATAAATTCTATCAGTGTATCATGATACTATTCTACCATTCAATATAAAAGATTTGATAGGGTCAAAAAAGACAGTAACACGTCAAACATTTACAATCGTTAAATGTCTTTTTATATGGTTATAAAACCGTTTTTGAACCGTTCTAAGATTTAAATACTACTATAACGTTAAAATAATATGATTGCTATGAAAAGAAAAGGAATTTCATTGACGTATAAATTTTTGATCATAATGCTGATAGTTGTGGTAATACCAGCTATCTTAGTATCTTACTCTAGCTTCAATGCGTATAGTGCTATAGAAGAGAACGTTTTAAATTCTATATCTGAGATCCAGGTAGTTACAGAGGATCAGTCAGATAATTTGCAAGAGTTGATCACTTCCGAGACAAGGGAGAATCTTGAGAACATGTTTGAAGAAGAGATGACTCAGACACGGCAAGATAAGATCGACCGTTACTCTGAGATGCTGATATCTGTGGAGTATAAGACCTCTATGGCTAAAAATTACGCTGTTAAAAAGTGGGAGGGAGCTGACCCTAATTATCTGAATGAAGATATGGAAGCAGGTATCTGGGCAGGACCTTACAACGAGGAAGAGGCAAGAGAGACGTACGAGGAGGATATCAATAAGCTTAGCCAGTTAAGCTTGATATTCGAAGAAATAGAGAAAAACAACGACTTTGTTGGGCTCGCATATATGTCAACAACGAACAATGTTGTTATGACTTCCACCAACATAAATGAACTTTTGGAAGAGATGGGAGAATTTTCTGCTGTTGAAAGACCATGGTATCTTTTAGCTGAAGGTGGAGAAGGAGTATATTGGACCACTCCTTATGCTGATGCAGCTTCGGACGGGATAACCACTACAGCAGCTAAACCTGTCTATGATAGTGAAGGAGAAGAATTAGGAGTTATTGGTCTTGACGTACATCTTTCAACGATGCAGGAAGATCTTCTTGAGGTTGATCCTGGTTTCGCATTTCTGCTTGATGAGAACGGTGAAGCAGTTGTTTATCCGGGTATAGAAGAGGAAGAGTCCGAACTTGGTGAGATTGGCAGAGAGACATTTGATGACGTGAATTTAGTGGAAGATGAAGATGTTGATCCTGGACTTCAAGAAGTAGCAACGGATATGGTGGAGAATCGTGAAGGTTTACATGTAGTGAATTTCGGGGATGAACAGTACTATGTTTCTTATGGTCCTATGAGAAATAATGATTGGAGCGTAGGAATTGCAAGACCTGTTCAAGAGATCGAAGGACCTATTGGAACAATTGAAGAGTTCATAGAATCTAATTCGGATGAGATGAATCACTTGATCAGCCAGGAATATGAATCACTATCTTCAGGAATCACAGAACAGGTTAACAGGGAAAGGACAAACTACATCATCATGCTTGGAGCTTTCATGATCCTTGCTGTACTTGTGAGCTTTTATTTCTCCAAGAAGATCACAGAGCCTATAATGAAACTGAAAGACAAGGCTGAATCGATCAGTAAAGGAGAAGTCAGCGAGGACATCGACATAGATACTGATGATGAGATAGAAGAACTTGGAGATTCTTTCAACAGGTTGATGAGGACTATAAAGGTCCTACAAAAAGAAAATCAGGAGTAAAATCCTGTTTTTTTCTTTATTTTTTTTAGAAAGTTTTGTACTTGAGCTCTTCTATCTCTTTTGCCATTTCAGTTACATCGTCTTCATCCATGACAAGAGAAGCCTTTTTTTCCACCCACTCAGCCAATTTAGGTAAATCGCTTTTTTCTAAATCACTCAGTTCTTTTTTAAGATGGCTTTTGCATTGTCTCTCAAGGTAAACCTCTGCTCCAAGACCTATGTATTCTTTTCCAATCTCCACAATCTTCTCTCTTATTTCGCTCATTAAAACAATATTAATTTTAGCAGTATTAAAAACTTTTGTGGAACAGCAATTAACTGATTATTCCTAGAATAATTTTATAATGTTTTTTTAAGGTTTTAACTTATTTTAGCGATTTAAAAAGAGTAGTTAAGGTTACATAATTTTTTTTATATTCATTAAAACTCTCCTGAACTTTTTAGGCGTTTCTTTTACGCTTTTTTTAAGATTGTTTTTTTCATTGACTTCTAACGTTGCATTGCTGATGGCTCTCCTTTAGATTTATTAACTTGTATGTTCATTTTTTAACTATGGAAAAGTACCGAAAGATATTGCTGGTTTTGTTTATTTTTGCCTTCTTTTTTGTTAATTCAGCTGCTCAAGAAGGTTTTGATGTTGATATTGAGAGGGTTCAAACGGAGATTTATCCTACTAGGGGTGATGTGGGGGAGTTTCGAATAAATGTTACAAGCAATTTTAATCGGAGTAAAACTTTTTCGATTGGTTACAATACCGGTACTGCTACGGATTCTTCGTGGTATTTTTTGGATAATTCTTTTGTTAGGATTGAGCCTGGTGAGTCTAGTGTTTCTACTCTTTATGTTGAGTTGAGGGAGGATGATGATGTTGTTGCGGGTAACAGAGGACCTGAGGTTTATGTTTATCCTTCTGAGGACCCTGGTAATAAGTATTCGGAGCTTGTGACTTTTAGGATTAGGAGGGAAGAGGTTATCCTCATAACTGACTTTAAATCCCCTAAGTCATCTTATGATCCTGATGAACCTGTTGAACTTGGTATAACTTTCAGAAACGTTGTTCAGGAGGATTATGATGCTAATACTTTTGAAGTAGATTTTAATCTTGGAAATGAGACAAGAACAGAATCCGTCTCAGATCTTGATTCTGGAGATGATACCACAGTTTCGACCTCCTTTGATATAACTGATTATGATGCAGGAGATTACAACCTGGTTGTGGAGGTTAAGGACTTCGATACAGGAGAGGTTATTGGTACTAAGAGCGGAACTGTCAGGGTTAATGAGTTCGAGAGATACAATAAGGATGTTGTGGATGAAGACGGATTTCTATGGAAGAGAAGGAATATGACCATATTGAATACAGGTAACACTGTTATCGAATCTGAGAAATTGAGTTCCAATGTTAAATGGTATGAAATGCCTTTCATTACCTTTGAAAAAGAGCCTGATACAGTTGAAGATTTGAGTGGTGCTAAAGAACTTTATTGGGAGGTCAATGATATTGAGAGAAATAGTATGAAGTCTATAAGCTATTCAACAAATTACTGGTCAGCAGTTATAGTGTTTCTGATTGTAGGGGTTGTTTCCATGATAGTTTACAAACAGCTTCACAGTGTCTCTGTTGTCAAGTTTGTCAAGAGAGGAAAGAGATCCGTGAGCGTTAATGTGAGGATAAGGAACAACACGGGTAGAAGGGTAGAAAACGTAAAGGTCGAGGATTTTGTCCCCGGTATAGCTTCCCTTGTTAAAAAGTTTGACTCCAAGAATCCTGATAGGATCCAAAAAAACGATGAGGGTACAAGGATACAGTGGAATATTTCTGAGATGGAACCGGGCGAAGAAAGAATTTTTGTTTACAACATAAAACCAAGGATAAGGGTCGAAGGATCGATCAATCTGCCGGAAGCGAAACTTGTCTATGAGGTAGAGGGCAGAAGGCTGAGAGAAGAGTCTCATTCAGTTTCAGCCGATTTCAGCTAGTTCTTTTTATGGTGTGATTTATGAAAGAGTCCATAAAAAAGATAATCCTAAACCTTTTTCTGGGTCTTGGAATCCTTATACTCTTCATAACTTTTGTTGGCTGGGGAGATGTTATAAATGCTATAAGAGAAGCTAATACTTCATTGTTATTTTTGGGTTTTCTTGCTGGGATACTGGCGACTTTCACAAGAGGTTTTATCTGGAAAGTAGTGTTTGACCAGTTTGGTTATGAATATAGCTTAGTAGAAGTTTTTAAACACTATTATACCGGTGCTTTTGCCAATGGGATCACTCCTCTAGGATTAGCAGGGGGAGAACCATTTATAGCCTACATTCTCAGCAAAAAATACGATCTGAACTATGAAAAGAAGCTTGGAGCCATATTTTCGGCAGACATTGTTATATATATACCTTTTTTAACCTTATCAGTAGTTGGACTAGCTTATTTTCTCATAATATTTCCCACCAGGCCTATCCTTTCACTTCTCTCAGTCTTCATACTTATACCCTCGATAGTGGTAGTTTTATTTTTCATAGGAACGTGGCATCTAAAGGACTTTGTCAAGGACATAGCAGTTTTCGCAAGAAAAACGCTTCTCTCTTTTATCAACTTTGTCACGCTTAAATGGGATGAATTGAAGATAGAGGAGAGCGGTGATGTGCCAAAGAAAGTTGAGAGGTTTTATGATTCCATAGAGTTCGCTTTTTCCAACAAGAAAACCGTTTCAGAAGCTGTTTTTATATCACATATTTCTAGGGTTTTAGATGTACTTTCGCTATTCGCATTTATCGCTGCACTGGGTTTCAGACCAGAATTTTTGGTAGTTTTTTTCCTTGTTCCGATGGCTGGACTTGGATTTTTTCTTCCATTACCCGGAGGACTCGGAAGTCAACAACTAATCCTCTCCATTCTTTTAGTTTTTATCGCTAACATACCTCTCTCAGTTTCTTCTGCCGCTGTATTACTATATAGAATTTCTACTTACGGTGTTATCATGGTATTAGGAGGATATTTCGCTTTCAAGATGTCAAAAGAAGTTTTTTAGGTTTTTCAGCGCATGCCGAACTGTCTCATCATCTTTTTCATGTTGCCTCTTCTCATGTTCTTACCTGAAAACTTGTCCATCATGTTTTTTGCCTGACGGTACTGTTTTATCATCTGCCTGACCTCTTTTTTTTCTGTACCGGAACCATTCGAAATTCTTTCAGCCCTGCTGGAGTTTATGAGCTTGGGATTGTTCATCTCTTCTTCTGTCATGGAATCCATTATGTGCCTGTACTTTTTCAGCTGTTTTTCCTGCATGTCCATGATGTTGTCAGGAAGCTTGTTGCCGAAAGGCAGTTTGTCGAATATCTTATCGAAACCTCCCATGCTGGACATCTGATCCATCTGCTCGTAAAAATCTTTAAGGGTAAAATCCCCTTCAAGAATCTGTTTTGCTTTCTCCTCATCTATCGATTCTCTTGCTTTCTCCAGTAGCTTTGATAGATCTGGTACTCCCAGAAGATCGGACACGAAACTCTCGGGATCGTAAATTTCAAGGTCTCCTATCCCTTCACCGGTACCTATAAATTTTATCTCGGTTTTTGCAGCTGCACAGCTACTAAGGGCTCCTCCTCCTTTTGCCGATGAATCCATTTTGGTGACTATAACTCCGTCTATTCCAACGGCTTTATTGAAGGTTTCTGCTTGTTCCCTCGCTGACTGCCCTATATCTGCTGGTACCACGAGAAGTGTTTCATCGGGTTTGAACTGTTTCTCTATCGATTTGAGTTCTTTTTCAAGCTCCTTGTTCATCGAGTCCCTTCCAGCGGAGTCAGTGATTATGACATCACAGTCCGAAAGAGCTTTCAAACCGTTCTTAACAATTTTTTCTGCGCTTTTATTTTCTTTTTCACCGTAGAACTCCGAACCTGACTTCTCGGCGTTCTGCTGAAGTTGTTCATAAGCTGCTGGTCTGTGAACGTCTGCTGCTATAAGACCGGATTTTAGACCTCTCTTCCTGTAGAAATCAGCTAACTTGGCGGATGTAGTGGTTTTTCCTGCACCGAAAAGACCGATCATCAAAATCTTTTTGGGTTTTATTTCTATGTTAGCCTTTTCATCCCCTAGTATCGATGAAAGCTCCTCGTAAACAATATTTAATACGTGTTCCTTCCTTGTCAAACCCTTTGGAAGATCTTGTTTGAGCGCTCTATCTTTTATAGTTTCACTTAACTCTTTTACAAGACCTATATCTGCGTCAGCTCTTATGAGATCTCTCTGAATGTTTTTGACCAATTTATTGACTGCTTCTTTGTCCGCTACTGCCAGACCGGTGAACTCCTTTATCGACTCTTTAAGGTTTTCGAAGACCATGTTGTTAGTTAACTGTTTGACAACAACTTTTTTTAAACTCTTCCGGTGTCGTCAAAATTATTATTTGTGTAAAAACAATTAGATAATCAGTGAACTTAAAGTGTCAGATAAAACAGAAAAGAGGTTTGGTGACACCATTGTTATAGTGCCGGGATTCGGCGACACCCCTAGGATGCCCTGGTGGGGAGTCCTTAAAAGATTTTTGAGGGAGGAAGATCCCGAAGTTGTTATCAAACCCATAGATTTTTCGATGGGCATAAAACCTCCCTTCATGGACAAAGGAAAGATAAAAGTTCCTGGGACTTCCATAGGTTCTATAAAGGAATATGCTGAAAAATTAGAAGTTTTTTTGGAAAAAATCGATGGAGAAGTCGATATAATAGCTCATTCTCTTGGAGGTCTGGTTTCTAGATGGTACATAGAGGAGAGAGAAGGATACAAAAAAGTTGATGATTTGGTTACCGTAGCGACACCACATCAAGGAACTCACATGGCTTACATGGGTTTTATGACTCCAGCAGGTAGAGAGATGATTCCTGGAAGCGAATTACTTTACAAGCTAAACCACAGAGCTCTACCTGAAAACGTTAATTATACTGCTGTTTGGAGCGATTCTGATCATGTCTTTTTTCAGGACTGGAGATCTAAGCTTCCTGAAAATCTCGTGGTTCTAAACGATTCAGCAAGGAACTTATATGTTGGAGACCACGACCACCATGAAATGATAGTCAACAAGGAAGTTTTCGGTTTTTACAAGAATTATCTGGGATGAACCGTTAGATATAAAGAAATAAGTCTGTTCATTTTATTCATGGACGAGGTTATAAAGGAGATAAAGGCGGGGAAAAATGACTGGAACACTTTCAAGATAGGTCTCAAGGACGGAAACATAGTGATAAAAGACGAGACAGGTTATGTAGATTTTCCTGAAGAGATCATAGACAACCTTATCACAGGTATAGATGATACTAGAAGAAGATTAAGGGAGCTTGAGAGGAGCCCGACGAACAATAAGTGATTATCAAAAGATCTTTTGTATTTTTACAGGGGAAACTGTTAAAAAGAATTGTTCCACTAATCTTTTTGTTAGTTGATCTGTGCGGCCTTGGTCCAGTGGCTAAGACTCCGGCCTTCCAAGCCGGCGACCCGGGTTCAACTCCCGGAGGCCGCATTTCATGAACATAGATTTCAAGGATGATAGCTTCTTGTTCAACTTTTCTTTCGTAATCTTTGGTCTGGCCATAATAGCCAATGCTCTTTTAGGTGATATGGCGGCATGGATCTCGACTTTTAACCTATTAGTAGGAAGCTTTGTGGTTGTTGTTTCTCTATACAATTTATACAAAGGCAACCAGAATGAGAGGGAACACCCTAGATGGGCTTCATACGTTGTACTTATTGGAGCATTTTTGATGCTGTTATCAGTTGTTGTACAGGTTTTTTGGTAGGGTATTATTGATTTCAAAAATATAGGAATAGCTATATGAGTTGGTATAACATGATAATTTTCAGATCGATATTTGGATACCTATATTGATGGTGCAAAATATAGAATCTTATTTTTTTTGACTATTGAGAACCATTTTTTGTAAAAACAAACTATAAATAATATTTATTAATAAAATGACGGTTTAATTAAATGTCTGTTTAATAGTAAGCTGTAAAACTTTTTATACTAATCAAACGTAATATCGAATTAGGATGTATCTAAACAAGAGGGTTTATTTATGACGCGAATAATTGATATAAGCAACCAAAATCTTACTTCCCACGATATAGAGGAAAAGTTTCCCGTAAAGATAGAGGAGGGAGTAGCTGTTTTTGATGCTACTGACTGGGAAGGTGATCCCAAGGAGTTTTTCGGATTCGACGATTACTGGGTAGATATATGTAAACGCTCAAATGTGGATGCATCGGTTTTGGTTCTTCCGGAGGACATACATCTTTCTAAAGAAGTTAGGGAACACATCGGAAAATCGTGGAATGAGAACGCTAAAAAAGTTTCTTTAGGGAAAGCGGCGATTGTGGCTCCTAAGCTTAAATCTAAGATGATTGAATTAAGGATTGATCAGGATCTACTTGAGACCAAGGCGTTTGAATCTTATCGAAAGGCTTTGAGATGGGCTAAGGAATGATGATAGAGAATTTAGGTAAAGTTTTTTACAGATATGGTTGAAGTTAAAAATGCTATAGATATTATCAGAGCGATATAGAGCTGTTTTTTCATGAGATGGCTGATTTCATTGGTGAGAGAGATTTTTGATCGCTTTAACCCGTCTTTTTTTAAAAGTGGTTTAGACAGAGGGAAAACTTTTATATATGAAACAGGGATTATTTATATATCCGGATTATGCCAGGGATTGTTCGTGGCATCAGTCTAAAGTAAATAAAGTTTCCGGGGGGAAATTAAGTTGAAAGTCTTTGGCAATGTCATGGACGTTAAAGGGTCTAAAACTTGAAACAAAAGGTTTTAGGATAAAAATCCCTTTGAAAGACCTTGGTGATCCGGAAGAGATGGTAAACCGCCATCTATAAAATCTCACCAACCAGACCACAGCAGAGGAGGGCGAGGCTTGAAATCTCGTACCTCCTTTTTACCTACTATTTTTTCTAACAAAAAAAATTCTAGTTGAGACCTTAAAACATTTTTTTCGTGTACTCATGTTTTTGCCTGGAGCACATGAAAACCATAATTTCTATTTTAGAGAGTTTTTTTGATATCTGTCGACTCAGGGACAAGTTATTTATGACTTATTAGGTACAAAACCTCTGTGTATGTTGTTTTTTCTACCAAAACCTAATATATAACAGAAACGTAAAATGTAATTATGCCAACCTGCGAAGAATGTGGGAAAGATTTTGACACCGAAAAAGGGCTTAAGATACACATGAGCAAGGTTCATGAGGAAGAGGATGAAGAAAGCTTCGACAAGCTTGAAAGCATGAAGGAAAAAATAGGTAAACTTCGTGAAAAGGTGGGTAAAGAAGGTGGAGAAGACGATTCTGAGGATCTTGAAGAGATGGTGAGGAAAAAAGAAGAGATGATGAAAGAAAGCAAGAAAAGAGATATTGAGTCGGAAGAAAAGGTGGAGGAAAATCTTAAGAAGGAAGTGGAGAAAACCATTGAAAAGGAAAAATCCGTTGAAAAC
>JALDAG010000027.1 GCA_022729255.1 Candidatus Nanohalarchaeota archaeon | reverse complement strand
TTCTTCTCTATCAAATTCTTTTTCGTTGTTCCCATAATAATGTTCTGAAGTGTGGAAAAAAGTCACGGCTATATCATCATTACCTATATCCACTTTTTCTTTTATCTTTTCAAACGTCTCGTCGAACTTTCCCTTATTCATCTCTGACTGTGTGTACTCAAAAAACGTTTTGAAGTTTTTAGAAACGTTTTCAATCTCTTTAAGCGATTTGAAAGTTTTTATAGCGTTTTCCCAGGAACCTTTTACCCCTGCTATCTTATCATGTGTCTCTTTAGGTCCATTGATGGACACGGTCACTATGATATGAGGGATATCCGTCTTCAAAAAATCTTTTACAGCTTCCAAAGTCCTTTTAGTTTCTAAACCGTTTGTAGGAATGTTTAAAATGAAAAGATTATCCAGTTCTTGATCCGCAGATTCCACTATATCCACTATGTCTTCTCTGAGGAAAGGTTCTCCACCCGTCAGACTCAACCATTTTATATACCTGTTCTTCTCGAAGAATTCTCGTATTTGATGCTTATCAATAGGTTCTCCACCCTTTTCCCATATGTTGCAGGTAGAACATCTCTGGTTACACTTGTAAGTCACAGCTAAATTAACCTTGTAAGGCTCTGTGTCTCCTAAGAAATTCTTTTTAACAAGGTGGTTCATGAATTTCGCGGTTTTTATCGATCTAATTTTTTTCAATCCCTTTAACCATTATTTGGTCGACTCATTTTTATGGTTTTAAATCCTGACAAAAAATTCCTCATCGTTTCGTTTCAACTATAAGCTCCATATAAATAATATCTCCTATTTTTTTAAGCTTTCTAAAAACATCTTCCGACGCCTTCTTCTACATCCAAAAAAATAAACCTTTGATGCAGTACACATATTTTAATGTAGGAAAACAAAAATTTGTTTTATCGGTGATTCCCAACAAAAATGTCTGGTTTAAAGGTCGTACTGGTTGTTCCAAACTACTCTTTTGAAGACATCTACCCTGATTATCAGGTTTCCCTGCCTTTATTTGATTCTATAAAACTTGTGCCTGGTGCTACACATCCATTAGGTATCTCATATATCGCGTCTGTCCTAAAAAAACGTGGACACTCAGTCGAATTCATAGACGGTGTTTTCGAGGATAGAAAATCTTTGATAGATAAGATTCAAGGTGAAAACCCTGATATCGTGGGTATACAATCCGTTTCTCCTCTCTGGGACCGTGTTGTTAGTTTATCCAGGGATCTAAAAGATATATTTGGATCAGATGTTCTTGTAGGGGTTGGTGGTTCCCATGTAAATACTGTTGGCGGTTCCTGCATAGAAGAACACAGTTGCATCGATTTCGCTGCTGTAGGAGACGGTGATGTTATCATACCTGATCTTTGCGATTTCATAACGACTGAACACGAAAAAAATGTATCAGAAGTTGGTGAATTAGATGTAGGAGGCATCGTTTATAGGAACGATGAAGGTGAACTGGTTTACAATGATCCTGTTCCAAGGTTCGTAGAGGATCTTGACACGTTACCATTCCCTGACAGAGAAATCATAGATCTTGATGATTACTGTCCTTCTATAGGTTTCTACAGGGACAGGCCCTCAACAAACATGGTAACAACTAGGGGATGCATGATGTCCTGTAATTTCTGTCATTCATCGGATCTTCCACTGAGAAAAAGGTCTATCGATGATGTGATCGAGGAACTAAGAGAGATTGAAAAAATGGATGTCAAGGACATACTGATATATGACCAGGACTTCGGTGCTGATGTTGAAAGAGCTAAAAAAATATGTAAAAAAATTATTGAAGAGGGCTTCGATTTTTATATAGGCTGTAACCTTCGTATTAACTCTTTCGATCAAGAACTGATTGAACTGATGAAAAAAGCTGGTTTTTGGCGTGTCTTTTATGGTATCGAGAGCGGAGTCCAGAAAAACCTTGATAGAGTTAACAAGGGCACAACCCTGGAAAATATCAGAAGAGTTGTGGAAAAAACGGATGAAGCCGGTATACAGGTCTTTGGATCTTTTATTTTAGGTATCCCAGGAGAAACATTTGAGGAGGGCTTAAAAACCATAGAATTCGCTAAGAACTTGCCACTTTCCTTTGCTAAATTCGTTCCTTACAGTCCATGGCCTGGAAATGATGTTTATGAAAACCCTCAGAAATACGGTCATCTCGAGAAAGGGTTCGAAAAGATGAGCATGAACCGTGTGAACTTTGTGCCACATTCCATGGAAAAAGGAGATGTTGAAACATTGCTTAGAAAAGGTTTCAAAGAGTTCTACATCCGACCAACTTATATCTGGAGAAGGATTAAATCTATAAGAACTTTTGAAGATTTTAAACAAAATATTAGAGGGTTTGTATCCTTCATAAGAAGCTGAACTGTGTTTTTTTATTTCCAAATACCTGATCTGTTAATCCTTCTAAAAATTATGTCTTTCCATGACAGTAGAAGTACAAAGGTAAGTAGGTTGTAATAAAATATTTCCGGTTTAAGCTTCGAAAGGATCAAATCCAACAGGAACAGTAACCCGAAAACCACAGGATTAAACACTAACAAGTAAACGGAAACAATCCCTAGAAAAAAAGGTATGAAGTAATTAACGAGTCTTCTCATCGGAAATATGATTATCGAGAAAAAACTTGGTTTCCTCAAAACATCCAGGTTTTGGAAGCTATTAGCGATAGATAGCTTGCATCTTCTTCTCATCTGTTCGATATCTTCTTTTATGTTGTCAGGTGTTCTTTCTTCTACCACAACATCCTCTGGAATGACCGCTCTAAAACCTTTCTTCCATATGTCAAGTGTCAACTGTAGATCATCCGTGTACGCTTTCTCCGATATCTCCTCGATACACCTCTTATCAAAAAATATGAATTTTCCATCAAGGGATGCTGTGCTGTCTATCATACTCTCCCTTGTTCTCTGATCCCAGTCCTTGTGGTGGTAATTTTTTTTGGCTTCACTGTATAATATCTCTGTCTCAACCTTGCTTCTTCCGCCCACGGCACAAACTTTTCCCGTGAAGTATTTCAAAGCATTTTTAACCGATTTTTCCTTTAATAAAACATCTGCATCAGTTAAGATTATGTCATCGTGTTTTGCTTCTTTTATACCTCTATTTAATGCTTTTATCTTCCCCTTCTCCTTTATATTGATCACTTTGGCTCCTTTCTCTTCAGCTATCTCTCTTGTCCTGTCAGCTGAACCGCTGTCCACAACGATTTTCTCCAACTTTTCCATTGGATAATCGATGTTCTCCAAATTATCTAGTTTTCCTCCGATGTTTTCTTCTTCGTTGTAAGTCGGGATCACAACAGAAATCTCGGGAAGATCTACTAATTCACGGGTTATAAGTTCTTTATCCCTGGTAAAAAATTTGGTAAAAGGACCATACAACAAGATAAGTAACAGCATAATTAAAGAGAAAAGAGCTGAGACGGTAAGAAATGTTGATAAAAAGTTCATCAACTCTTTACACCTTTCAATATTTTTTTCATAGTTGTAAACACCATTTTGACACCTACTTTGGCCAGCTTTTCGAACTCGTGTAACGATCTAATCTGCGATGCTCTTCTGACCATATATGACGGTCTGAGGTAAAACTGGTTGTAGGCCTTTGAAACCCAGCTCTCCAGTTCTTCATTAGACATCTCTGTCCAAGGCCTAGGGAGTTTATGCACCTCTATCTCCTGCCTGATAAGTTTATCAAAGTAGTCATATCCTAGTTCTTCAACTATGTCTTCATAAAGTTTTGCTCCTGGCTTCCCTGAAAGTTTGAAAAACTGCGCATAATCCAAAGGAAGTTTTTTAGCGAACTCGATAGTATTTTTGATCTTATCAACGGTTTCTCCTGAATGACCTATTATGAAAAATCCTAAGACTTGTATGCCCACATTTTTAGTCGTGTGAACAGCTTCTTCCGCCTGTTGTATCGTGATGCCTTTGTGCTCCCTGTCAAGGATATCCTGATTTCCAGATTCGATACCATACATTATTAGACGACAACCTGCTTCATACATCTTTTCCAATGTTTCTCTGTCAACCTGATCCACTCTCGTCCTACAAGTCCACCTGAACTCCAGTTCCCTCTCTATTATCCTGTCACATATCTCCATCGATCTTTCCTTGTTAATCAGAAAATCCCTGTCAAAGATATCTATCTCTTCGATACCTAAATCGTTAACACAGTATTCTATCTCATCCACCACATCCTCCGGTTCTCTCTCCGAGTACCCGAAACTTCCCATGTCACAGAAATCGCAATGGAACATGCATCCATAAGACGTTATTAGTAGAGTGAAAGGTTTTTTCTTTGACGCCATCGAAAAGTACAGATCGTTGTTAATCGACTCCCTATCAGGCCATGGAAGTTTATTCAGGTTTTCCACGTTTTTCTCAGGAAGGTTTATCCTCAGTTCTCCGTCCTTCCTGTAAGCAAGATTCGGCACATCATCTAAATCCTTTTCTCCGTTTTCCAGTTTTTCTAAAAGTTTTGGAACGCTTTCCAATGCTGAACCTGTTATACCATAATCTATAAACTCGTTTGACATAACAGCTTCAGGATACTGTTTCATAGCATGGTTACCCACCATTATAGGTGCATCGAAATTTTCAGAGATTTCTTCATACCATTTCAAAGCTATTTTTGCTGTGTAAGGTATTATGAGACCTCCTATGATGTCGGGATCGAACTCATCTATCCTTTCGAAAACTTGTTCCATGGAAACTTTTTCAGCCTTGACATCTATCACTTGTACCTCATGACCCTCATTTTGAACTATCGATGAAACATAAAGTAGGCCCATGGGTGGTAGAACAGCGAAATTGTTGCTTGTAACAGAAAGATTCTCCATATGGTCTTGATGATAGTACGGTGTGTGGAGAAGTGTTACTCTCATAATTTTCCCAATAATCTATCTTGTTTTAATGTTTTTTTATCTTTTTGTGGTCGAAATTTCGGATACAAAGATCATCTTTTGTAGATACAAATACTATAAAGACCTCCGATTTCTTTCCCATCACCTACTTCGAAGCTTCGTAATTCTTCCTTCAGCATCGATGGTTTCTCATCGCACATACCTCTTTTTAGTATAGCAACCGATTCTTTTTCTTGGAAGTCCGGTACACCAAAGTTGATGTTGTGGACCCTCTCTGTAGAAACTGAATAAGCCAGATCAGCTCTTTGACTGTATATCTCATAATCATCGGAGATCCTGCTTAGTTCCTCATCAAGGACATCCTCCTCGTTGAAATACCTGTAAGGACTTGGATAAAAAGAGTTGTAGAAGAAAAGTGTTGATATCAAAATTATTGTCAAAGCCGTGTAAACCTGTAAGTTCTTTCCGAAGATCTTTTCACCCACACTATCCAAGAGATCAGAGGCGATGAACAACGTAGTTATCAAAGCCGGTAATATCAACCTCACAGGTTTATTTTGCGTATGCACTAAAAGAGGAGCAAAATAAAGTACGAATATAGCTAAAACGAAATATTTTTTTGTTACAACTGCATATACCAAACCCGAAAAGGACAGCAACCCTATCAAAACATAGAAATTGTTGTGGATTAAGAGATTTGAAAGCTGATTGTCTTGAAACATAGCTAAGCCTACATCATACAACACTCCCTGCCTGAAAAGAAAGAAGTGATAAATAGGGATGAAAAACAGGCCTGAAACCATCGAAAAAACCACTTTTCCATTCGACAAAAAGTTCTTTATCCTTTCTAACCCATCTTTCTTCCAGAAAACATAACCTAGAGGTATTATCAATAAAAGGTTGAGAGGTTTCGATAATACCGCCATCAAGTACATCATTAAAGCGCCCCCAAAAACATCTATTTCCCCTGTATCAAAAAACTCTTTGAGAAACAAGAAAAACGCTAAAACGAAAAAAATGCTGAAAACATGTGTCTCCATGCTCTTAGAAAGTTCTACATGTAAAGGTAAAAAAGCCAATAAAGATGCGAAAATAATAGCAGCCGAATCTTTACCTAAATACTTCTTTGAAACCATGTAGGAAAGAGGTATGGTCAGTGTTCCGAAAAAAACATTCAGATTCCTAGCCAATGTAAAGGAAACTCCGTCCAAAAATCTGTAGAGAAAACCCAGGAGAGAAACATAGACCGTGTAGGGTTTGTACGTGGGAAAGCAGTAATTGAACTCCAAGGTGCAAAAACCCATTCTACCTGTCTCATATATGGTGTTGGCTATAGCGGAATACATGTATTGAGGATGATAAGAAAAATATTGAGCGAAAAACCTTATTAAGACTCCTAAGACCAGAATAATAACCAATAAGATCTTGTAACTTCTACCTGATTCTGTGAATAACTCTTTATCCTCTTTTATCCTTCTAAACAGTAAAAAGAGGGAGTAAAACAAGAGAAATACCGATATGATGGGTATCATGTACTGGTATAACGGTTTACCAACAATCATAATAACCATATCTTGCTCTTGTTATTTATCTTTTAATCCACGACATAATTTAATAATCAAAAAGTGTAAAACAATATAAGTATGAACGGTTTTTTGTTGGATTTTTTAGACACTGTTCTCTACAACAACAGTTTTTGGAGTGAATACGATGTAGTTTTTTATACCTTGATAGCTTGCTCTATATTATTCGCTATCTATGTAAATTACGAAGAACTAGGAAAAATTCTAAGAGATAACAAAGAACCGCTCATCATAGTGTTAATCCTTCTAACGGTTCTTATAGGAGGTTTTTTCAGGTTCTCAAATATGTTGTTTGAATACAACTCCCATGATTCGACGTGGGAATATATAAACGGAGCAAGGTATTTCTCAGAGACAGGGAAAATCTTCAAGTGTTACGGCCCAAGTTTCTACCAATGTTTTGGTAAAACACCTGTATCTCACCCAGGATTACTGAGTTTCATCCTGGGCCTCTTTTACTCCCTATTAGGATACAATCTAAATGCAACGATGATTCTGTCAGTGATTGTAAGCACATTGACTATACCGCTTGCATATTACTCGGTCAAAACATTTCTGGACAGTGAAAAATTGGGTTTGATGGCTGCGATAAGCCTCTCGATTTTTCCTTTGCACGCGCTTTATTCGGGAAACCTAGACTTTGTTCTGTCGGTTTTCTCCATATTCTCCATATTTTTTGTGATATTGACGACAGGACTAGTGATAAAAAAAGACACGAAAGAAAGCTGGATCTTGCTCATGGCGTCCTATCTGTTCATGGTTAGCTTCAGATGGGAGCATCCTATCGTTATTTTCTTTTCCCTTGTTCTAATACTTTCATCACAAGAAAGACCTTTGGACTATGTCAAGGAAAAGATCTCAAAGAAATGGTTCTGGTTTTACGGAATAATATTCTCTTTCCTATCCATAGCCCCTTTAAAGGGCATATACTCTGTATGGTTCAGACAGGAATCTTTAGGAAAAAGTTTCACAACAGCTTTCTTTTTTGAGAGTTTTTCAAAGGCTTATTCGCTTCTCACAAGACTCTATAATCTACCAGGGCTTTTATTTATATTGCTGATCCCTTTCGCTCTAAAGGAGGATAAAAAGAAATCCTCTATAATTTTGGTCTGGTGGCTCACCTACATAATTTTATACGCTTTCTTCAGAAACGGCCTCACAGACAGGTATGTAATGAACTCCTTACCTCCTTTAATCTTGATAGGTTGTATCGGCCTTAAAAACATTTTCACAAATAATAACATAATTGATAAATTCAGTAAAGAACGTTTGTTAGTTATATTCAGCATTTTAATGTTTCTAACAATATTCATATCTCTTCCTGGTCAAAGACCTCTTATCTCATATGACACATACAAGAGAGATGATATTGGAGGATTCCATGATATCTCAGAAGAGATTGATAAACCGTTGGTTGTTCCCAACATCAACACTTTGTTATCTTTACTGACAGAATCTGAAAAAACGGTTTATTCCTTCTTAACACTGACGTTTTTTGAAGAAATCGACGATTTAGGGGAGGTATACTTCATAAGAACCGATGGTTGTGAACACGAACCAGGGAAAGAAATATGTGAATACATGGTTGGAAAAGGTGAAAAAACAGATATCAAGTTGAATGAATGGGATGTATATCTAATCAGTATGTCATCTGAAGAAATAGAGTATATGAATGAACGAGTAACAGAAGATGATTTCTAAAAAATTTATAAACAAATTTCTCAAATCTTTTTCCATGGTGAAACATGCTGATAAGAGGAAAGACAACCCTAAAAAAAATTTCTTTAAGATAGGTATTGGCGTCATAATAGTTTTGGCTTTACTGGGTTCCGCAATACTAATTTCGGGAGATGAATATGAAGACGATGGTATAGATTTGAGGACTAATTACCACATAAAAGGAGGTATCTGTAACTGGGAGACAGAACTAATCGATATAGATATGGAGATTGAAAACCTGGGTAGTAATATAAGCGCCTATGAGGAGACACTAAGTTTGACTGTGTATATAGAAGATGAAGTAGCCAAAGAATCCGATATAGATATAGAAAAAGACCTTTATTATGAGGATAGTTACAATATGTCAATAGAGATACCTGTAGAGGATCAAGAATCTGTTTCAAATCTCGCAATGAGCTTTGATCTTAGGGGATTAGAACAGGAGTTAGGCATAAGCTGTCCCGGGAAGTTCGGTGACTGGCAGTGAATTAACTAAATTAAATAATTTAACTCTTCAAGGATCCTGTCCCATCCGTTTTTTTCTGCTTCTTCTCTGATCTGATGCTTTATTTGTGCCTCATCAAAGAAGAAGTAACATGCAGCAAATGTGTCAAGCGGAGAATCTAGGTCTAGGATTAGTTCATAATCTTTCTGATAAAGAACCCCGATTTCCTTCAGGCTTTTAATCGCGTCCTCAAACTTTTCCTCGACACCATAACCAAATTTTTCCTTGAAAGCTCTCAGGGACAATGTATTACCGTCCTCAAATTCATCGAGTATGAACTTTCTCATGTGATCCCTCTCATTCTGAAGTGTACCTCCATAGATCTTTGTTCCAAGTCTAAAATTTGGGTTCTCCACCTCTCTGTTATAGCTTAAAACACTTGAGATATAGGATTCCTGGAAAACACCGAAACCTAAGCATCCATCGATCATATCGCTCTGGAAATAATAGTTGTAATCGAATACTTCATCCATCTTTTTCCTCTCAAACATCCATGAATTAGCCCCTCTAGGGTTGGGAGTGGAAGGCACATTATAACCCTTCTCTTCAGCTATAATTCTAAGAGGTTCTTTCACTTCCTCGATTCTTTTCCCTATCTTTTCAAAGAACTCTTCCTCTGTCATACCTCTCTTATTCAGTAAATCCTGATTTGGCTGTAATGGGTAAACACATATAGAGGAAGGTTCTAACTCGATGAGGTCTTCAAAGCTGTTTATAAATTTTTCTTTATCGGAGTTTTGTAAACCTAGTATAAGATCCATGTTGATAATGCTGAAAGATCTTTTATCAGCCATTTCAAAAGATTTTTTGACGATATCCAAATCTTGATAACCTCTATTAGCTTTTTCAAGTACTTCTCTACTTGTTGACTGCACTCCAAAGCTTATTCTGTTGATCCCGTGTTTTTCAATCACATCTAACTTTTCCTCGGTACAAGTCACAGGATTCATCTCAAAGTTCCTCATACCTTTCTCTTCAAAAGAAAAATATTTTCTGATCCTTGAAAGCAATCTATCGATGTTTTCTGCAGAAAGAATGCTGGGGGTTCCTCCTCCAAAATACAATGTATTAAACCTTCTATCAAGGTTCTTACCAAAAAAATCTATCTCTTCCAATAGGTTTTCCACATACCGTTCAACACATTCTCTGCTTTCAACCTTGTTAGAGCGGTAAACACAGTATTCGCACCTTTGAATACAAAAAGGTATGTGTACATACATCGAAAGAAAATCAGAATCTTCTGTATATTCCTTCCACTTTTCAAGTACCTGTTCGGGTGTGAATCTGTAGTATGGGCTGAAAATAAATAGAAGATCCGCTAAGAAATAATTATGGTTGTAATCTCCTTCATTCTTGTATTTCCTGGAAAACTTCTTGAAAAAAAGGAATTTTTCTCCATCCTTTGAAATGTTTAACACCTTTAATTGATTTATCAGATAACTGTTCAACGTAGAGTTCTTAAAAAACAACACTTAAATTAATTCATCCTAATACTCAATTAAAGGTCTGATAAAATGAAAATAGAGTTTGAAGAGGATGACAAAAAAAGAGGTAAAATAATACTGGTATTTCTTATAGGTTTATTGATAGGCATCACTTCTTCAAACCTAGATATAGGTTTTCTAGGTAATAATAATCAAGAAGAGTTCAATCTAGATCTCACAGGCTACAGCAACATTCCTGAAGAATGTGAAGACAGAGAACCTTATGAGATCGATATGTGTATTGCTAACTTTGCTATATCTACTGAAGATGAGGAGATGTGTGAAGACGCACAAGACTCTGATGTTGTTAATTACTGTCTAGGGATTGTTAAACAAGATTCTGAGCTTTGTGAAGAAATAGAATTTGATGAAGAGCTCAGAGAGATGTGTAACACAAACACGTAATAATTTTTTCGAGAAGCATAATAATGGACTGGCCAATAACCTTCAGATGTAACAATAACTGTCTCACATGTATAAATGACATGGTTTACCATCCTGAAAAAAAAGTTCTCGGGAAAAAGGACTGTGTCTATATCTCCACAGACCAAATAAAAAATAAAATAGATTCTTTAAGGGAAAAAAACGATGAAACTATGAGCTTTACGGGAGGAGAACCTACTATAAGCGAGGACTTCTTTGAATTGATCGAATACACCCGAGAAAAATACGAGGATGATATCCTACTGTTCATAGTTACAAACGGCAGAATGTTTTCAAGTAAAAGCTTCATGGATAAAATGGTAGATACTCTACCCCCTAAATCGAACAGCAAATTTGGTATAGCTATTTTTGGCCATCTACCTTCTCTACACGACAGTATTACTAGGGCTGAAGGGAGCTTTGAACAGACTGTGAAAGGGATAAAGAATCTTCTCGATAGAGGTTATCAGGTCGAATTAAGGATAATCATAAACAAGATGAACTACGAAAAACTTCCTGAAATCGCTGAATGGATATCTTCCAACCTAAGAGATGTTTTTAGGGTCGTGATGATCCATATGAAATACACTGGAAACGCTATAAAGAATTTTGAGAAGATAAAAGTAAAATTATCGGAATCAAATAGTTATGCCGTGGATGCGGCGGAAACTCTGGAAAAAAACGGTATAAACGTCAGAATGTTCCATTTTCCTCTTTGTACTATACCTGAAAAACACTGGGATAAAGCCAAAGGAGTTACAAAGCAGAAAGAAGAGCTTAAATTTAGCGATAAATGTCAAAAATGTGATGTAAGGGAAGAATGTCCTATGATATGGTCCACTTACTACAAAATATTCGGGGATGAAGAGATAAACCCTGTTTAGACCAATAATCAAGGATTTAATGGCTCGAACTCTTTATCGCCAAACCTTTCTATATATGATTCCCATATACCCGAACAATCATTTTTAAATATGCATTCTGAACAAATATCGAGAAAAGTTACTCCTCCACTTTCTTTGGTCATTCCGTGAACAAGAGACCGGTATTCCGGGTCTAAAACACATGTAGGGAAATGATATAAACGTATAACACCTTTAAAACCTTTTTGAAGTATATCTATCGCTTCTTGGACATATTCAACGGATTCATCGTATTTCACACTCACCTCTTCAATGTTTTTTTGGGCTTTCCCCATGTACCTTGAAAAAATAAAGATGATCTTATTGATGTTATCTAAGTCTTCAACTATCATGTCAGAGAGTTCATTCAAGTTCCTGTAGTTTTGTCTATTGACTATAATCCTAAGATTAACTTCGATCCCTGAATCAAGAAGATTTTTGATACCTTTCAATGTCTGTTTAAAACTGTTCTTTGATCTGGTGATCTTTTCATGTACTTTTTCAGTACCGTAAATTGAAATATGGACTTCAAATTTGTTATCATTGCCTTTGATGACTTTTAAAAGTTTTTTAACTGATTCTTCATAGAAAAAATATCTTCCGTTGCTAAGTATCTTTATCACAGCCTCAGGATTTTTCTCAGCAGCAAACCTTAAAATATCAAAAAAATCAGGGTCTATCGAGGGTTCACCACCTCCTATAGCTATAATCTCTGGATTTTCATCATCTAACAACCTAATTACATCATCTTTTTCTACCTTCTCCTTACAGTATGCTTTTTCAGGAATAATGCAAGACAGACAATTGTTGTTACATTGATATGTAATCTGGATGTCCACCATTTCAAAAACCAAGTAGCAGCTTCACTATAATATTTGTTTCGGAAAAAACCCATAGACTTGTTTTTAGGTTGAAAATATTATTGAGTCAAATAGAACTCGTAAAAAATAGATGCATCTGTAAAAATTGTTAATGTTTCATTAAGCACTATAATGAGAGCCGTGACTACCATGAGAACCATGAGAGCTATGTTGACCGTGTGCATAATGAGAACTATGACTTCCATGTGCAGAATGAGAACTATGAGCTGAATGAGAACTATGAGCCGAATGAGAACTATGAGCTGAATGAGAACTATGAGCCGAATGAGAAGAATGAGAGCCGTGACTACCATGAGAACCATGACTACTATGCGAAGAATGAGAACCATGACTACCATGAGAACCATGACTACTATGCGAAGAATGAGAACCATGACTACCATGAGAACCAT
>JALDAG010000012.1 GCA_022729255.1 Candidatus Nanohalarchaeota archaeon | reverse complement strand
TTACCTCATGTTACTTCTCAAAAACTTTTTCATGCCTTTCCGGTTCTGGTGAGCTTTTTCAAAGTTCAATAGTTTCTCGAAATCTGCCTTGTTCATCTCTTTCACTTTTTCTTTGCCTTCAGCTATAGTTCCTTCCTTGAAAACTTCTATCACTTCTTCGGATAAATCATAGGTCTCTTCTTCTTTTTCTTCTATCTCTTCCACTTCCTCGATCTCTTCAGTTCCTTCTGTCTCTTCCTCAACTTTTTCTTCGACCGGTTCCTCTGTCCTCTTCTCAAGATCTGCTTCTGCAAGACCTACCAATAAATAGTCTTCTTCCTCGAGAAACTGGACATCTAGCATTTTCGGTGGTTTTCCGCCTTTCTCCCATATTTTTTCGTTGAGGCCGTTGGTTATTCTTACATCGGAAACCCCTGTTCTTCTCTCAACCTCTTTTTTAAGTATCCTGACGGCTTTACCCGCTCTTTTCTTCCTTGGGGATGCTTTTGCTTTAGATATATTTATCCTAACGTTTTCCATGATAAATCACCTATACTATTCGTCGGTGTCTCCACTCCTCCAGTGCCTGCTTCTGATACCCTTAACGTTACGGGTCATAGCTCTCTTAAGACCGTATTTCTTAATATCGATCCATCTTGGAGCGGATCTTGCTCTGTTGTTTGCTGCTATAAGCCTTTTCTTTTTTCCTCTTCCTTTTCTTGAAGCCATAATATTTTCACCTTTCTTCCTCAGTATTTAATATTTGTCGAACCTTTGTTCTCCTGAAGTTTTTTCAACATGTTTTTTAGTTGCTCATCGGTAATCTTCTCGTTTATGCTGCCCATCCTGTAAAGCTGTACAAGTCTCAGTTCAATAGTGGATGCCATATCCGGTTTAGCGATCCTTATATTAGCTAACCTTGACTTTGCTTCCTTTGTAAGTATCTGAGAGGCTATCTTTTTAAGCTGCTGCCTTGCCTGTTCTTCCTGCATCTTCTGCTGATTGGAACCCTGCTGCATCTTCCTAAGCCTTTCCCTTTTCAGTTTTTCAAGTTCATCATTCGACATGTTGAATCATCTTTGTTCGAAAGATCTCAAAAATCTAGTTTTCAAATACCTCGTAAGCCAAATTATCCATCATGCTTTGGCCCTCGGCAGTTATCTTTCTACCTTCGCCTTCTTCAACTTCAACAAGATCTGCTTCACCAAGCTGCTGAAGTATGGTTCTGATAACCTTTCCTGAAGCCTTGTAGAAATGCTCAGTCTTAGAACCTCTTCTCTTCCTTGAGCCATAGATAGTTCTGAGTTTCGATACTCCGACCGGTCCGTTCATATAGACCTGTCTCAGAACTGCTGCAGCTCTTATATACCACCAGTTTTCTTGTTCAGGGTTTCTTTCTCTGCTGACACCTGTCTTGACGAAGTAACTCCATTCAGGTTGTTCGAGTTCCTCGAAATTTTCTTCTAGGTGTTCTGCAGCTTTTTCAATTAATTCTTGTGCATCTACATCATATACAGTTACCATAGTTACCACTCAACGATTTTTCTGTCCTATCTTTCAGCGACAAACGCCGCTTCAAAACAAATAACTCTTACTATTTTTATAAAGGTTTTCAAAAGATGAGAGTTCAAAGTTTTTGAACAGTGAGTTGTTTAAGTTCCATGAACAAAAAACTTTAATGAAGAGATATCCATGGAAGAGATCGAAAATATCAAAGAAACAATATCAAAATGTGAAAGATGCGATCTATCAAATAACAGAAAAAACACTGTTCCTGGAGAAGGTTCAAAGGACGCAGATATAATGATAATCGGTGAAGCACCGGGAAAAAAAGAGGATGAAACCGGAAGACCTTTCGTGGGAAGAGCAGGAAAAGTGCTTACCGAAGCACTTGAAAAAGCCGGTATTAAAAGAAGCGATGTTTTCATAACTAATGTCGTGAAGTGCAGGCCTCCCAAGAACAGAGATCCAAAAAAAGACGAGATAAAAAAATGCCGTGGTTACCTGGAAGATCAGTTGGAAACCATCGAACCAAACATAATAGTCCCTCTTGGCAATTCCGCCCTTAAAACCCTTCTAGGTCAACAGAGAATATCGGAAAAAAGGGGCGAGATTTTCGAAAAAGATGGAAGAAAATACATGCCTACATACCATCCGGCTGCAACGATATACAACCGGAAACTCAGACCTGAACTAATAAAAGATCTCGAAAAAATAGGGGAGGAATCAAGATGAGGAAGTACGTGATACACAAACATGATGCATCCAACCTCCATTACGACCTGAGATTGGAGTTCGAAGGAGTTCTTTGGAGCTGGGCAGTCCCAAAAAAACCTCCTGAAAAGGAAGGTGTTAAGCGACTGGCGATAAGAGTTGAGGATCACTCATTAGAGTACGGAGATTTCGAGGGTGATATAGAAGAAGGTTATGGAGAGGGAACTGTTGAGATATGGGACAAGGGAAGCTTCGAACCTGTTGATGTAAAGAAGGAAAAACTGGTGATAAATATAGACGGTGAAAAGCTCAGTGGAGAATATGTGCTCCTCAAAACAGATTACTCAGGAGATGATAAATGGCTTTTCTTCAAGAAAAAATCTTAGAAAGGCCTTGTATTTCTCCTTAAAGATTTTAATCCAGGCATGGGACCTATGACCGAAGAAAGTTTCGATTCAAATCTCTTTAGGTCTTGTTCCGATAACTTAGCTCTCTGGTCTGCTTCCACTATCACTGATGGAATCCCATAAGTTGATGAATAGCTGCAAAGAGGCACAAGTTTTTCTGAAAGTTTTTCTGCGGTTTCAATAGGATCATCAAGCCCTAAAAAATCTATTCTGATCGGCGAAGCATCTTTAGCGGTCTTAAGGTAAAAATTCTTCACCCTCTTACCCTTCTCCCCTATATCATTAAGAACTACGTGTTTCTCGTACTCCTTGGCGTATCTCATTACGCTTGTTCTCTGACCTTTTTCCATCAGGTATTCCAGCATGTTAGTATCTCTTGTGTTTTCAAGAACATTTATCATATCTTCAGGTATAAATTCCTGTTTCGCAAGTTCTTCGCAGTACCTTTTACTCCTTGAATCCTCTATAACCCCACCAAGTAATACATTACCTGATATCACCTTTTCGAAAAGCGTCTCATATTTCTCTATCAGTTCATCATAAAATTTTCTCGCCTCGCTTCCCTTCTCAGGTCTCTCAGCGTACTGCGGTACTATGGAACCGTCAAGGAGCAGCATATCAGGCTCTTCCTCAAGAGCTTTTATCGCTATAGACACTTCTTTGTGGAGCCTTATGAAAGAACTGGAAAGATTGAAGTTCCTCACATCTAAAGGTGATTCTATGTACTGTACATCAGGAGAGATCAAATTTCTTGGTATGGTCATCGATTTTTCAAGCTTCCCTCCTGAAAAATAAAACAAAGATGCAACAGCTCTAGAAAGAACAACATCAACACCAGAATACTGTTTTTTTATGATGCCTCCGTCAACTCCGCAGACACTAAAATTTTCTGGCAAAACCCTCTGGTCCGTTTCTTTCAAAAAACAGTTCTCCATCAGAACATCAGAATCAATACTCTTTATATCCTCATCTTTAAGGAATTCTGCAGTACTCTTCCTATTCTTTTCAAGTTCATGTATCCTGTCAACTACTTCTCCAATCTTAGGCATAAAACATAATTGGTGGCAAAACTAAAAAGAACAACCCTTAATAAAAAAAGTTATCAGTCATGTTTCCCTGGTATCTGCCACTTCTCGAACATTATACCGGAACTTGGAACACCCATAGAGTCTAATATTTCCTCCATCGAATCTATCATTGGTGGAGGTCCACATATATACCACAACTTTTCCTTGACATCATCCACATATCTTTCCACCATTTCTCTATCTATAAGACCTGTTTCGCCATCCCAGTGATCTTCTTTTTCATGAGTCAAGGTATTTATCACGTTTATCCTGCTGTAATCTTCGTATATATGCCTCAACTCCGTCTTAAAGATTATATCCCTGTACTCTCTATTAGAAAAGAAAAGAGTTATGTCATTTTTGAGATCTTTATCAATGGAATACCTTATAGCTGAAATAAAAGGAGTGATCCCCGAACCTCCTGCAATAAAAACAACGTCTTTTTCAACAGATTCATCGAAATTAAGGCTTTTACCACGAGGTTTACCTATTTCAAGCGTTTCTCCTTCTTTCAATTCGTGGAGAGCTGAAGTGAACTCACCTATCTTCTTTACAGTGAACTCTACAAAATCCTTTTCAGGTGATGATGCAAAGGTGAAGGGTTTGCTGTCATCAGGATACTCATCTCCAACTATGGACAAAAGGCAGTACTGCCCTGGAATAAAGTCTATCTTCTTTTCGGGTTGAACCCTCAAAGTCTTGACGTCATGTGTCTCCCTTTTAACACCAGTAATCTCAGCTTTCATTGATCAAAAACCCATAGATTCTTTAGCTTCTTTTTCTTCTATGCTTTCATATGCATTTTCTGCACCGCAAGTAGGACATTCTTCAGGTCCTGCAGCTCCGTAGTGAACATCTTCGCAAACCGTGCATCTAAAAAATTCTTTTGTCATAAAGAACCACTTTTATAAGTTGGTTTATAATACTAATAAAACTTGTTAATAAAAAAAAGAGGAAAAAAATGTCGATGAGAAAGTTTTTTGGTCTACCTTTTTATGATAAAGAAACAGGATTTATTAAGAACTACAACACAGAATACATGCCTCTTGTAAAAGTGGTCAAAGATGAAGAGAGTTTCCATGCGAGACTTGTGGATTACAAAGAATCGGAAAATAAGGTCTACTTGGAAGGGATTGAAATGGGATACATGATAGAGACGGATCCCGAGTTCATAGAGGAAGATTTAGAAAGCATAATGGATCAGCTCTACAAGGATATCAGTAGTGCCTGATTTTTTGATCAACCTGTTTAGCTATTTCCCTTATTTCCCACTGTGCTCCGCCGTGTTTTCTATCAGCTATAAACCCTCTCTTAAAATTAAAATAGTCTATGCTGAACGCCACATCTATACCTAATGCATGAGGCACTAATTCGATGGCGTCATCTCCCTCATCTTCTCTTAGTTTACTGTAAAGATTCATAGAGTCGTCAAAAAGTTTCTCGAATTCTTTGATGTATTCCGATTCCACTATTGATTCCGGCACAAACATTTCTCCTTTATCGGCCGCATCATAGATGGACTGAACCGACTGTTTCACCGCATCATTTCTCATGAACTGGTGCCATGCGGAAAGCGACATTGAGGTAAGAAATCCTGTAACGCTAGGATTCATCTGGCCGTAGTTGGATAAGTTGAGGAAGCTCTCCTTGTATTCATTTGATTGAAAATCGACATCCGCACAAAAACTTAATACCTTGTTCTTTTCACCGTTTACAAGGTTTTCTATAGCTTTATTGGTCTCTGAAAACATGTTAGTAACTGTATATCCTTTATCGTTTTCATTGTATATATCTATCAGTTTTTTGTTAAAAACAACAGGTTCTTCATAGTTTAGAGCTTTCAAACCTTCATCCACAGCTTTTTTAGAAATACTTGGTATCCTCGAATCCTCTTTTTCTATCTCCCGGTAAATGTTCGCAAGAGATACAAAGTTCAAGTTCTGATGTATATGTTTGGCAGCGGTACCAAGAGGAAGTATGTACCTTGCGTCCTCTTTTCGTATCTTTGTACCTTCATCGGATATCATCTTGTTGTAAAACCTGTGAGCTCTCTCGTAGATTTCTTTGACATCTTTGTTATCTTCTAATTCTGTTATGAACTCTTCTGCTTTCGTATATCTTTGACTCTGCTGAAGATATTTTGGATAGTCGAACTGACAAAGAAACATCGTAGTGTGTCGGGGAACCTGGTAATTGAGGCCTTCATTCGACTGGTAAAAAGTTGAGGTGTGACCTGCTTTTGCGAGTTTTTCGAGAAAATCACCTACTTTCTCTTCTAACTTTTCCTGGTACTGTTCATCGATATCTTCTCTTCCGTTGAAACCCAGTTCATCTGCAGCGATTTCTAGTGCTGATCTTCCTCTTTTATCGTGTGATATCTTAGCAGAATAAGCAGATATTTCAGTTGTACCGTAGTTTTCAGGATCAGTTTCGACCTTCAATTCCGAAAAATTTATGTGGTTCCCCATTTTTACCCCCTATTTTTTCAATAATAACTAAGTATTTGTACCAACAGTTAAAAATTGATTTGTTGACAAAAAGTAGTACCAGTGTTTAACATTTTAAAGAATGTTTTTAAAATCAACAACCACCTACATTTTTATCTTCTTAAGTCTAAGGGCGTTACCAACAACAGCTATAGATGACATAGCCATGGCACCCGCAGCTATAACAGGATGAAGTAATCCAAGGGCTGCTGCCGGTATTGCGGCCGTATTGTATCCAAAAGCCCAAACAAGATTTTGTTTAATATTCTTCATCGTTGATTCGGATATCTTGAAAGCCTGAATAGCTGCTTCTAAATCTCCTCTTACCAGTGTAACATCTGCAGATTCTATAGCTATATCTGTACCGGTACCTATAGCAATACCTACATCCGCCTGTGTAAGTGCTGGTGCATCATTTATACCATCTCCTATCATAGCCACCTTGTTTCTTGAATTATTTTGTTGTAGTTCCTTTATCTTCTCTGCTTTTCGGTCTGGAAGCACGTCAGCTTCGATCTCATCAATCCCTACCCTTGATGCTATCGATCTTCCTACTCTTTCATTGTCCCCTGTAAGCATCACTGTTTTTAGTCCCATCTCCTTAAAACTCCTGACCGCTTGTTCGCTACCCTCTTTTAGTTCGTCAGCAACGGCAATAATTCCTTCAACATCACCGTCTATGCAGACAAAAAACGCTGTTTTACCGTTCTCCTGGTAGGCATCTCTCTTTTTCATCATCTCTTCCGGTATGTCCACTTCATTCTTATCGAGTAATTTATCATTACCAACTATGACTTTTCTTCCCTGTACAATACCTTTAACACCCATTCCTCTATTATTTTCGAATTTCTCAACTTTTTTTATCTCAACGTTTCTTTCCTTAGCTCCTTTTACAATAGCTCTTGCAAGTGGGTGTTCCGAAGCATTTTCCACAGATGCAGCCATACTAATTATTCCATCCGATTCATCAGGCCAGACATCGGTAAGTTCCGGATTTCCTTTGGTCAAGGTACCTGTCTTATCGAAGACAACTGTGTCAAGATCCTGGATTATCTGCAGTGCATCACCTTTTCTGAAAAGGATGCCGTTTTCCGCGCCCTTACCCGTTCCAACCATGACTGATGTTGGAGTGGCAAGTCCAAGGGCACATGGGCAACTAATAACAAGTACTGCTACAGCCGCGAATATGGAAAGACCTATCAATTCCACTTCTGTATTTATCCAAGGAAGAAAGCTTTCAGCCCACTGAAGTATCGGCAAGAAGAATTGAGGGAAAAGGTTCCAACCGATAAATGTTAGTATGGACAATAGTATTATTGTAGGTACGAATCTAGCGGTTACAAAGTCTGCAAGCTTCTGAATAGGTAGTTTGGTTACCTGAGCTTCCTGAACCATCTCCACAACCCTTGAAAGGAAAGTATCTTCTCCAACGCTTTTTGCCTCGATATTCAGTATTCCGTCTTGGTTGATTGTCGAACCGATAACTTGATCTCCCTTGATTTTTTCAACGGGTACAGATTCACCGGTAGCCATTGATTCATCTACGCTGCTCTCTCCTTCTATAACTACCCCGTCAGTAGGTATTTTTTCTCCTGGTCTGACTATCATTATATCCCCTACTTCCACCTCTTCTAAAGGTATCTCCTCTTCCTCTCCTTCTTCATTTATAATCACAGCTGTATCAGCTTCTAGTTCAAGAAGTTTTTGAATGGCTTTTGATGCTCTTCCTTTAGCTCTTGTCTCTAAATACTGTCCAAGTAAGTGGAACGAAAGAATCATGCTTGAAACCATGAAAAATCCTGGTAGATCTAGGAAGAAAGAGAGGATACCAGCTACCCATGCTGACACAACACCTAGAGATATCAGTGTTTCCATGTTGATGTTTCCTGATTTTAGTGATTTAACGGTCTTTGAATGCACGGTGGGCCAACCAATGATGAAAGATATAGGGGTTGATAATGCGGCCAAAATAACCATACCTGTAAAATCCGAAATAGGTAATATGTCTCCCGTGATAAATGCAAAATCTGTCTGTAAGCCGATAGGGATCATAGCTAAAACACCGATCCAAGCAGCAATGATCAGCTTTTTCATTTTTTCAAGTTCTCTATCGACCTCTGTTTTGTTCTCTCTCTTTCCTTCTCCTTTCCTCTTTGCTCTGTAACCCGCTTTCTCGATGAGTTGGATTATCTCTTTTTCTTTTATGGTGTTCTCAGGAAAAGTTACTTTAGCAGTTTCGGCTGCAAAATTAACTTCTACTTCCAATATTCTTTCATCTCTCTTCAGAACTGATTCGATGGTATTTGCACATGAAGCACAATCCATATCTATTATATCAAATTTCTTATCAGTTATCGAAACGTTGTAACCTGTCTTCTCAACCGTGTCAATAATCATTTCTAAGTCTATCTTATCCGGATCATATACTATGTTAGCCCTTTCGCTGGCAAAATTTAATTTAACATCTGAGACACCTTTCTTTTTTGAAAGAGCCTTTTCGATACTATTCGCACAAGATGTGCACGTCATACCTTTTATTTTAAGTTTAATATCTAACATATCCTATAATGATATAACAAGTATTTTAAAAATGTTGTTTTTAATCTGTCAGATCTAATAATAAATACACGAATCCTGTATAAAAACCTCGAGGAAATGTCGAAAATGGAAAAAACTTTAAGCATTCCGCTTTACATCACCTCAAAACCTATTTCTCAAGTTGATTCTCCTTTAAAAGATTCCTTTAGATAATATTAAAAGAAGATTCTTTCTAAACCCTATTTTAATATTTTGATCAAAAGCATGAACTTCAGAAAAAGCGTCCGGGGTGGGATTTGAACCCACGTGGGCGGTATGCCCAGTGGCTGTTTGAGAACCTCTTTTTTATTGAACCTTGTCTGGAAGCAGCAAACCCTAACCAGACCGGTTCAAAAGGTCCTTAGCAAGCCACCGCAATAACCAGGCTATGCGACCCGGACACGGAAAAACGATTCTTGCTCAACACCTGTTTTTTTACCACCATTTTTTATATGTCTATCCCGAATTTTTTCACACGACAGCGAATCTCCCGAAAACACTACATAAAATTATTTAAACTTAAAAAATGAAATCTTTTACGTGATTAGAGATGAATTCAAACGTTCTGGACATGACCGAACTTGTTGGAAAAGATGTCTTTACATCTAAAGGATCATACTGTGGAAAATCGAGAGACATCGAAATTAACCTTCCGAAGTTTAAAGTAAGAGCATTGGTAGTAGACGCTGCGAAGGGTTCTTACCTATCAAAAAAAGTAGGAGGTAAAAAAGGAGTAATAGTGCCTTACAGTATGGTAAATGCTGTATCTGATGTTATCGTAATAAAACACTTCTCAGGTCAAGTCGATACAGGTACAGAAGAAGAAGTAGAAGGTTAAAAAGAGCCTAAAACCTTTTTTTACTTTTGCTTAAGACTTTGTAGCCTTCAGAATCCACCAAGATTATATCTTCTATCCTCGCACCTCCAATATTTTCCACATATAGTCCAGGTTCTACCGTGAAAACGTTTCCCTTCTCCAATACATGATCCGAATCCCGGGAAATATTTGGTTTTTCATGAATATCCACTCCTATGCCGTGTCCCAAACTGTGCAAAAAATCGTTCTCAGTAGAGTACCCCATATCATCAACCTTGTCTAAAACCGCTTCGCAGAGCTTTGATACTTCTAAGCCAGGTCTAATCAGGCTCAAAGCAAATTCCTGTATTTCAAGTACGTCTTCAAGAAGTTTTCTTCTCTTTCCTTTCAGTTCGTTTGGTATTACGCGAGTCATGTCGCTGCAATAATTTCTGAAACGACAGCCCATGTCCACAATGACTATGTCCTCTATACCTATCTCTCTTTCTTCGGGTTCCCTGTGAGGTATCAAGTTATTGGAGTGAACAAGAGTATCAAAAGAGTTGTAACAGTTCCTTTTTCTGAAACCGGAATCGATCTCTTTTACCAAATCCCACTCTGTCATACCTGTCTTGAACTTTTTTAGTAACTCTGAAAACACTTCATCGTTTATCCTGCATGATTCCTTTATCCTTTCAATCTCAAAACCTCTCTTTACCTTCCTTATATCTTCCAAAATGTCTGTAGTATCCTCCAAATTATCCAGACCTAACTCCCTGTCACACACGAATCCTTCCTCGAGCCTCTTCTCTACTTCTTCTATCATTTCCTTCCTTTCAGAGAAAACAACTGCCCTTGAGACGTTTTTGAAAGCATAACGGTAAAATTTTGATACCAGTATCTCCCAACTTTCTTTTGTTATAAACAGAAAACCTGAAACATCAGCCATACCTGTGATATATGTCAAGTTTGAAGGAGAGGTCACCAAAAGTCTTTCCACTCCTTTTTCATGCATCTTTTTCCTGACAAAACCTATTTTCTTATCTATGGTTTCCATATAACAACATTTTTTGGACCATTGGTAGATAAAGGCTTTCCAAAGGATACATATAAGTGAACAAACAAGGGATGTGTATGGTGTTTTCCTCCATACCCCAGGTATTAAGAACGGTGCTCGAGAACTCGTTTTTGGTGAGTTCCCACACCGCCAAATACTTTTTGTTATCTCTTTTAATTGTCGGAGTTCACAAGAAGAGGCCTGGAGATATCTCAAACTTCCTCGACACTGTTTCGAATTCGTTTTCAGAGAGGGTTATAGAAAACCAGAGAACGATAGTTTATGGCCTTTTCATAGCAGGCGCAGTATATACGTTTTTACCTAATATAGTTTCGATAGCATACGTTGTAGTGATATCTGTGTACGGCATATCTATTTACAACTCTGTTTCGAATGAAAAAGTTTTTGAGGAGAAGAGTTTAACAAAAAAAATAATCTATATGGCCATATTTCTCCTGGTAATAGCCTCTGTAGTCACTAACAACATTGTACTGAACAGCTTTGTTGCTGTATACCTGTTCGCCATCATATTCATAAAGATATAGTGTTTTGAAAATGTTCGAAAAAAGTTTTCTATGTGAAAAATGCGGGGAGGAATACCCTACAGAAGATGTAATTTACAGGTGTGGATGCGGAGGTTCTCTAAACGTTACATACGACTACAGAGAGATTGGAGAAAATTTAACAAGAAAAGAACTTGACACAAGGATTTTCAGCCACCACAGATACAGAGAGCTTCTCCCGGTAAACAAAAAAGAAAACATAATCTCTCTTGGAGAGGGAGGCACACCCCTGTTGAAGTCCGAAAACATTGCTGAGCAGCTAGGACTTGACAATTTATACTTTAAGCTGGAGGGCGTCAACCCTACCGGAAGTTTCAAGGATCGTGGTTCGTCCGTTGAGGTCGGGAAGGCTCTTGACCATGGAGCGGAAAAAGCTATTGTGGCATCCACGGGCAACATGGGAGCTTCAATATCCGCTTACACTGCAAAAACAGGTCTTGAAACAACTATACTAGTTCCAGAGAAGGTTTCAAAAATCAAGCTTGAGCAGATGAAAAGACATGGTTCTGAAATCCAGCTGGTAAGAGGAGATTACTCCGCTGTAGCTGAAAAAGCATGGGAAATGAAAGATAAAGGTTTCTACCTTATGGGCGACTATGTTTATAGGGGTGAAGGAGAAAAAACCGTTGGACACGAGATAATAGAACAAATAGATGCTGATAAAGTGGTTATGCCTGTAGGTAACGGCACCCTGATGCACGGTGTTCACAAGGGTATAGTTGAATTCAATATGCTTGGCCTGTCCGAAAAAAAGCCTGAAATGATCGGTGTACAGGCCAGAGGATGTTCAACTGTGTCAAAAGCTTTCAAAGAAAATTCAAAACATGTGAAAAAGGTTGAACACGTGGATACCGATGCAGGTGCCATTGCCTGTGCAGATCCACTTGATGGAAGTCTTGCCCTGAAAGCTATAAGAGATTCTGGAGGTTTTGCTGATTCCGTTACCGATAGAAAAATCAGACATGCAAGAGACCTGCTCGCTAGGGAAGAAGGTCTTTACGTGGAAATAACGAGTGGGGCGGCGCTTGCAGGGATCATAGAAAATATTGAAAAGTTCGAAAAAAGCGAGAAAGTCGTCTGCGTGCTCACTGGCCACGGTCTTAAAGACCTCGAGTGATGGAAAAAATACCGGGAAACTGTTTTAATGTTCTAACCGAAAAAACTGTTCATGGACATTATAGAAAAGTACGGTGTAAATATCTCCGAAAAACAGGTGAAGGATGAAATGAAAGAATTTGGTATTCCTGTACCGGAGAACGTATTAGCCGAAACCCCGGGAGAGGCTGAAGTTTTCGCCGAGAAAAGCGGTCTCCCAGTGGTAATGAAGATAGATTCTGCCGATATAAAACACAAAACAGATGTCGGAGCCATCAAGAAAGTTCACTGCTTTGAAAATATCAGAGAAAGCTTTGAAGAACTTTTAAACAATGTCGAAGACCTTGATGCTGATATAAACGGTGTTCTGGTCGAGGAATGTGTCGAGGGAAACGAGTTCATAGCCGGAATAAACAACGATCCTCAGTTCGGGAAAGTGCTTATGTTTGGTCTAGGAGGTATATACGTCGAGGTTTTCGAGGACGTGGTTTTCAGACCTCTACCTGTTGATGAAAAAGATGTGAGAGATATGCTCGATGAGATCGATTCCGGAAAACTGTTGGAAGGTGTAAGAGGACAGCCAGAAGCTGACAGGGATAAACTTGTCGAAGTACTTATGGACATAGCGAAGTTTGGTGAAAACGAATGTATCAGAGAACTGGATGTTAACCCCATGTTCGTCAAGAGAAACACTGTGAAGGTGGGTGACGCTCTTTTAGAGTTGGAGGTGTAGAAATATGAGTCTTAATGAATTCTTTGAACCTGAAAGTATAGCGGTGGTAGGTGCATCCAACACACCTGGAAAAGTAGGTAATACCGTTGTGAAGAACCTTAAAGAAACCTTCAATGGAGAAATTTTCCCTGTAAACCCTAAACACGATGATATAAACGGTTTAAAATGTTATAGCTCTGTAAAAGATATAAAAAGAGTTCCTGATAACGTTGTTATTGCCGTACCTGCCAAAATAGCTAACAAAGTTGTTGAACAGTGCGTGGAAATAGGCGTACCCACGATAACAATGTTGACCTCCGGTTATGAGGAGATAGGTGAAGAGGGAGAGGAACTCCAGAAGGAACTCGAGCATGCTCTAAAAGGCTCTGAAACAAGGATGATAGGTCCTAACTGTCTTGGTATATGGGTCGGTGATTCAGGGGTTGACTCGATGTTTCTACCGGGTTACAAGATGAACAGTCCTTTAAAAGGTAACATAGCACTTATAAGTCAGAGCGGTGCTGTGGGTTCAGCCGTAATCGACAAAGCTTCAAGTATAGGGGTCGGCATATCAAAGTTTGTCAGTTACGGTAACCAGCTCGATGTTTCAGAAACCGATCTTCTAGAATTTTTAGAAAAAGATGAAAAAACCGATGCGGTCGCAGTATACATGGAAGGCGTCAAAAACGGTAGAAAGTTCCTAGAGAAAGTCAAGGATATCAGTAAAAAGATGCCGGTGATCGTTCTTAAATCCGGTAAAACTGACAAGGGTTCTAAAGCAGCGGAGTCACATACAGGTTCTCTGGCAGGGAACTACAAAGTCTACAGAGGAGCATTTAAACAGGCAGGAGTCGTAGAGGCGGAATGCAATAAAGAATTGCTTGATTACTCCAAGACGCTTGCGAAATCTAAAAAGCCTGAAGGTAATCGTGTGGCCATAGTTACAAACGGTGGTGGTTTCGGAGTTCTATCAACGGATACTATCGAAAAAACAGAGCTTGAAATAGCAGAGCTATCAGAAGAGACAGTGAAGGAACTTGAAAAAAACATGAAGGAATACGGTAACGTTTCAAACCCTTTGGACCTTATAGGAGATGCAAAGCCTCAAGAATACAGGCAGGCTATGGAAACACTTGTTAATGCTGATGAGGTGGACATGCTGCTATGTATATCGCTTGTTCAGACTGAACAGATGGACACAACTTTTATAGATGTTTTGGAAGATATCAAAAACAATTCGGATAAACCCGTCGTCGGCAGCATCCTTGGAGGGGATTATTCAAAACTCCACAGAGTTTATCTTGAAAAAAACGGTGTTCCGATGTTTGAATATCCTGAGAGAGCTGTTGAGGCCTTTGAAAAACTCTACACTTACTCTAAGTGGAGAGACGAAAGGAGTTAAAGAATGGATTTATTCGGTAAAAAAGCGCTGAAGACAAGAATAAAAGAGCTTGAAGAAAAAATCGAAGAGCTTCAGAAATACAGGAAAAGATGGGAAAAAGAGAAAAAGCGCTACAAGGAAGCTGTTACCGAGAAACAGGAAGCTGATAAAAAAATAAACAGGATGGAAGACCGTATAGCTACTCTAAAAGACCGTCTTGAATCAGGAGAAAAAAAAGATGTGGAGTCATATGATAGGGAAAAGATGGGTGTTTCCAGAGCTTACAGATATCTAAAACAACTTTCAAAACTAGAAACAGGTAGAAACACTTTAACATCCTATAAACCTCCTGAAAAAGGTTTTCTCAATAGCGGTATGTCAGAGATGTTTCTCCACGAACCTTTAACCATAAAAAGCGTTTTTATGACTCCTCTAATGCTAAAAGAAAAAGAATTCGTATCAGATAGGTTTGTCACAGAACATTTTCTTGAAAAACTGGATAGCAGAACTCTTTTCATCCATTTTTCGGCTGGAGGTTCAGGAATAGGGATTTTCGAAAATAGAAAACCTTATGAAATCTCTGTTATAAGATCTGACATAAAGTCAAAGCACAAGAAAGGCGGTTACAGTCAGAAAAGATTCGAAAGATTAAGGGAACAACAGATCGAATCTCATAGAGAAAAAGTTGAGAAAAAACTAGATCAGTATCTCAAAAAAGGTTTTGAACAGGTTGTTATCACCGGTTCAGACGGTAGAAAAGGTTTAAAGGATAAAATAGATGGTTTTGTGGCGGAAGTTAGAACCAGACAGGGTAATATAATCGAAAAAAACGATATAGTTAATTCATTCGAATCCGGTATGGGTGTATACCATGTTAGGCTTGGAAACGAGATGGCTGAAGATATGATTTCCAGGATTCTTGAATAGTTGTCCCGATATAAAAAATTTTAGATATAAAATAGTCATTGGGTACAAATTAGATATGCCAAACTTCAGATGCGACGTCTGCAACAAAAATTTTAGTTCGAAGAAGAAATTAGAAGTACACCAGAAAAAGAAACACGGTGGCAAACAAACCAGTAGAGATAAAAAACCGTTTTTCACAAAAAAGAAAATTGTTACAGTGTTCTTCGCCGTAATAATGATAGGTCTGCCTCTTGGTGGAGGAATATTTTTTGCTTCTTTCAATGGTGACGCTGTAGAACAGGATGTAATAGAGGAAGGTGAAGTTCCAAATCATTATATTCTTGAAGAGCCTATTCCCGGAAATCAGCAAGAATATCTTATGACACAAGGCGGTACCAGAAGAATGGGAGATTTCTATCCATCGCTTATACTCCAGTATTCATGTGATGATTGTCCTGAAACCGTAGAAAACCTTACAATGGTTGTTGAAGAATTTAACCAAAATGAAAGGTACGTATATCTTGCTCCTTACCCTGACATGAGCCATGAGATTGTTCTATCCGGTTTACATCAGGATACCACTTATGAAGATGTGAACACCACTAAAATAAAAGAAGATGTTTGCAGAAAACTTGATAATAATCCTATAACCTGTCTAGAAGATGTTTTTAGTTAGAGAAGTCTTAAAGAGGTATAAAAATGAAAAATTGTGATAAAGATCTTTTTTGTGGCGTCAACAAGGCTGAAAACCGTGAACCTGAAAAGATGGATGCTCTGGAGAAAAAACACACTCCTGTCATAGAGGCTCCTGAATCCGTGAAAAAAGGTGAAAAGTTCAAGGTGAAAGTTGAGGTGGGTAAGTACAAGGAACATCCTAATGATCACGATCATTTCATCCAGTTCTTGGAGCTTTATTCTGGCGACACTTTTCTTGGAAGGGTTGATTTCACTTCAGAGAAAACATGTCCTGTTGTCGAGTTCACAGTGAAAATGGAGCATGGACATCCACTGGTAGCTTATGAGCACTGCAACATGCACGGTACCTGGAAATCTTTCGAGAAAGATATTAAACTGGAATAATTCTCTACAAAAAAAGGAAAAGATGTGTGGCTCATCCACATTCAGAGTAGCCACACGCCTCGCATTTTATACAACCTTCCGAAATCGTAAGCATGTTACCGCAGTCAGGACATTCAGGGTTTTTACCGTTTGACATCAGTTTTTCCACGTCCGCTCTATTGTCTTCTTCCTTGTTTTCATCGTCTTTCTTTTGTCTTGAAAAGTTTGAGACACTTGACTGTACGCTGCTAGCCTCTCCTTCGATGTATCTGTTCATAGCCTTCGCTATCCCATCGGGTATGGACAGTATTTTTTCTCCGTTGTCCCACGATATCTTAGGACTTCTTATTCCGTCAAGCTGTTCTATGATTTGTTCTTCGGACACACCTGATCTCAGTGAGAGAGATGTCAACCTTGAAATGGCCTCTGTCAGGGATCTTGTGAAACCTCCTGATTTACCCATCTGGGTGAAAACCTCGAAAAGACCTTCTTCATCCTCGTTTATCGTTACGTACATTCCTCCGTAACCCGTCTTTATTTTCTGGGTTGTACCCGAAACTATTGGAGGTCTGTCCTTTTCTTGGATATAATCAGTTAAAGCGATATCCAGTTCTTCTACGAACTCATTGAAATCTTCAAAATTCTTCTCTATTAACTCCAGAATTTCTCCAGCTGATTTGTCTTCTTTTGATTCTCCAGAACCTGTTTGAAGAACCTGTACATCTCTTGAACCGTCTCTGTAAACTGTAACTCCTTTACATCCCTGTTCATATGCTTTTATGTATACCTCTCTTATGTCTTCTCTTGTTGCTTCATTGGGGAAGTTGCATGTCTTTGATATGCTTGAATGGTTGTATTTCTGAAAAGCTGCCTGTATCATAACGTGTTCGTTCGCTGTGATCCTGTCAGCAGTTACAAAAACTTTTTTTGCTTCTGGTGGAAGGACTTCATCGGATATGGAGTCCAGTCCTTCCCATTCATCGTTTCTCATAAGTTTTTCAGCTTCCTCCTTGACTTCTTCCACATCTATCCCATTCGCTTTAAGAGTTCTAAGGAAGTAATCATCGAACTCCACAAGCATGTCGTCTCCTTGGATGTCTTTACCTACATTTTTGAAGTAAGCAAGTGAAAATATTGGTTCGCAGCCTCCTGATGTATCTGCTATCATGCTTGTGGTCCCTGTAGGAGCGATGGTTGTCGTGTTGTGGTTCCTTATTTGGAGACCTTCCTTGAACTCTTCGGGATCCTTCCCTCCCGAATATTTTTTGAACCATTCAGGATAGGACATCGGATCAGCCCATTTTGATTTCTCCCAGTCAGGGAATCTGCCTCTTTCTTCGGCCAGTTCAGAAGATTTCTCAACTGAAAATTTGGTAACAAGCCTCTGTATCTCTTCAGCTACCGCAAAGCTTTCTTCACTCCCATACCTTATTCCAAGCTGCATTAGCATCTGTGCAAATCCCATGACTCCCAAACCGATTTTTCTAAGCTGTTCAGCTCTTTCCCTCAATTCTTCAAGTGGGAAATTGTTCATGGTTATAACGTTGTCAAGGAATCTTGTTCCTATCTTTGCTATCCTCTCAAACTCTTCCAGATCTAATGCTTCTTCCACGTATTCAGATATTTTATCTCTAAGTTCCTCATTCGAAATATTTTCATATCCTTTTTCCTTTTTCCACTCCTTGAAAGACAGTGCTTTCCCGTCTCCCATGTCCTTAACAAGCAAAGAAAGGTTTATGTGTCCAAGGTTGCATGACTCTCCATTTAGCAAACCCTGTTCCCCACACGGGTTTGTCGCTTCAATCCTGTACTCAGGGTGTTTCTCAACATCAAAGCTCTGTTTTTTGTTGTATTCATCATACATGAATAGGCCGGGTTCTCCGTTTTTCCAGGCTCCATCCACCATGCAGTTGAATATAAACCTTGCTGGAAGTTTCATGACTTCTCCAACTTCAAGTTCTATTTCATACCCATCGATTCCTTCTATGTTTTCAGCATAGTCTCTCCAAAAGTTCTTGTCTTTCGAGTGGTCCGAACCGACCGCTGTAGGCCAATATTTTTCATCTGTGTTATAGAACTGCTGATTATGTTTGTTAACTATATGAGGCTCTTCTGTAGATGGATTAAACAATAAAAACTCTTCATCGTTTTTAACAGCTTCCATGAAGTCTTCAGTTACTCCCACCGATATGTTGAAATTGTTCAGTGCATTGTTATCTCTTTTTGCCACTATGAACCTCAATATATCAGGGTGATCAACCTTCATGATCCCCATTTGAGCTCCTCTTCGAACTCCTCCTTGTTTTATGGTTGAGCACATTGTATCAAAAGCTTTCATAAAACTTATAGGACCTGAAGAAACTCCTCCAGTTGTTGAAACTTTATCTCCTTTGGGTCTTAAAAGGTGGAAAGGGTATCCCACACCTCCTCCAGATTTGAATATTAGTGCTGCGTCCTTTACTCTCTGGAATATGGATTCCATGGAATCATTCGGATGTAAAACAAAACATGCGGATAGCTGTTGTAGCTCTTCTCCCGCATTCATCAGTGTAGGAGAGTTGGGCATAAACTTCTGTTCAGCCATCAGATCATGGTACTGTTCTACTGATTTTTCATAATCCATATAATCTTTATCAGGTTTTGCAACGTTTTTAGCAACTCTCCAGAAAAGTTCTTCCGGTTTCTCTATAACTTTTCCTTCTTTATCCTTTGAAAGGTACCTAGCAGGCATTATTCTTTCGTAAACGTTTTCTGTTAATCTTTCCTTGACTGTTTCGCCTTCTACTTTTTTTACAGGTAACTTGAATTCATTGCTCATTTTTCAAAACCTCAATTTTCTGAGTTCAAATGTTCTAGTTCTTTTTTGAAAGAGTTGATGTCTTCAAAAGATCTGTAAACCGAAGCAAACCTCATATAGGCCACTTCATCCAGTTCTTTTAGCCTTTCCATCACCATCTCGCCGATTATCTCGGTGGATATTTTGTCCCTATTGTCCTCAGTGATGGTGGCCTCAATACTATCAACAACGTTTTCAATTTTCTTTTTATCAACAGGCCTTTTTTCACATGCTTTAGAAACTCCTTTTACGAGTTTGTCTCTCGAGAATTTTTCAACTGATCCATCAGATTTTATCACTTCGAGACTGTATGGCTTCATCGCTTCATAGGTTGTGAACCTTTTTTCACAACTTTTACATTCTCTTCTTCTTCTGACGATCTGACCATCATCAGTTCTCCTCGTTTCGACCACGTTGGACGAGTTATTTCCACAAAAACAGCATTTCATATTTCCAGACCTTTATCTTTTTAACGCTTTGAAACACAAAACTCAATCAGTGGAGTCGGAAAAAATCACTAGTTCTAAATATATCTAGAGTGTTTCTGACATAGTCCCCCACTATATGTTGTGTTAATTAATTGTTATCGGTGTTAAAAAAGGTTTCTTGCGAAGTTGTATTTAGGTTAGAAAACCTGTTTTCGAACACAATTAAATATAAAATTCGGCCTTTGTCAGGGCCTCCTGTCCATGAAAATGTTTAGAAAAGAAGATACCTGTTGAGCCTGGTAAGGTGTTTCTCCCAGAGAGATTTTGGTACTATCATACTTATCTATGATTTCAACATCTTCAAGGGAAACACCCTTGTGATCTCCTAGAATAAAAACCGGTTCATCCGGTAATTCGATATCCGAGATATCATCCCCGCTTTCATGTAATAGAACCGGTTTGGCTCTTCTACTATCCAAAAAATCTTCTAAACCCTCTCTTCTAACAGCAACACCGATATTAGCGGAAACATTTCTATCCTCAAAGCTCTTGATGTTTTTCTTTATGTAGCCAGCAATAGATCTTTCATCAGGATGTAGACCTCTAACGTTTCTTCCATCTATTTCTATATGTAATGGAGGTTTTGGAGGACCTCTAAGTAATAGATGCGTAACAACATCTCTTCTAAGAGAGTAAGAGTTAAAAAGAGTTGAGTTGATAAACCTGCATCCTATGTCTATCCTCCCATTCTCTGAAAGGTTCTCAACAGAAAAATTGGAATCAGTCCTTGTTCTGTTCATTAAAAGCAGGAACTCTCTCATAACAGTTCACCTATCAAAGAAATAAAAAACAAAAAAAGAAAGGTCGGTAGAAAGACTCAAGAGCCTTCATACATCCCTTGATTTAACTGTCTTCCTGCCGTTCTCCTTTGCTCTTTCAACGGCTCTTTCAACGAGCTCAATAGCTCTTTCATCGAGAGCTTCATAGAAATCGGATCCTACGTTTAGCTCTTCAACTACTTCACGTACGCCGGACTTCTTTATTAGTTGTACCATTGGTATTACCCTATCAGAGGGTTGGTACTGCTGGTTTTTAAAGTTATAGTTTTCAAAAGAACTCTTTTTATAAACGCTTTAGGAAAGTTTTTCATTGATCTCTCTATACCATCTCGCTATTATGTTCGAAACCTGTTTCTTGACCTTTTCGAATGGCACCGAAGTATAAACATAATATACGGTTCTGTCAGTCCTGCCCTCTCTAACTATTATCCCTTTATCAAGAAGTTCTTGTAAAGCTCTCTGGACCACGCTTCTAGTCCTTCCGGTTTTATCAACCAGATCCTTAACGGTCAACTCCTGATCCCTAAGACCGAAGTAAATCTCCCTCTGTAAATCGTTCATGTCAAGAGCCTGAGCAACTATCTCCTCTGGATCCCTATTCTTCAAATGTATAAAACTCATCTATACCCGTGTGTTCAATAGTTTTGAACAAGTATATATTTTTGGGTTTTAATGTAACAACCGTTTAAAAATCACCAGACAAAACCAACATTTTAATACCTGAGCAACGATTTTTGCTTTAAAGGGTCTAAACAGAATGGAAGAAAAAATCGATCCCTGGGGCTCCATCCAGATCAAGGACTATGAAGAAACCATAGAGAAGTTCGGCATAGAAGAAATCGGAGAAGTGATGGATTCTTTGCCCAAAGAAAACAGTATGTTCGAAAGAAAAATAATTTACGGTCACAGGGACTTCGGAAAATTTCTTAAAGCAGTAAATGAAGGAAAAGATTTCGCCATGATGACAGGGATGATGCCGTCGGGAAAATTCCACTTCGGTCACAAGCTGGTCGCAGACATGATAAAGTACTTCCAAGATATAGGTGCTGATATATATGTTGCTGTAGCAGACATAGAGGCTTATCTCACAAGGGATATTTCGCTGGAAGAATCCAGGCAAATAGCTCTGAAAGAGTATTTGAAGAATTATATTGCTCTAGGGATTGATGTTGAAAACATGAATTTTTACTTCCAGTCAGAAGGAACAACTAACTACAACAAGATGTCAAAACTGTTCTCCAAAAACGTAACACATAACGAATTGAAAGCTGTTTACGGAGACATAAACCCTGGAAAAACTGTTTCAGTTCTAACACAGGCTGCTGATATATTGTTACCTCAGTTTGAAGAAAATGGCGGTCCAAAACATGTCGTAGTACCTGTCGGGATAGATCAAGACCCTCATATCCGTTTAACAAGGGATATAGCGTACAGATTCAAGGAGCAAAACTTCATAAAACCTTCTTCAATATACACAAAGTTCATGAGAGGTTTAAAAGGAGGTAAAATGTCTTCAAGCGATCCAAAATCGCACATATCTCTTGATGATTCTATTGAAGAGGCTAAAAAGAAGATAGACAGTGCAAAGACAGGAGGAAAACAGAGCCTGAAGGAACACCGGAAGAAAGGAGCTGACGTCGAAGAAGATGTTGTCTTTGAACTGTTAGCATTCCACCTGATAGAGGATAGGGAAAGAATAAAACAGATATACAGAGAATATGATAGCGGTGATATGCTTTCAGGAGAACTGAAACAGATAGCAAAGGATAAGATTGAGGTTTTCTTAGAGGAGCACCACAAGAAACTGGACGAAGCCGAGAAAAAAGTCGAGGAATTGTTCCCTCAAGACTAAAAAAACTTTAAAACAAATCTTTTAAGGTTAACAAAAAAAAAGAGGTGTCAACAGAACATGGAAATTCACCCCAAGGCCCTGAAATTACTAAGAAAAACCGTTGATAATGGAGGAAAAATTTCTTCCAATGAAGTGGTCGGTATGAGCCACGGTGACATAGTCAGGCCTGGCAAATGGCTTGAAGAAAAAGGTCTTGCCAAAGTAACTGAAAAAAGGACCAAGAAATACCATCTAACTGAAAAGGGTGAAGAAGCATTTGAGAACGGTTTCCCTGAAGAAATCTTGCTGAAAAAGCTTGAAGAAAAACCGGGAAAAATAGAGGACATCAAAAAAGAGATAAGCGCATTTAACATAGCTTTGGGCCAGTCAAAGAAGAACAATTGGATAAACATAATTTCTGAAGATGGATCAAAAAAGCTGGAGATAACCAAGAAAGGAAGGAAAAAAATAAAGAAAGGCTTCAAGGAAAATAAGGCCTTGAGAAAGATAAAGGAAAATGAGGTAGTAGATAAGAAACTTCTGGAGAAACTGGTAAAAAGAGGTATCATAGAGGCAGAGGAACAGGTCGAACACATCATAGAAATAACAAAGAAGGGTAAAAAATTCTACGAGGAAAATGACGAATCACAGGAAAAGATAGGTGATCTGAAAAACAAGCATCTGAAGGACGGTGAATGGAAAAAAAGAGGTCTAAGGGAGTACAACGTAGATATAGTTCCGGATGCAAAAAGACCTGGTAAAAAACAGCCTTACAGACAGTACCTCGATATCGTAAGGCAGAAATTCACTTCTATGGGATTCAAGGAGGCAAAAACTCCATATGTGGAGACAGAGTTCTGGAACTTCGACGCGCTCTTCCAGGCACAGGACCACCCCGCGAGAGAAATACACGACAAGTTCGAACTCGAAAATCCTGAATACGGGGATTTAGAAGACGATGAAATAGTGAAAAAAGTAAAGGAAATGCATGAAAGAGGCGGAGAAATAGAGTCCAAGGGATGGAATTATGAATGGTCTAAAAAACAGGCATCAAAACTTATGCTAAGGAGTCAGACAACCGCAACAACCATAAGATACCTCGCAAGAGATATCGGTTGTCCAGCTAAAATATTTGCGATAGATCGGAATTTCAGGTATGATGATATAGATCGAACACACTTCATAGAGTTCTACCAGGCTGAAGGCATAGTCAAAGCTGAGAACCTTTCACTTAAACACCTTTTCGGCTATCTGGAAGTATTTGGTAAAGAGATAGCTGGAGCTGAAAAGATAAGGTTCAGACCAAACTACTTCCCATTCACAGAACCATCAGTAGAGCTTGATGCTTACCACCCTGAAATCGGTTGGATAGAACTTGGAGGAGCAGGTCTCTTCAGACCAGAGGTCAGAAACCCATTGGGTGTTAAAGAACCTGTAATTGCATGGGGTATGGGAATAGACAGGATAGCTATGTTTAAACTAGGAAAAGATGATATAAGACAACTTGTTTTTCCTCAAGATATAGAGGAGTTGAAAAAAACTAGGGCCGTGAGGTTGAGGTGATAAAGATGCCTACTATAGAGTTCAACAAAGAAGATCTTTTAGAGCTTTCAGGAGAAGAGATGGGAGACAAAAAACTCGAAGAGTTACTTACCGAAATCGGTGTTGAGGTCGAAGAAATAGAAGATGACAGAATGGAAGTCGAGACCACCTCAGATAGAATAGATCTTTTAAGCGTTGAAGGAATTGCGAGAAATATCAGAAGTTACAAAGAAAAAGATAAAGGTCTCAAAAAATACGCTTTGAAGGATGAAGGTCTGAAGTTTAGGGATAAAGGAGTTGAAGTAAGACCTGAAATAGTGGCTGCTGTGGTAAAAAACGTTGAAATAAATACAGCAACCCTAAAATCTTTGATACAGTTACAGGAGAAACTCCACGGTACATTTGGAAGAAATAGGAAGAAAGTCTCCATAGGTATTCACGACATGAAGGATATAAGTTTTCCTCTGGAGTACAGGGGTTTCAAACCAGAGGAG
>JALDAG010000033.1 GCA_022729255.1 Candidatus Nanohalarchaeota archaeon | reverse complement strand
ATAAGGCAGGTAAAGAAAACATTGTTATTTCCAGAACAGAAACAGTGTTTGAAATGTTCGAGATATCAGGGAGGATATTTTGAAGCAATTGTACAGTTAAGAGGAGGTGTATCGGAAGACTTGTTCGGAGAATTAATGGAAAGAGCTGGAAAAATCACTCGAAAAGACAGAAGTGACTTTGTAAGCGATGTTAAGGAAATACATGAGGGATACGATTTGTATGTAAGCAGTTTAAAGATGGCAAGGTTTTTAATCGATGTATTAAAGGAGGATTTCGATGTAGAGGAGAACTGGTCCAGAGAGCTTGTAGGGAGAAAGGACGGTGAAGAGGTTTTCAGAACGGTTGTTTCCGTAAGGGTTTCCACCTGATTTTTGGTTAAAGTTAAAAAAGATTTTATTAAAATTTATGTGGTAGAGATGGCAGATAATAATGAAAGCGAAGGAGTGGGCAGAGTAAGGACTCCTGATGAAGGTGAGTTCCTAGCAGTGGTCTTAAACAAGATGGGGTATGGCAGACTTAAACTATACTGTTCGGACGGTAAAGAACGTATCGGGAGGATACCTGGCTCTAAGAGAAGAAGAATGTGGATAGACACTGATGATGTTGTGTTAATAGAACCTTGGGATATACAAGGAGATAAAAAGTGCGATATCATATGGCATTACTCCAATGCTCAGAAGGACTGGTTAGAAGATAAAGGATTCCTCGATAATATCAAAGAGTTTCTTTAGAGGTCTTTAACGGCTTTCTGGATGTGAGGTCGAGATTTAAAAATCTGAATATCGCATTTTTATGTAGTTCTCTTACACCAGAGATACAAAGAAACTATTGTGAGAAATTATTAGGTGATAAAAAATGAAGGCTGTTTCAGTTCCTGAAGAAAGAATTAGTGTCCTGATAGGTAGGGATGGAGAGACCATCGAAAAGCTCAGAGAATTACTACAGGCGGAGATCAATGTAGATGGAAATGACGTCACAGTGGATTCAGAAGATCCTTTAGAGGAATTAAGATCTATAAATATTATCAAAGCTATTGGAAGGGGTTTTAGTCCTGAAAAAGCTCTTAGATTAATGGAAAGGAACTCTTCATTGGCTGTAATCAACATTTCGGAATTTGCTGGAACTGACTCGGGAAAAGAAAGATTGAAAGGCAGAGTGATAGGGAAAAAAGGCATGGCCAAGGACAAGATAGAGGACGTAACTGATACAGAAGTAGCGGTTTATGGAGGAACAGTATCTGTACTGGGTCCGATGAAAGGTGTTGAGATAGCTAAAAAATCTGTGGAGATGCTTTTAAACGGCAGCTCGCATGGAAACGTTTATAGATTTTTGGAGAACAATATAGACAAGGTTTTGTAGGAGGAAGAAAAATATGAGCGAACAACATAGAGAGATATCTGTAGCGGAGTTTTTCGAGAAAAACAGACATTTACTTGGATTTAACAATCCTCAAAAGGCTATAATTACGTGTGTTAAAGAGGCGGTAGACAACAGTCTTGACGCCTGTGAACAGGAAAGAATACTGCCTGAAATACATGTGACTATCGATGATGCTGGCGGAAACAACCTAAGGTTTCAGATAAAGGATAATGCAATTGGTATTGATAGAGATATAATTCCCAATATTTTTGGAAAGTTGTTATACGGTTCCAAGTTTCATAGGCTTCAGCAAAGTCGTGGACAGCAAGGTATAGGTATCTCGGCATCAGGACTTTATGCACAACTGACTACTGGAAACCCTGTGAAAATTTATTCCAAGAAAAAAGGCAAAGAAGACACTCACATGTTTAAGGTTAGGATTGACACTCAGAGGAACGAACCGGAGATAATAGAGGAAAGAATAGTTGATGATTATGAATTTGAACACGGAACATCTATAGAAATGGAGATAGAGGGCAAGTATACTCAAGGACATCACTCTGTTAGAAGCTATCTGAAGCACACCGCGATAATGAATCCTTATTCCAACATAGTTCTTCAAGAACCTGATGGAAATGTTATAGAGTATCCGAGAGTTTCTAAAACACTGCCGCCCATACCAAAAGAGATAAAACCTCATCCGCACGGCGTTGAATTAGGAGTGCTGATGAGAATGCTTAAAAATTCGAATTCAAGGACGGTCAGCAGTTTTCTTCAGTCTGAGTTCACCCGTGTTGGCCGTACATCTGCTGAAAACATCGTTGAGAAGGCAGGTCTTTCTGGAAAGGAGAGACCGATGTCCCTTGAAAAATCTGATATAAAGGGTCTTCTAGCAGCTATGCAGGAAACAAGCCTTCAGAATCCTCCTACTAACTGTCTTTCTCCCATAGGGGAAGAACTGATCGAAGAGGGCTTGAAGAAGGAGCTAAATCCTGATTTTGTTGCGTCTGTAACAAGATCTCCTTCTGTTTATAGAGGAAATCCTTATCAGATCGAGGCGGCTATAGCTTACGGCGGAGATATTGATGAGGATGGGAGATACGATGCACTTAGGTTCGCTAACAAGGTACCTCTTCTATACAAGAGATCGAGCTGTGCAGCCACTGAAGCCATAAAACAGACGGATTGGTCGAGATACGGCCTTTCCCAGTCAGGTAACTCTCCAAAAGGGCCTGTAGTGATACTTGTTCACATGGCTTCTGTTTGGGTTCCATTCACATCTGAAGGTAAAGAAGCTATTGCTCAGTACCCTGACATTATTAAAGAGATGAAATTAGCTGTACAAGAAGTCGGCCGGAAGTTGAAAAGATACCTAAGCAAGAAAAGGAAGAAGAAGGTTCTTGCGAAGAAGAGAAAGAAACTTTCAGCTTATGGTGCTGCGATGGCGCCGGCACTTGAAAAACTTACAGAGGAACAGGAAGACATGATTAGAAAAGAACTTTTGGAAACCCTTAAGGCGAAGTATGGGGCAGTAAACGGAGCAGTAGAAGATGAGGGAGGTGATTAAATATGCCAAGTTTACAAGAAGATGAAGAAACATTGAGAAGGCTACAAAGACTGGGAAACCAGGTTGTTGAACGTATAAAAGAGGGGGAGAACCCCTATTTTGAGAGGCCTGTAAGAAGCAGATCTAATGTAGAGTTCGATAAGGAGGAGAAGAGGCTTAAACTAGGAGATTCTAAGTCTAAAAGGTATTTCATGAACATAGGGCATGCAAGGAAGTTCATGCAAACAATGCTTGTTGCTTCAAAATGTAAAGAACTGATAGAGGAGGGAAGAACAGCTTCTATAAGAGAGCTATATTACCAGTTGAAGCACACCATTCCAGGATTGAATGAAAACACCTTAGAAGATCAGGACGAGTCCAACCCTGTTGTAGTAGATCTTGAAACAGCTTTGGATTCTTTAAGAGAACATTTACATCTTAAAGCTGATGCAAAAGGAGCTCTTTTTGGACCGATCGTCATTGAGGACGAGGGAGACGTCATTGATTGTTTAAAGCTTGGTAAGTCAGGTCTTCATGTTCCCTCGATTGTGGACGATTATAACATCGTTGAACATGATGCGGATTATATACTTGTTGTGGAGACAGGTGCTATGGCTGACAGACTTGTAGAGGAAGACTTCCATAAAAAGGAAAACGCCATAATAATTTCTGCAGGAGGTCAACCTTCAAGAGGTGTGAGGAGGCTTACAAACATTCTTCACAACAGGTTGGATATCCCTGTTTACGTTTTCACTGACGGAGACCCGTATGGTTACTACATATACTCTGTTATAACAGCAGGGTCTATGAACCTGGCTTTTGAATCTAACAGGCTTGCAACACCCGACGCCAATTTGATAGGTATGACTATGAGCGATATAGAAGAGTATGGTCTGGAATCGGTGACAGAGAAACTGAAAGGAAAACACCCTGACAAGTCAGGAGGGCCCACAAAAGACTACAAAAGAGCTCACGACATGCTAAAATATGAATGGTTCCAGAACAAGGAATGGCAGAACGAACTGGAAACCATGATTGAAAGAGGAGTAAGGGTAGAACAACAGGCTCTAGCAACAAACAACCTTCAGTTTGTTGCAGAAACTTATCTACCTGAGAAGATCAAGAGAGGCAAGTTCTTACCTTAAACTTTTTAACTTCTCCTCCTATCTTTTTTTATGTCCAAAAAACGTATCGCACTCGTGGATCTTGATGGTTGTTACGTTTTAAGGGACAAATCTTTTTTTGATAGAGTCATAGAAAAATTAGCGGGATTGTTTATAGAAGAGGCTAGGGTTGAAGGTATCACACTTTTTTTTCAGATATTAAGGGACAATAAAAACATTTATGAAGTAAATGAGGAGATAGATAGTTTTTTGAGATCTCAAGAATTTGATGAAGAATTTATTTTGACTGCGAGAAGGAGAAAAGATTTAGATTCTCTAAGGATTGAAAAGTTGACTGATTTGTGCGAAAAATTCGATTCCATAATTTTTTATCCGGGCAGAACAATTGAGGGCGAAAATCTGTTGGAAATGGAGTCCTCAAAATTGAAGTATTTTCTTGGAATGGACTATGTTGACTACAAAATAAGGGTTGCTGAAGAGTTTTCTAAGGACAAAGAGGTATTCATCGTTGATAATTCCGAGAAAATAATCGAAGCAGCAACAACTCAAGAATATATAAAAAAACAGTTTCTCGTTAATGGAAGAAAAATATTCGAGGTCGATAAAGAGGGAAATAAAAGGCGTTTAGAAGTCTAACCTTTTGTCTTTCTAGTATCTGGAAAATTGTTTTAAACATTGGACCGAACCAATTTTTATGGAAACCAAAAAAGGTTTTGAAATAGATAAAAAAGGAACGGTCAAAGCGGAAAGGATTAGTGACGGTGTTGAGGTAGAGCTTCCTTGGGGGAAAATCGATGATCCTAGGGCGGAGGATTACCAGAACACCTTGGGTATTGAGAACGGCACATGGATAGAGAATGGCGAGGATAAAAGAGGTACATTTTTCATTTACGCCATAAAAGGCGAGAGATACAAGATTTATCAGGACGATCTTAACAGCTAAATATCAGATATTTAAAATATAGTGATAAACCTGTTTTGTAGTTTCCAAAAGGGACTGTAGCTTAGCCAGGGAGAGCGCGAGACTGAAGATCTCGTTGTCCCCGGTTCAAATCCGGGCAGTCCCATACAAATTTTCTCGTTTTTCTCTTTGGATTTATCAATTAGGACTGTATGGTGAATTATGATGAATGTAGCAATAGCATTAGGAGGCTCGATTATATCGGAAAACCTTGAAAACCTTGAATACCTCGTTAAACAACTTGAACAAATTTCAAAAGTCTGTGAAAAGGTTGTTGTCGTTGTTGGAGCTGGAAAACTTAAGAAATATATTGAGTGCTGTGATGAAGGAATCTCAAATGCTGAAAAAGACATGGTGGGAATAAAAGCTACAAGGCTTAACGCATCAGTTCTTAAAAGCTACTTTGTTGATGCATATAAATCCATACCCAAAAATTTTGATGAAGCAAGTATAGCTGTTGACACTCATGACATAGTATTTATGGGCGGTACAGAGCCTGGTCATTCTACTGATGGTGTTGCAGCGGTCTGCGCGGAAATGATAGATGCTGATTTGATGGTGAACGTTACAAACGTCAATGGAGTTTTAGAAGATGGAGGAAAAGGCGATAAAATAGACCACATGGATTTTAATGAACTTAGAGAACAAATAACCTCTGTATCCTGCAACCCTGGAACGTATCCTTTAATGGACAGGACAGCAATTGAAATCCTGGAGAGGTCGGACATCAAACTTGTTGTCGTGGATGGCAACAATCCCGGCGAGATAATTGGAGCGGTAAAAGGAGAACATTCGGGCAGCGTAATTGTTAGTTCAGAGAAGTAACGTTTTTAATGATTTTTAAAGCTCAGTTAAAGTTTTAAATACTCTTACACCTTTTATTATTGTTTTCTAGTTTAGATATACTAGGGTGGTCTTTATAAGTGAGGTTTATTTGGTCTGGAATGTGATAGAAGAGTTATCTGTAAGAGGATGTATACAAGGGTTTAGGCTGCGACTTGGAGAGGAGGTTATGAGTTCTCATGTTTTCAAAAATATTTTTGAGGAATTTACAAGAGGAACGATTTTTGAAAACGTTGACATGGATATAGAAGAAGTATCGCCAATGTTTAAGTGTGGCTGTGGTTATTGGAGAAGAGGCAAAGGGCTAAAAATGGATGATATGAGCTGTCCAAGATGTAAACAGGAGTTAGAGATGTTTAAGGGAAATGAGTTCGAACTTTTGGATGTTTACTGATTTTTTAACAAATTTAACTGTTAGTTCTCAAGATTTCATTGAATATGCTTAAAGAAGCGGATGTAGTTATTATCAGATTTGGCGAGATCAGTCTCAAGAGCAGCAATGTTAGAAGCAGGATGATAAATAGGCTGTGCGAGAACATAAATGCGGCTTTGAAAAATAGAGGTATAGAAGGCACAGTATATAATAAGTGGAGCAGAGTTATTGTAACGGATTTTGATGATCCCGAAAAGATAGTCGAGACGGTTTCATCACTGCCAGGAGTTGTTTCTGTTAGTCCTTGTAAGGTCGTTGAACCGGATATTGATTCGATGGTTGAAGGGTTGTTGGAGATCAGTACCGATAATTTTGAAGGAAATACTTTTGGCATCAAAGCCAGAAGAGCAGGAGATAAAAACACTCATGAATTCAGTTCTCGCGATATATGCGAAAAAGCAGGGTCGAGTTTACTTGAAAATTTAGAAGAAGCTGAAGTAGATCTAGAAGATCCTGATCAGTGGTTCTATGTAGAGTGCAGAAAGGAAAAAGCTTTTCTATATCTTGAGAAATACAGGGGGCCAGGAGGTTTACCTGTTGGGTCGGAAGGAAAAGTCGTTTCGCTTATAAGTGGTGGACACGATTCTCCTGTGGCTACTTATAAGATGATGTGTCGGGGATGCGAAGTGATACCTCTTTATTTTTCCATGGGCGAATATTCGGGAATAGACATAGATATCCGGGCTTTTAAAACAGTTGAGCAACTTAAGAAGTTTGCTCCAAACTTTGACTGGGATGTGAGAGTTGCAGATATAGGTAAAACAGTTGAAGATCTGATGGAAGATCTTAAAAACACGAGGATGGTTGTTTTAAGAAGGTTCATGCTTATCGTTGCGGAAAAACTTGCAGAAAAAGAAGGTGCAAGGGGTATCGTTACAGGAGAGTCACTGGGCCAAAAATCAAGTCAAACGCTTGGAAACCTTGATGTTGTTTCCAAAGTAGTGGATATGCCTGTACACAGACCATTGATTTCCTTTGATAAATCAGAAATTATTGAGATCGCTAGAGAGATCGGTACCTTTGAAGGGTCCAGTATAGAGTCAGGTTGCGTTAACCTAGCTCCAAACAGACCAGAGGTTTCCGGTGACTTTGAAAAAATAGTGGATGTAGAACCCGGTTATTTAGAGGAAAGAGCAGAACAAGTGGTCAGAAATATTTCTATTGAAGAGGTATGATAATATTTCACAAAAAGAATACAGGAAAACCGTTCTTGATCACTATGAAAACCCAAGGAATTTAGGGCTAATCGATAAATTCGATTTTGAAGGTTCGGCAACCAATAAGTCATGTGAAGACGAGGTTAGTATAAGACTGAGGATAAATGAAGACGTTATAGAAGAAGTAGGCATAGAACTAGATGCTTGTGTTGTGTGCAGGGCTTTCGCATCCATGTTTTCCGAAAATATTAAAGGAGAAAAAATTAGGGACATGAGAGAACTTGATGAGAAAAGCTTTTTTGAGATCGTTGGGTTTTATCCGAGAAAGGTTAGGAAAAAATGTTCTATGGTGGTTTTCCATGCTTTAAAGAACTGTTTCGATTGATCAAGGCTGATGTCTAGCCTCAACAGTTACCTGGTTCGTGTCAGTTTTTTCTATGGTTAGTTCAAAGTCAAAGCTTTGATCACTGTTGCCTAAAACATACATGTCTGTACCAGGTAGAGGAGTTCCAATATAGGTCATGTTGATCTCGCAGCCATGCTCCTGGCATCCATAGTGATAGTCGCCGAAGTCCAGACAAACATATTCTCCTTTTGCAGTCTCCCGGTCTGCTATGTACTGAGGTATTTGAGAATCAGGTTCTCCCCTGGTTTCGGCTGCATATATCCCGTTAACATAGTTCAGCCTAGTCTCAATTATTTTTCTGTTCCCAACAGGGTTCCGACAGGCCCAGCTTATGTCCTCGTTAATCCTTACAAATTCGTTTTCGGAATGTCTCACGGCTCTTTCCTCTCTTAAATTAGCTATTGCGGTATAAACTATCAAAGTGGTTATTATGGCTATGAGTATTCCTCCAACTATCCATATCCATGCTGATACCGCTATACCTTTACTTTCTTTCATGTTTCTTCACCACAAAGTACGACCGAATGCCCTTCTTCTGTAATAGTTATGATGTCTCCTCTGTTAAAAACAATATCGTCATCCGAATCCACTATGATTCCTTCGAATCCTGAAACGGTTTCACACTCCTCCCTAAAAAGTATCTTGGGTTCCTCCGAATCAGGATAAGTTATGCTTTCTTCTATTGCTATATCTTCTAACATTCTTTTTGAAACCACCATTTCAGTTCTCACTACGTTTTCCTCAAGCTGACAGTTCTTGTGGTATCTGGCTGAAAGTATCTTGTGCAAATCCTGGGCATTTATCTCTTGATGGTGGCCGTATTCCGAACATATGTATGTTTCTTCGTAGCCCTCTGAACCCATTATTTCTTCGAAGACGGTGTTAGGCTGTTGCAGTGAGTATATGATGCCTATACCCACTATTATCGCTATACTTATCAGAAGGTACTTCGCCACCATTTCAAGAGAAAAGGAAGCTTTCATTGTTCCACTTCTATCTTGTTGGTTCCAAAGTTGAAAGAAATTATCAGGGAGTTACCTGTATATTCGTCGGTTTTGAAATCCGTTCTTTCCTTCAATGAATCCGATAACTCTTCTTGTATATCTTCTTTATCTATATCCTCGTCGTCTTCCCACCTTACAACAAAACAAGTGTGTGCTTCATACATATCAGCCGTCATATCATCACACATATCTATCAGTCTTGAGATTCTTTGAGGAAGATCCTGGTCTTCTTCCAAATCAACCACTTCCGTTTCCCCGTTTTCATCATTGATAACTGTCTCTGGACCTGTGATCTGATCGCTTATCGTCATAAGTATTCCTGTCGCTATAAGTATTGATATCGCTATGATGACATACTTAGCGATGTAATCCAGTGATAATCCCATCTATCTATACACCTTTATGTACTCCTTTGGAGGTTCCTCAAAGGTCGTGTTGTACTCTATCAAAACCATGTCTCCTTTGGATATGTTTTTTACGTCGAACATTATCTGGTTTTCTTCTCCACATGTTGTACCTGTAACATGCTCTGTTTCATTATTTTGTATCACATCAGGACATAAATCGTTTTCTTTAAGTTTCTGATTGAGGTAGGATTCATTCACAGGTTCTTCAAGGTTTTGGACGTTCCACCCTCTACAGAGCTCTTCATTGGTATAATATCCTTGATACTCATCCCAACAATTCACTATCTCTCTGGCTAGTTCTAGTGTGAATCTGCTTTTTTCCGGAGTGGTTATCTCTTGATAAGTCTCTTCTGAACCTGTTCGACACATTCCAGGATGGTATGTCTGGTCTGTGAATATAGAAGCTCCTCTTTGGTACAAGGTACAGAAGAACTGATCCGTGTCAACACCAAAACCGCCATAGATTATGGCCACAAGTAAAGAAACTCCTATTGTGGCGATTATGATGTTTCCGATCATGTTGAGGCCTATTCCCTTTCTTTTAAAAGCCATTGTAAAATCATTGTCCGCTCTTGCTTATTAATTTTTTATTTTTACTATACTCTGTTTTCAATCTATGCTGGTAATAGTGTCTATGCCTGTTTCGCACTGGGAAAAACCTTCCAGTTCTTCTTCTGGTATATTACATTGATCTGTTGGGATACCGTCACACTCATCGAATTCAGTATATGGCACTTGGTTGCAACTATACCTTGGTCCCCAGGAATTTTCTGTTGCAGCATGGTTTAAACGTATTTTCCAGTCTAAAAACCCTAGTTTGTCATCATGAGGAATCGCATCATATTTCTGGTCCTCGCAACTTATTTCAATATCTATATATCCTGTATGGTGTATAGCATGTTGAGTTGTACAATCATAAAGATATCCGCTTTGTCCGTCATCTGTAGTACATTCTTGGTGAACCATTTCACTGTCCACAACCTCCCATTCCCATCCCTCAGCTGCCTCGCATTCTTCTTTTGTCTCAGGTTTTTCATTTCCGTTATTGTTGTTTGTGTTTGAATCGACTTCTTCGTAGTACTCCAGATAAGGATTTGATGTATACCCTGCTCTTATGATTTCGCCGAATTCTGAGTCAGAATAATTGGCGGTACCTGGTTTTGGGACACATTCGCTATCTGAACACACATATCCGTCACCACACGGGGTTTCATCAACTGTTTGACAACTTTCTTCTCCCAATGTACAACTTCCTCCACTACATGTTTCTGGAGCAGTACATTCTTCTTTTACTAACACATTATCGTTTTTACAATATTCATCGGTTCTTGTTTCCTCGCCATCACATGTCTCTACAACATTTTCGTCTCTATCACTATAATCTCCTTCAGTCGTACACGCTTCATTTTGACAAACACCGTCATAATATTCCGTAACTTCTACAACGTTGTCGTT